>NZ_JBRJGQ010000015.1:0-85112 GCF_053628575.1 Roseovarius sp. MBR-51
GAGGTCGGTTCGAAGCCCTATTGTTGCGGTTTCCGTCGGGGTGCCATCATTTTGCCACAGGTGCGGTGAGGGGCGGGAAGGGGGACTCACATGTCGCAGAATTTGAAACAATTACACGCTATGCGTGTGGTGTGTGGCGGGTGCGATGGTGGTTGTTCGGGTTTTCTCATATTTTTAGAAATCAGCCTAATCGGCTTGGGAAACAGTATATTACCATAGGGTGAGTGCTGTGTGGCAAAAACAAGGCACGCGTTAACAAGCGTGACGTAATTTTGGCGCTTTTGCGCCAGATTTCCCTTGGGCCAGCCTATTCAAATGGATAATGTCTAGTCAGCCCAACTGGGGGGTTATGTCTGTAGGTCGCGGGGGCGGCCGCACAAAACCATCGCGTTTATCCGTACTGCGCTCGCGCTGCCTACGGATCTGCCTA
Organism: Roseovarius sp. MBR-51; assembly: GCF_053628575.1. Taxonomy (NCBI): domain Bacteria; kingdom Pseudomonadati; phylum Pseudomonadota; class Alphaproteobacteria; order Rhodobacterales; family Roseobacteraceae; genus Roseovarius; species Roseovarius sp. MBR-51. The sequence continues at coordinate 431 of NZ_JBRJGQ010000015.1, forward strand.
AACGCGATATTTGGAAGTTTTGGGCTGTCTTGCCCCTAAGTGTAGTGCCATGTTGGTATTGCTTCCCCTTTGGTTCTGTGCTGGCCGCTCCTGTCTTGCATCGTCAGGAATGGCGCAGGCGTTTTTGAACAGGGTCGCAAGCATGTGCTTTTGAAGCACGGGAGATGGAACATGGCAATTAATAGAATTGACGGTGATAACACCGAAAACCGCATTGATATAGCTTACGCGGCTGATCCCGAGGGGGATCGTATTGACGCGAATGATGCACCGGATGGTTCCAACGATGATGTGGTCGATGGCCTGGGTGGGGATGATACGATCCTGTCCGGCGATGGTGATGATCGGGTTTTTGCCGGATCCGGCAGCGATTCTGTCGAGGGCGGTGCGGGAAATGACCTGCTCGTCGGCGACACGCCCGATCCTGCAGCGGGCGGACGGGAGGTGTTTCAGTGGAGCGAGGCACCCGATCCCAACGATGCAGACCCGATTGATGCGGGCGATCCGATCACAGGGTTCACGCAGAATACCGGCTCTGTTGATGTCACGTTCTCGGTGCTCAAGACCTCGGTGACAAATGATACGACCTTTGGGGCGAACACGCAGGACGTTTCGGGCGTCGTGACGGGTGGCGCATCAGCGGATGCCAACAGTTCGCTCTCGGCGGACCTCACTGCGGCGGGAAAAACCGATCTCAAACTTCAGTTCTCGTCAGAGGTGGAGAATGTGTCGTTCAAGATCAACGATCTGGATGGCACTGAGCATGTCCAGATCTTTGCCCTCGATGCCGATGACAATCTCATCCCGGTGACATTCACGGCGGGATCAGCTGTGACCGTCCTGAGTCCGGAAGAGGCGCTCGGTGCCGGGTCCGGTTCAGACGATAATCCGACGCATGGTTTGTTGGTTGAAATCGCGGGCCCCGTGTCACAGCTTGTCATTCGGTATTCCGATGAGGCCGGAACTTCGGACGGCATTAACGTGACGGATGTTTATTTCGGCTTGCCGGGCAGCGTGATCGACACCGGGCTTCCGGGCGATGACACGCTGATCGGGGGCGACGGTGATGATACGCTCCTCGGTGAGATCGGAGACGACTCCCTGATTGGTGGCGATGGGGCGGACAGCATCCTTGGCGGCGCGGGAAATGACACGATCGACTCCGGGTCTCCGGTATCGACAGGTCCGCTTCCCGATCTGGGCTTTGGCACAATTGTTCCGGCTGATCCTGATCCTGAAAACGACCGGGATTTCGTATCCGGTGGAGATGGCGATGACGTGATCCTGACCGGCGACGATGCCGATACGATCACAGGCGGCACGGGTGCGGATATCATCGACGGTGGTATTGATGCTGACCTGATTGATGGTGACGAGGGGAATGACACCCTCATCGGGGGCGAGGGATCGGATACGATCAATGGCGGCGCCGGTGATGATGTGATCTATGGCGGTCTTGATCCGAGATTTCCCGATGAGTTGAACATTCCCGACGCGACCGATCCCGAGCCTGACAATGGTCGGGACTTGATTGACGGTGGCGACGGAAATGACACGATCTTTGGTCAGGATGATGACGACACGATCTTTGGTGGGGCCGGAGATGATGTGATCGACGGCGGCATCGACAATGACTCGATTGATGGCGGGGCTGGGGCGGATGTCCTGACCGGTGGTCAGGGCGACGACACGGTCACGGGAGGCACCGGCAACGACACGCTAAGCGGTGGCGATGGCGCCGATAGTCTGAGCGGTGGTGATGATCGCGATGTATTCCTCGCGGCTGGTGCGGGCGATGTGATTGACGGCGGCACCGGTGACAGCACGGATGACGGGGTCAATGACGATTTCGATACGCTCGACCTGCGCGGTCTTGGGCGCTTCGACATTGTTGGGCAAACTGTTGATCCGGATGGTGATTCGACCTCGGGGACTGTCAATTTCCTTGGCAATGACGGCGCGGTCACAGGGTCGCTGCAATTCACCGAGATCGAGAACCTCATTCCTTGCTTTACCCCCGGCACGGCGATTGCCACGCCGCGTGGCGAAAAGCTGGTGGAAGAGTTGAAGGTCGGCGACAAGGTGATCACCCGCGACAACGGCTTGCAGGAGATCCGCTGGATCGGTCAACGTGTTCTCAGCGGGGATGACTTGATGCGCTCGCCGCATCTGCGCCCGATCCTGATCCGTGCTGGTTCTCTTGGGCATGGTCTGCCCGAGCGGGATATGCTGCTCAGCCCGCAGCACCGGATTTTGCTCAATTCAGACCGGGCCGCGCTTTATTTCGAAGAGCGTGAGGTTTTGGCGGCGGCCAAGCATCTGATGGGAATTGAGGGTGTCGAACAGGTCGAGACGCGGGCGGCCACCTATATCCACTTCATGTGCGATCAGCATGAGGTGGTTCTGTCCAACGGCACCTGGACCGAGAGTTTCCAGCCCGGTGAGCAAGTGTTGGACGGGATGGGGGCTGCACAGCGGAACGAGATCTTTGATCTCTTCCCGGAGCTGCGTGCGATTGAGGGGATTGACGCCTATCAGGCAGCGCGGCGCTCGCTCAAGCGGCATGAGGCACAGTTGCTGGTGCGCTGAACGGCGGGCGTGATTGCTGTGAAAACGTGGACAATCCCGGTGTAGTGCCGGGATTGTTTCGTTTGATGGGGCGTTGCGTCTGATCGGCTTCACCCTAGCTTGGGTGTCCACGCTGCCTCGGCGAGGTCCCGGGTCAAGCCCGGGACGGGTGTGGTTTCGATGGGGCGCAACACGCTCAAGGCTGCCAGAAACCGGGCGTTTGCGCGGGCAGAGTCACCCCTTCGCGGACGCCGCGCAGCAGATCAGTGATGTTGGGGAATGTCAGCAGGATCAAGGGGGTAAATGGCGGACCGAGGAGGATTCGAACCCCCGACCCCTTGATTCGTAGTCAAGTACTCTATCCAGCTGAGCTATCGGTCCGTGGAGGCAGCAATTAGACTCTGGCGCAGAGCATTGCAAGGGCGTTTTGGCAGAAATCAGGCGGAGAGGTCGAAATTTCCCTTGGGAAAGGTGATGCAAAAGGCGGTGCCGGTCTGATCGCTGCGTTCGAGCGTGAGGGTGCCGCCATGACCGCGCACCAGCTCTGCGGCGATGGTCAGACCAAGGCCACTGCCGCCCTTAGTGGTGCCGCCCTGAAACGGTTTGAAGAGATGCTCGCGCGCGCGCGCGGGCAGGCCGGGGCCGGTATCGGCGACGCGGATATACCATTCGCCTGCATCCTCATCGGCCATGACGCTGATTTCGCCGGGGCGACCGCTGTTCACGATGGCCTGACGGGCATTGCGCACCAGATTGCCGATGATCCGGTAGAGTTGTTCGGCATCGGCCAGCAAGATCAAGGTGTTGGGAACGTCCTCGGCAAAGCTGACATTGGCCTCGCCTGCGGCCAAGCGTTCGCTGTCGATCACATCGGCCACGACATCCGCCAGATGCAGGCGAGCCAAGGTCGGTCCGGGCTCTTCGGCCTTGCCATAGGCGAGGGTCGCTTCGCAGAGATGCACGGCGCGGGTCAGGGAGTTCAACAGTTTGGGGGCGAGGCGCTTGACGGTCGGATCTTCGCTGGTCTCGATCCGATCGGTAAAAAGCTGGGCGGAGGTGAGGATATTGCGCAGGTCGTGATTGACCTTGGCGACGGCACCGCCAAGTTGGGCGAGGTGCTCCTTTTGTTTGAGCGCGCTGGTGAGCTGGGTTTGCAGCGATTGCAGCGTTTCCTCAGCCTCACGCAGTTCTATGACGCTCGACCTGGGGCGGATCACGAGCCTGGCATCTTCTGGGGAGGCGGCATAGGCCTGCATCGTGCTGACCACGCGTTTGATCGGTTTGACCAGAGTGACGCGCACCGCCAGAAAGAGCAGGACGGCGGTGAAGATGGAAATGACCAGCGAGAGCCAGAGGATGCGCAGACCATAGTCGATCATCGCGGCGCGCAGGCCGGTGGTGTCGAGCGTGATTTCGATCAGCAGCCCGCCCATGCGCACGGGCTGGCCTATGATGCGGATCACTTGTGGTTCGGGGGTGGCGAGGCGCAACATGGCGTCACGGATCAGGGTAAAGGCGGGGGCATTGCGCAGGTCGAAGGTCTTTGTGATCGGTTGCGGGACGGGCGACGAGAGCATGAGTTGCCGGGCATCGTCGCGACGCAGAACAACGTTGAACACCTCGGCGTTGCGCAGGAGTTCTTCTTGCAATTCGGGTGTCACCTCTTCGGAGGCGAGCAGGACGAGCGAGGCGATCTGTGCCCGCTCCAGTCGGGTCATCAGATAATCTTCGCGAAAGCGTGCGATGGAGGGCACAAAGATCAGCACCTCGGCCAGCATCACAAAGATGGCCGTCAGGATCAGAAAGCGTCCTGAAAGTGAGTTGAGCAAAATGTCCCCTCCCGAGGATGGCTGCGATCAGGGCAGCCAGCGTTGCACGAAGCCGACGATACGTTTCACGCCTGCGCTGTCAAATAGGCGTGGTGAAAAATAGGCCCCGGCGGCGCGTTTGTTGATCTCGCCTATCGTCGGGTAGGGGGCGACCATATTGGCCACATGTTTCATCTTGAGCTTGTTCGCGAGCACCAGCGCCCAGAGGTTGATCAACTCGCCCGCCTGCGCGCCTGCGATGGACACACCGACGGGACGCCCGCGCACGACCATGACCTTGATCAGACCGGCGGTCTTGCGTTCGGCGATGGCGCGGTCGTTGTGGGTATAATGGAAGCGGACGACCTCGAGATTGCCACCGTGTTCCTTGCGCGCCTGTGCCTCGGTCTGACCGACCTGCGCCAGTTCAGGATCGGTATAGGTGGCCCATGGGATATGGTCGGTGCGATTTTTCGCGGGCAGGCCCAAGAGCGCCTGACGGATGATGAGGCCCGCGTGATAGCCTGCCACATGGGTGAATTGCAGCCCGCCTGCGACGTCGCCTATGGCATAAACGCGTTTGTTTGTGGTGCGCAGTGATGCGTCCACCTTGATGCCGCGTTTGGTGGTCTCTATCCCCGCAACCTCAAGATTGAGGCGTTGGGTATTGGCCTTGCGACCGACAGCCATGAGCAAATGGGTGCCTTTGAAAATGCGCCCGTCCTTGGTCTCGATCTCGATCGCCCCGGCAGTGCCACGAATTTCGGCAGCAAGCGCGTCTTCGGCAATGTCGATGCCTTCGGCCCGGAATTGGTCGATCACCACGGCGGCCATTTCGGGATCGTCATTGCCCAGCACCTTAGCCCCTTCGATCACCGTCACGCTGCAGCCCAAGCGACGATGGGCCTGTGCCATTTCCATGCCGATGGGACCACCGCCGATGATCAGAAGATGCCCCGGCTTTTCTCGGAGATCAAAAAGAGTTTCGTTGGTCTCAAAGGGCACGGAGTCGAGCCCCGGAATAGGGGGGACCAGGGGGGACGAGCCGGTGGCGATGACGATGCGGCGGGCGGTAATGATGTGCTCGCCGGCCTTGACCTCTGTCGGGGAAAGGAATTCGCCATACTCACGGATGACGCGCACGCCCAAGCCTTCGAAGCGCTCTTGGCTGTCGACCGGTTCGATCTGGGCGATCACATCGGCCACATGATCCTTGGCTGCGGCGTAATCCACTTGCGGTGTTTGATCCGCGACGCCGTATTGCACGGCATGGGATTGGGCATAGGCGGCCTTGCCGCTGGCAATGAGCGCCTTGGACGGCACGCAGCCGAAGTTGAGGCAGTCTCCGCCCATCTTGTGGCCTTCGAGCATGATGACGCTGGCGCCCATCTGCACGGCCCCCGCTGCGAGGGATAATCCGCCCGAGCCAGCCCCAATGACCAGCAGATCGGTTTTCAATCGTGTCATGTTCAAAGTTCCTTCTTGCCACGAATGGCCTTGATGATCATTGGAAGGGCCGCAAGGGCGCATAGACCAAGGATAGGCCCGATGATCTGGGGTTCCCACAAGAGGGAAAGATCGGGGGTTTCGCCCCGGTCGAACACTTCGCCCAAGCCCACGCCGATCCAAGTAAACACAATGGCGCCGGGAATGATGCCCAGCACGGTGGTGAAGGCGAAGTTGACGAATTTGACGCCAACCAGCGCAGGCAGCAGATTGGCGACGAAGAACGGCACCGCAGGCACGAGGCGCATGAGAAAGAGGACGCTGATTTCGTTGTCGTGCAGCCCCTCCTTGAGGCGCTTGAGCGTGCCGTCGGAGGTTTCGATCTTGGCGGCAAGGGTCTTGCCCAGCCCGGCGCGCGCCGCGAGAAAGATGGCGCACGCACCCAGCGAGGCGGCGATGACATTGAAGCCGGTGCCCAGCACGAGGCCGAAGAGAAAGCCGCCCGTGACCGAGGCCACCGCCGCACCGGGCAGGGAAAAGGCCACGATGACGAAATAGATCGCGATGAAGGCCAGTGCCATCAGCGCAATATTGGCATCCCGATAGGCAATCAGCGCCTCGCGATTGTCGCGCAGCGTGTCAAAGGTGATGTAATCGCGCAAGGTGACAAAGCCCACCACCGCCACGATCAGAATGATCGCCAAAGGCACGTGGCGCGTCCAGGAGGAAGGTGTCGTCGATTTTGTCTCACGGGTGCTCTGATCCATGGTCTCGCTCTGTTTCAGGACGGTTGTGCTCTAGGTGCCCTGTCCGAGGTGCTTGCGCCAGTGGCCTCACGCGGGGGTGATCAAGGGTGATGGTTTGCGTCGCGTCACAGCCGTGATACAAGCGACTTGTAACATTGACTGCGCAGGCGTGCAGGTTTTTGTTGCAAAAGCCGGGGCTGGGGTTTGACTTGTGAAATAGGGGCCTCTATAGACCGGGCTTCGGATACACATAAATGCGGCGCGATTCCTGATATGCGCGGCCAATTAAGTCGGAGACGGAGCGATGAAACGCACCTTTCAACCCTCGAACCTCGTTCGCAAGCATCGCCACGGGTTTCGTGCGCGCATGGCCACCAAGGCCGGTCGCAAGATCCTGAACGCGCGTCGCGCACGTGGCCGCAAGTCTCTCTGCGCGTAAGCGCTGAGGCAAGGTGACGAAAATGACACCGCCGGAGGCCCCGCGCAGCGATGCAGGGAGGATGCCACCGGCGGTTTCGTCATGTCCGGGGATCAAGACCTCGCCCAAGATGAGCGTGTTGCGCAAACGGTCTGATTTTCTGGCAGCGGCGCGGGCGCAGCGTCAAGGCACCGGGTCGATGATGGTGCAGGGGCGCGACCGACGGGATGGCGATGGGGCGATCCGGGTGGGGTTCACCTGTTCCAAGAAAGTGGGCAATGCGGTGGCGCGCAACCGTGCCAAACGGCGGCTCCGGGCCGTGGCGCGGGAGCTGCTGGCCGCAGAAGGCAAGTCTGGTTGGGATTATGTGCTGATCGGACGCGCAGACGAGACGGTCGCGCGCCCCTTTGAGGCGTTGAGACGTGATCTTTGCTATGCGCTGCGCAAGCTGGCGGGGCAGGGATGAGCCCGCTGGCGCATGTGCTGGCGTTGCCAATTCGCGCCTATCGTCTGGTCCTGAGCCCCTGGGTGGGCTGGCATTGCCGCTATCATCCGACATGCAGTCACTATGCGCTCGAGGCGCTGGAAAAGCACGGCGCGTTGCGCGGGGGGGCGCTGGCGGCATGGCGCATCCTGCGCTGCAACCCCTGGGGGCAATGTGGACATGACCCGGTGCCCGAACCGGGACACCGCCGCGACCCTTTGGAATAAAAGGTCGAATCGCCCTTTTACCTCGGGGGCATCCATGCAATAGGGAAGCGCCAAACGAGCTGTCCATGGAGATGTGAAATGGAGATTCGCGAGGCCCTCACCTTTGATGATGTTCTGCTGGTACCGGCGGCGTCCAATGTCTTGCCGAACACGGCGGATACGCGCACGCGGGTGACCCAATCTATCCTGCTGAACATCCCGCTGCTGAGCTCTGCCATGGACACGGTGACCGAGGCGCGCATGGCCATTTCCATGGCGCAGTCGGGCGGCATGGGGGTGATCCACCGCAACCTGACCATCGAGGAACAGGCCCGCGAGGTGCGCCGCGTCAAGCGGTTCGAAAGCGGGATCGTCTATAATCCCATCACGCTCACACCCGATCAGACGCTGGCGGATGCCAAGGCCTTGCAAGAGCGTTACAATGTCACCGGCTTTCCGGTGGTGGATGAGACCGGCCGCGTGGTGGGGATCGTGACAAATCGCGACATGCGCTTTGCCGAGGATGACCGCACACCGGTGCGGGTGATGATGACGAGCAACGATCTGGCGATCCTGCAAGAGCCTGCGGATCGGGACGAGGCCAAGAGCCTGATGAAAGCGCGGCGGATCGAGAAATTGCTGGTGACGGACAAGGCGGGCAAGCTGACCGGCCTCTTGACGCTGCGCGACACCGAACAGGCGGTGCTCAATCCGACGGCCTGCAAGGATGACCTGGGTCGGCTGCGGGTGGCGGCGGCGTCGACCGTGGGCGATGCCGGGTTCGAGCGGTCGCAGGCGCTGATTGATGCCGGCGTGGATATGGTGGTGATCGACACCGCGCATGGCCATTCCGAGGGCGTGGCGCGCGCCGTGGAGCGGATAAAGGCGCTGTCCAATGCCGTGCAGGTGGTGGCAGGCAATGTCGCCACTGCCGAGGCCACGCGCGCCCTCATTGGGGCCGGGGCCGATGCGGTCAAGGTCGGGATTGGACCCGGCAGCATCTGCACCACGCGGATGGTGGCGGGCGTTGGCGTGCCACAGCTGACGGCCGTAATGGACAGTGCGCGCGCGGCGGGCGATGTGCCGGTTATCGCCGATGGGGGGATCAAGTTCTCGGGCGATTTCGCCAAGGCGATTGCGGCGGGTGCCTCTTGTGCGATGGTCGGCAGCATGTTGGCGGGCACGGATGAAAGCCCCGGTGAGGTGATCCTCTATCAGGGGCGGACATTTAAGGCCTATCGCGGCATGGGGAGCCTCGGCGCCATGGCGCGCGGCTCTGCGGATCGGTATTTCCAGAAGGATGCGGCGAGCGACAAGCTGGTGCCCGAGGGCGTTGAGGGACAGGTGCCCTACAAAGGGGCTGCGGGTAGCGTGATCCATCAGCTTGTGGGCGGTCTGCGGGCCGCGATGGGCTATACCGGCTGTGCCACGGTCGAAGAGATGCGGCACAATTGCCAATTCGTGCGGATCACCGGCGCGGGACTCAAGGAAAGCCATGTGCATGATGTGCAGATCACCCGTGAGAGCCCGAACTATCGGATTGGCTAGGGTTTTCATGCTGTTGTGCGGTGCTCTTGAGGTGGTGCGATGACGCCCGGCGCGCGGGTTTCGGCCGCGATCGAGGTGTTGGACCGTATCAGCGCGGGCGAGCCTGCGGAAAAGGCGCTGACCAACTGGGCGCGGGGCGCACGCTATGCCGGGTCCAAGGATCGGGCGGCGTTGCGCGACCATGTGTTTTCTGTGCTGCGCTGCTGGCAGTCCTGCGCCGCGCGCGGTGGCGGTGCGACGGGGCGTGCCTTGATGCTGGGGGCGCTACGGGATCAAGGGATTGATCCTGATGAGTTGTTTACTGGAGATGGGCATGCACCGGAGCCTTTGACAGAGGCGGAGCGTGTCTTGGGTGAACCGGATGCCGCGGCGATGCGGGATCTGCCAGAGTGGCTCTGGGAGCGGTTTCAGGCGTCGCTCGGAGCGGACGCGGAGGCCGCAGCGCGCGCGCTGCGCGCGCGCGCACCGATCATGCTTCGCGTGAACTTGCGCCGTGCCGCGCGGGATGAGATCATTGCGCGACTGGTGAATGAGGGCATTGTCGCGCGACCCGTGGGGATTGCGAAGAGTGCTCTGCAAGTTATTGAAGGCGAGCGAAAAATAGCGGGATCACACTGCTATTCCGAGGGCTGGATTGAGCTTCAGGATGGCAGCAGCCAAGCGGCGATGGAAGCGGTCGAGGTGCCGGAAGGGGCGCGTGTGCTGGATTATTGTGCCGGAGGTGGAGGCAAGGTTCTGGCCCTTGCGGCGCGCATCGACGCTGAGTTTTTCGCCCATGACGCTGCCCCTTCGCGGATGCGCGACCTGCCCGCGCGGGCAACACGTGCCGGCGCCAAGGTGCGGTGCGTTGATCGACCCGACGGACGGTTCGACCTCGTTCTCTGCGATGCGCCCTGTTCTGGCAGCGGCACGTGGCGACGCGCGCCCGAGGCAAAATGGGCGCTGACGCCGGGCAGGCTGACGGAACTGACCGAGATTCAGGCGCAGATTTTAACGGATGCCGCGCCGCTTGTGACCGTCGGAGGACAGTTGGTCTATGCAACGTGTTCGGTCTTAAATGAAGAAAATCAATTTATTATTGAGAGTTATTCAAGTAAACATCCTGACTGGTCTCTCGTTGGGATGCAGCACTGGCCGATTTCCGACGAAGGGGACGGATTCTTTCTCGCGCAACTTCGGCGTGATTGCTAAAATTTGAGCAACCTTGACGTGATTTCCGCCCCGTCGTTAAGTCTCACTTAAGGCTTTCACCCGATAAAGAGGTGGAAGAAGTGTAAAGTGAGGGACCGACGTGGCGTTCATCCCCTATTCGGGTGGTCCCTTTCATCAGGCCGCTCAGCGGCTTGGGCCGCGTGCAGGTTTCATGATGCTGGCGGCGGTTCTTTTTGGGGCGACTGCTCTCATTGTCCCGCGGGGGCAGGCGCAATGGCTCTTGTGGCTGGTCGGCGCAACCTTGGGTCTCGTGGCGCTTTGGGTTGTGATGATCAACCGCTATGCGCAGGGGCATCGGCGTGATACCTCAGATCAAGCGGCGCTGATGCTGGAGGCAGACCCGGTGCCCTCGGTTCTGGCAGAGGTTGAGGGGCGTGTGCTTTACGTCAATGCCGCGGCGCGCCGGACATTGGATGCGGAGCGGGCAACGACGCTGACGAGCGCCTTGCGACAGTTTTTGGCAAATCCGGGAGCCATTCTATTTCGGATGGAAACCCGCGCTTTGGCCAAGGGGGCGGCGGTCGAGGATCTTGTGACGCGCGCGGGACATGTGCGGATCAGTGTGCACCGCAGCGGCGAGTCGCATTTCCTGTGGCGGATCGAGAGATCGGCGGATCATGCACACCGAGAGGCCGAGGGGCATCCTTTGCCGATGCTGACGGTGGGGCGCAACGATGCCGTCCTTTACATGAACTCTGCCGCTCGTGATCTGGTAGGTGAGCGGGCGCGCGCGCTCAGCCGGATTTGCGTAAACCTGCCTCTGAAGTCCGGACAGATCAATGACATCGCGACGCCGGACGGGCCGATGCCCTGTCTTGTGGTCGAACGCGAAGGCATGGCCGGGCGGCGAGAGGTGTTCCTGTTGCCCGGCGTGCAGGGACCAGAGCGGCCACCGGATGGCTGGGCGTTCTTTGACGACCTGCCGGTGCCCCTTCTGAAACTGGCTGCAGATGGCACGATCCAGTTGTCCAACCGACCAGCCCGAGAGGTATTGGGGGTCGAGAGTATTGCTGGGCTTGCCTTGGGCGATATGTTGGAGGGCTTGGGCCGGTCGATCACGGATTGGCTGAGTGATGTGGCCACGGGACGCGGCTCTGTTCATTCCGAGTTTTTGAGGGTTCGGCGCGAAGACCGAGAGATGTTCGTGCAGGTGACGCTGAACCGGGCGATGGACGCCGGTGCAGTTGTGCTGATTGCGGTGTTGACTGACGCGACGGCCTTGAAATCGCTCGAGGCGCAGTTTGTACAGAGTCAGAAAATGCAGGCAATTGGGCAACTCGCCGGCGGCATTGCGCATGATTTCAACAATCTTTTGACGGCTATTTCCGGGCATTGTGACCTGTTGCTCCTGCGCCATGATCAGGGTGATCCGGATTACAGCGATCTCATGCAGGTCAATCAGAATGCCAATCGCGCGGCGGCGTTGGTGAGTCAATTGCTGGCCTATTCCCGCAAACAGACGCTGCGGCCGCAGGTGATCGACCTGCGCGATACCCTGTCGGATCTCACGCATCTGCTCAACCGATTGGTGGGGGAAAAGGTATCACTCTCGCTCAGCCATGATCCGACCTTGTCGCCGATTCGCGCGGACAAGCGGCAATTGGAGCAGGTCCTGATGAACTTGGTGGTCAATTCGCGTGATGCGATGCCAATGGGGGGGGAAATTCGCATTGTGACTCGGAATCTGGTGCTGACGGAACCGATGATGCGGGACCGGGCGGTGGTGTTGCCAGGAAGCTATGTGTCTGTCCAGGTCAGTGATGCAGGGGTCGGCATTGCCCCGGACAAGTTGCAAAAGGTGTTTGAACCTTTTTTTACAACCAAGCGCACCGGAGAGGGGACGGGCCTCGGTTTGTCTACGGCCTATGGCATCGTGAAGCAAACTGGTGGGTTTATCTTTGTTGACAGCAAGCAGGGGGAAGGCACCTGTTTTCAACTGCTCTTTCCGGCGCATGTGGGCGCGGAAAAGGTTGTGATGCAAGCCTCTCCGCCGTTGGCGTCCGAGTCGCAAGGCAGCGGGGTGGTTCTGTTGGTTGAGGACGAGGCCCCGGTACGCGCCTTTGCCAGCCGGGCGCTACAATTGCGCGGTTTCACGGTGATGGAGGCCGAATCCGCCGAAGATGCGCTCGAGATTCTCGAGGATGCGACCCTTCATGTGGATGTGTTTGTCACCGACGTGGTCATGCCCGGGATTGACGGACCGGGCTGGGTGCGCCGCGCTTTGACCTCACGGCCAGAGGCGCGCGTTGTCTTCATGTCCGGCTATGCTGAGGAAACCTTTGGTGACACGCAGGCGCGCATTCCCAATTCCGTCTTCCTGCCGAAACCGTTCTCTCTCAATGAGCTAACGGAAATCGTGCTGCGCCAAATGATGTGAGTGAGCGCGTCTCGCTCTTGTTGGACCAGGCGCAGACGACCGAAGCAGCTGTGGCGCAGCGGGCGTCAGGCGGGCGTATCCGGCTTTGATCTGGCACGCATCGGCGTATAGGCTCCGGCTGAGCCAATCCCATCCCAAAGTGAGAAATCATCAGAAAATTTGCAGCGCAACCGTGCCTCAATGTCAGGAGAGAGCGATAGCGGCACTTTGGGAGAGAGATTGAGGGTCTGGGGCGCAATGCTTGTGCCTAGTCGCGTATCAAGAAAGTGGCGCAGACCCGATTGGTCCTCGTAGCGGAACAGATGTGTGACACAAGCACCGTTGCGCTGTGGTTCAAGAAACTTGGCCTGGCTGCCGACGCGCGCGAAATCGGGCTGATCGCTGGAGCAATAAGCGCTAACGAAATCGTCAAAGGAGAGCCCTTGGGTGCAGTTGGGATGGCCTGTCATTTCGGGCCGTTGGCGATATCGATACCAGCTTCCGAGCCAGTCAAGCGGCTGGCGCATGACCGCAGCGACGTCAAAGCTTCCTTCGAAAAAGCGGTCGATCAACGGGCGAAAGAATCGATTGTAGCGAAACACGGGCGCGTGTTTGAGTTCGGGCGGGGCCGACACGACGATCGCGGCCAGAGGAGCGAGCGCCGCTTCATAGGCGGTGCTTCCGGTCTTGGGCACCGACAAGAGCACCAGCCTTGCTTTGGAAAACACCAGCATATGCGCCTCTTGGGGTCAGTTTCGCCAATTTGGATCCGCTTAAACTACTTGTTAATCGTTCTGCGGGAAAGTGGGGTCATCAGAATTTTCTTGAAATGTTCTCTTTTTGTGCTCATAAGGTGCTGGAACAAGAGGCGAACACAGGCAACCATTGCCGCCCCCGACAGGGTGTGGAATAAGGGACCGAACAAATGGCAACGGCAGATCTTCTCTCCATGGATAACAAGCGGAACGCGGACAAGCAAAAGGCGCTGGACAGTGCGTTGGCGCAGATCGAACGGCAGTTCGGCAAAGGCTCTATCATGAAGTTGGGAGGCGACAATCCCATCAAGGATATCGAGTCGACATCAACCGGATCACTGGGGCTGGACATCGCTCTTGGGATCGGCGGCATTCCCAAGGGCCGGATTGTCGAGGTTTACGGACCTGAAAGCTCTGGCAAGACCACGCTAACACTGCATTGCGTGGCGGAAGAGCAAAAGAAGGGCGGGGTTTGCGCCTTTGTGGACGCAGAGCATGCACTGGATCCGATCTATGCCCGTAAGCTGGGAGTTGATCTGGATGAATTGCTGATTTCGCAGCCAGATACCGGTGAACAGGCGCTGGAGATTGTCGATACATTGGTCCGTTCGGGCGCGGTCAGCATGATCGTTGTGGATTCGGTTGCCGCTTTGACTCCGAAATCCGAACTGGAAGGCGAGATGGGCGACAGCAGCGTGGGCGTACACGCGCGTCTCATGAGCCAAGCGATGCGCAAATTGACCGGATCCATCAGCCGGACGAACTGTACTGTGATCTTTATCAATCAAATTCGCATGAAGATCGGCGTGATGTTCGGCAGTCCCGAGACCACCACGGGCGGAAATGCGCTGAAATTCTACAGTTCGGTGCGGCTTGATATCCGGCGTATCGGGGCGATCAAGGATCGAGATGAAATCGTGGGCAATGCAACCCGGGTCAAGGTCGTCAAGAATAAGGTTGCACCTCCGTTCAAGCAGGTTGAATTCGACATCATGTATGGCGAAGGCATCAGCAAGACGGGTGAATTGGTCGACATGGGCGTCAAGGCGGGTGTGGTCGAGAAGTCTGGCAGTTGGTACAGCTATGGCGATGAGCGGATTGGGCAGGGGCGGGAGAATGCCAAGACCTATCTTCGCGACAATCCCGCCACCGCTCTTGAGATCGAAGACAAGATCCGTGCATCGCATGGATTGGACTTTCACATGTCCGAAGGGACGGATGACGGTGATATCATGGAGGCCTGATCGCCTCTGCCAAGAGCACCACGGGGCCCAGGCGATGCTTGGGCCTTTTTCTTGCGGTGGACATGGTCCGGCGGCCCCGTTAAATCAGCAAGACGCAGGCCACACACTCGCCCCGGAAAGAGATACCCATGCCCACGCTGAATGAAATCCGTTCGACCTTTCTGAGTTTTTTCGAACGCAACGACCACCGCGTTGTTGAGAGTTCGCCCTTGGTGCCGCGCAACGATCCGACGCTGATGTTCACCAATTCCGGTATGGTCCAGTTCAAGAACTGTTTCACAGGGGTGGAGCATCGCGAGTATGTGCGGGCCACGACCAGCCAGAAATGCGTGCGCGCGGGCGGCAAGCACAATGATTTGGACAATGTGGGCTATACGGCGCGGCATCACACGTTTTTCGAGATGTTGGGCAATTTCAGTTTTGGCGATTATTTCAAGGAGCAGGCGATCCCCTATGCGTGGGACCTGCTGACCAAAGACTTCGGGATCGACAAATCAAAGCTTCTGGTCACGGTTTATCATACGGATGACGAGGCGGCGAACATCTGGAAAAAATACGCGGGCCTCAGCGACGATCGGATCATCCGGATCAAGACGGATGACAATTTCTGGTCGATGGGACCGACCGGTCCCTGCGGCCCTTGCACCGAGATTTTCTATGATCACGGGGACAGCATCTGGGGCGGCCCTCCGGGGAGCGCGGAGGAGGATGGCGACCGGTTCATCGAAATCTGGAACCTCGTTTTCATGCAGAATGAGCGTTTCGAGGACGGCACCATGCGCGCGCTCGACATGCAGTCGATCGACACGGGCATGGGGCTAGAGCGGATCGGGGCGCTCTTGCAGGGCAAGCACGACAATTACGACACCGACCTCATGCGCAGCCTGATCGAGGCCAGCGCGCATGCCACGAGCCAAGATCCGGATGGACCGGGCCGCGTGCATCACCGGGTGATTGCGGATCACCTGCGCTCGACCTCATTCCTGATGGCGGATGGCGTCATGCCCTCGAATGAGGGGCGCGGTTATGTGCTGCGCCGGATCATGCGTCGCGCGATGCGGCATGCGCATATGCTAGGCGCCAAGGATCCGGTGATGTACCGGCTTGTGCCGGCCTTGGTTGCGCAGATGGGACAGGCCTTTCCAGAATTGGGTCGCGCACAGGCGATGATCGAAGAAACGCTGCGGTTGGAAGAGACGCGCTTCAAACAAACGCTGGAACGGGGTTTGCGCCTGCTTGATGACGAGTTGACGGCGCTGGATGACTCCGCTGCCCTGCCGGGGGCGACGGCGTTCAAGCTCTATGACACGTATGGGTTTCCGCTTGATCTTACGCAGGATGCACTGCGCGAAAAAGGGCGCGAGGTGGATACTGCCGGGTTCGACGCGGCAATGGCCGAGCAGAAGGCCAAGGCACGAGCGGCGTGGTCGGGCACGGGTGAGGCTGCGGATCAGGCCGTATGGTTTGATATTTCCGAGCAGGTGAGCGCTACGGATTTTCTGGGCTACGATACCGAGGTCTCTGAGGCGCAGGTGGTTGCCATTGTCTCCGAGGGGAAACGGGCGGATGCGATTGAGCCGGGTGGAACAGGGTGGGTGATCTTTAACCAGACCCCCTTTTACGCGGAATCCGGCGGGCAAGTCGGTGACCAAGGGCGTTTGGTTGGAAAAGGGGTGAGCGGAGCGATTTCCGACACAAAGAAGTTTCCGGGTGGTCTCTTTGGTCACTTGTTTGCGCCGGACGAGGGACGGCTGGGCGTTGGGATGAGTGTCAAGCTGGAAGTGGATCACAGCCGACGCAACGCGATCCGGGCCAATCATTCGGCGACGCATTTGCTGCATGAGGCGCTGCGCAAGGCGCTTGGGGATCACGTGGCGCAGCGCGGATCGCTGAATGCCGAGGATCGGCTGCGGTTCGATTTCAGCCATGCCAAGGCGTTGAGTACCTCCGAGTTGCAGCAGGTCGAAAGCGAAGTGAATGAGTTCATCCGCCAGAATGCACCGGTCGAGACGCGGATCATGACGCCAGATGATGCGCGGGCGCTCGGGGCGCAGGCGCTCTTTGGCGAGAAATACGGCGATGAGGTGCGCGTCGTGTCGATGGGGGCTGAGGCGGGATCGGGCAAGGGCGCCGATGGGCGAACCTATTCGATTGAGCTTTGTGGCGGAACGCATGTGCGGCGCACGGGTGATATAGGCGTCTTTGTCGCGCTCGGAGACGCGGCGTCGAGTGCTGGCGTGCGGCGAATCGAGGCGCTGACCGGAGCGGCGGCATTTGATTATTTGAGTGGTCAGGCAGCGCGTCTGGGGCAGGTGGCCTCAGAGTTGAAAACCCGGCCAGAGGACGTGGCGGACCGTGTCAAGGCGCTGATGGACGAGCGCCGGGCGCTGGCCAATGAGGTGGCGCAGCTGCGCCGCGAATTGGCAATGTCCGGAGGTGCGGCACAGGGCGGCGTCGCCGAGGCGCGGGACGTAGGCGGTGTCAAGCTGATCGCTCAGGTGGTGGTAGGCGTGCAGGGCAAGGATTTGCCCCCCCTGATTGACGAGCATAAGGCGCGGCTTGGCTCCGGTGCAGTCTTGCTTATTGCCGATACCGGCGGCAAGGTGGCAGTTGCGGCGGGTGTGACCGACGATTTAACCGGTCGGCTCTCGGCGGTCGAGATGGTGCGCGCGGCGGTGGTCGAACTGGGCGGCAAGGGTGGCGGTGGGCGACCCGACATGGCACAGGGCGGCGGCACGAGCATGGAGGGGGCCGAGGCCGCGATTGCGGCGGCCACCGGGATCATAGAGGGGGTCTTTACCTCCTAGGGAGGTTGAATGAGCGCCTATATCATTGCCCGTATCACGGTGACGAATCCGCAGGATTATCAGACCTATGCCAGTCAGACCGTGGCCACAGCCGAAAAGTTTGGCGGGCGGTTTCTGGCCAAGGGTGGGGTTCAGGATGTGCTGGAAGGGATTTGCCCGGACCGGCATGTGATCATCGAGTTTCCCGATCGGGCGACCGCACTGGACTGGTATGGTTCTGACGCCTACCGGCGGATACTGCCAATTGCGATGAGCAGCAGCGAACGCGATATCGTCCTTGTGGATGGTATCTGACTTTAGACACAGGAGTTTCACCCTATGCCAGCCCTCTGGATTGCCCATGTGACCGTGACCGATGCCGAAGCCTATGGCCGCTATGCGGCGCTTGCTGGTCCGGCGATTGCCAAACATGGCGGGGAATTCATCGCGCGAGGGGGCCGGTTTGTGCAACTTGAAGGTAAGGAACGGCCGCGGAATGTGGTGGCACGTTTTCCGAGCGTTGAGGCGGCGGAGACGTGCTATCACAGCTCCGAATATCAAGCCGCGCTGGATCATGCGCGCGGAGCATCCGAGCGGGAGTTGGTGATCGTCGAAATCACCGAATAGTCTGGACCGCCTGCCGTCCGGCCCTACCTCTTGGCGCGAGACAGGAGCAGGCGATGCGGATTTTATTGACAGTTTGGTTGATGGTTGCGGGCAGTTTAACGGGCGCGCAGGATCTGTCTGCGCTCAAGGCTCGGGGAGGTGTGGCGCTGATGCGGCATGCCTTGGCGCCGGGAACGGGCGATCCGGCGGCGTTTCGTTTGAGGGATTGTGCGACGCAACGCAATCTGGATGCGCGGGGGCGGGCGCAGGCGCGGGAGACCGGAGAGATGTTGCGGGCAAATGGCGTCGCCTTTGATTACGTTTGGTCAAGCCGTTGGTGCCGGGCTCTGGAAACTGCCGAGCTTTTAAAGATGGGGGCGGTGCTGGAACAGCCGCCACTTGATTCCTTTTACGCAGGGCAGGGCGATGCGGAAGGGCAGACAGCGGCGACGTTGCGCCTGATCGACGCGCTACCAGAGGAGGCGCGGGTGCTGATCGTGACCCATCAGGTCAACATTACCGCGCTGACAGGGCTCGGTGTGGGATCTGGCGAGATTATCATGACGCGGCGTGGGCCAGAGGGGCTGATCCCCGTGGGGCGTTTCAGCATCGCACCCTGAAAGCAAAAGCCCCGGCGCAGGGCCGGGGCGATCAGGATTTAGTCCTTTTTTGACATGCGCTTGCGCTCGTGCGGGTCGAGATAGCGTTTGCGCAAGCGGATGGATTGCGGCGTCACCTCCACCAGTTCGTCGTCATCGACATAGGCAATCGCCTCTTCCAAGCTCATGGTGATCGGAGTGGTCAGGCGCACCGCCTCATCCGTGCCGGAGGCGCGGACGTTGGTCAGTTTTTTGCCCTTGAGGGGATTCACTTCAAGGTCGTTGTCGCGGCTGTGTTCACCAATAATCATGCCGGTATAGATTTTGGCCTGCGGGCCTAGGAACATGCGGCCGCGTTCCTCTAGGTTCCACAGGGCATAGGCCACAGCCTCGCCATTCTCCATTGAGATGAGCACGCCCGCGCGACGTCCGGGGATCGGGCCGCGATGCGGTGCCCAGGAATGGAACACGCGGTTGAGCACGCCGGTGCCGCGCGTGTCGGTCAGGAATTCCCCGTGATAGCCGATCAAACCGCGCGAGGGCACATGGGCGATGATCCGGGTCTTGCCCGCGCCCGAGGGTTTCATCTCAGCCAGATCGCCGCGACGCGGGCCGGTAATTTTTTCGATCACGGCGCCGGTATACTCGTCGTCTACGTCGATTGTGACTTCTTCGATGGGTTCCAGACGCTCGCCGTTCTCACCTTCACGCATCAGAACCTGCGGGCGGGAAATGCTGAGTTCAAAGCCTTCGCGGCGCATGTTTTCGATCAGCACGCCCATCTGCAATTCACCGCGCCCCGCCACCTCGAAGGCGTCGCCACCCGGTGTGTCGGTGACTTTGATGGCGACGTTTGATTCGGCCTCTTTCATCAGACGTTCGCGGATCACCCGGCTCTGGACCTTTTTACCTTCGCGCCCGGCGAGGGGGCTGTCGTTGATGCCGAAGGTCACGGTGATGGTGGGCGGATCAATCGGTTGTGCCTTGATCGGGATTTCGACGGCGAGTGCGCAGATCGTGTCGGCGACGGTCGCCTTGGTCATACCTGCAAGGCTGACGATGTCGCCAGCGGTCGCTTCTTCGATGTCTTGGCTGGCAAGGCCGCGGAAAGCCTGGATGCGGGTCACCCGAAACTGTTCGATTTTTTGGCCGATGCGGCTCAGGGCCTGAACGGTCTGGCCCACTTTGAGGCGGCCCGATTCGACGCGGCCGGTGAGCAGGCGGCCAACAAAGGGATCGGCCCCGAGCGTTGTGGCCAGCATGCGGAAGTCTTCGTCTATATGTGCAATCTGCCGGGGCGCAGGCACATGATTGAGGATCAGATCGAAGAGGGCGGTCAGATCCTTGCGTGGGCCGTCCAACTCGTGATCGGCCCAACCGGAGCGGCCCGAGGCATACATATGCGGAAAGTCGAGCTGATCATCATTGGCGTCGAGCGACGCGAAGAGATCAAAGCATTCGTTGAGCGCACGGTCAGGCTCGGCATCGGGTTTGTCGACTTTGTTGAGCACGACGATGGGGCGCAGCCCGAGGCGCAACGCCTTGGCGGTGACGAATTTTGTTTGCGGCATCGGGCCTTCGGCGGCATCGACCAGCAGGACAACGCCATCGACCATGGATAGAATCCGCTCCACCTCGCCACCGAAATCGGCGTGGCCGGGAGTGTCGACGATATTGATGCGGGTCTTTTTGTAGAGGACGCTGGTCGGCTTTGCGAAAATCGTGATGCCCCGCTCGCGCTCCAGATCGTTGCTGTCCATGGCACGTTCATCGACGGATTGGTTGGCGCGGAACGAGCCCGACTGTTTCAGCAATTCATCCACAAGCGTGGTTTTGCCGTGGTCGACGTGAGCGATGATGGCGATATTGCGCAGATCCATGGGGGACGTGTCCTGATATTGTTCGCCTGCGCCCTATACGCCGCAGCGCGGAATGACCAGAGGCAAAGCGCCCCTGTGGCCGTATCATGCCGCATGCTTGTGTCGCTTTGGGAACAGATGCACAGCGCGGGGCCACGCCAGCATACTCGGCCCGAGGCGCTGTGCCAAGGCACCGCTGCCAAGTTTGAAGCGGGTGAGGCCGGGTGATTGCACACTGTCGGCGGGACCGAGATCGAGCCGGACGATGCCCCGGTCTGCCAGTGCATTCGCAGCCTCCCAAAGCAGGAGTGTATGCGCCGAGAGGCGGCGCCCCTCTGAGCCGCTCCAGCCGATGTGATAGGTGGCGGTGTCGCCATGGGTGAGGATCAGCAGATGTGCGATGCTCTCAGCCTTGTGGTGGGCGGACCAGACCTGAACAGCGCCCGGGTTTTGCGCCGCATAGGCGAGGGTAAAGGCCAGTGGCAGGGCGCGGTAACGGCATGTGCGCTGCTGAACGGCCTCTTGTCGCAAGAGCGCGCTGTGCCGATTGGGGTCAAACGAGGTTTCGATGATCATAAGCCCGGCCGCTTGCGCGTGGCGCA
This sequence comes from Roseovarius sp. MBR-51, assembly GCF_053628575.1. Lineage (NCBI taxonomy): Bacteria > Pseudomonadati > Pseudomonadota > Alphaproteobacteria > Rhodobacterales > Roseobacteraceae > Roseovarius > Roseovarius sp. MBR-51. The sequence goes on from NZ_JBRJGQ010000015.1 coordinate 21,674, forward strand.
GTCGGTTGCGCCATTTTCCTTGCTGCGCGGCCAGTCGCATCGCCTGTGGCGGGCGCAGGTCCAGTTCGGCGAGTGTCTGACCGGGGATGAGTGCCCGGTAACCTTGGGCGGCAAGGTGTTCGCCGGCTGCCTCGGTCGCGGCATTGGCGAGCCATAGGCCGCGGGGCAAGGCCCGTGGCAAGGCGGAGAGAATGGCATGACAGGAGGCAGGGGGAAGATTGCATCGCCAGATCGGGCCGCGCGGCATCCAGTGAAAGGTGAGAGGGCCGATGCGCCGCTCAACCACCTGCGCCTGTGCCAAGGTGTGACCGTCCTGAACGGCGCGCAGAGTCTCCACGGTGACGCCCAAGGCCCGAAGCGCGCGCGCGTACTGCGGCTGCTGGTGCAACGGTGCCGGAGCAGGGGGGGCAGAGAGGTCCGTTAAGAGGATATCCATGCGCCCTACATAAGCGCATGGTTCGTTAAGTCTGGGTTAAGCCGTGCGGTGTCAGAACGGGATTTCGTCATCCATGTCGCGCGAGGGGCGGCTGCCGCCAGAGGCCGGGGCGTTGGCTGGTGCCGATCCGTAGTCGCCACCGTAATCACCGCCGTAGCCCTGATCCTGACCGCCACCATAGCTGCCACCGCCACCACCAGCCCCGCCCTCAGCGCGGCCATCGAGCATGACCAGCGTGGCGTCAAAGCCCTGAAGCACGATTTCGGTGCTGTATTTGTCCTGCCCTGACTGATCCTGCCATTTTCGGGTCTGCAGCTTGCCCTCAAGATAGACCTTGGAGCCTTTGCGCAGATATTGCTCGGCGACGCGCACCAGCCCTTCGGAGAAGATGGCGACGGTGTGCCATTCGGTGCGCTCGCGGCGTTCGCCGGTGGCGCGGTCCTTCCACGTCTCGGAGGTGGCGATGCGCAGGTTGCAGACCTTGCCGCCGTTCTGAAAGGTCCGGACCTCGGGGTCGCGGCCCAGATTGCCGATGAGAATTACCTTGTTGACAGAGCCGGACATCGCGCCCTCCTTGAATCATGTCGTGGTTCGCGTTTGACGGTTACACCACCGCATTGGCGTGAAGGAAAGGTTAAAATTGTCGATAAATGCGGTGAAACTTGCCGATGTGGCGGAAAGCGCGAAAAGAAATGCTCGAATTCCGCGCCGGATTGCCTATAGTGCCGGGCAGAGACACGGATGGGGACAGTACCGGAATGCAGCGGATCGCAAGCGCGCTTGTGGCCTTTGGGCTTGTTTTGCCGGGTGTGGCAGAGGCAGACGTGCTGTCGAGCAAGAGCCGGGTCAGCCTTTTCAAATCGCAAACCAGCGTTCTGGATAATCGGGCGCGACAGCAATACAACAATTCGGTGCGATTGCAGCCGCAGCGCGTCAAAACTCCGACAATGTGGGATGATCTGGCCCCGACCTTTCGGGGGGCCTATCGCGGTCCTTATCTCGAGATGGCGAAACAGGCGGCGCGACGCTACCGCGTACCCGAGGATCTTTTTCTGCGTTTGGTGCAACAGGAATCTGGCTGGCGCGCCGATGCGCGGTCGCACAAAGGAGCGATTGGCCTTGCTCAGTTGATGCCACAGACGGCGCGCAATCTGGGGGTCAATCCGCATGATCCGCTTGAGAATCTCGAGGGCGGGGCGCGCTATCTGGCCGAGCAGTATCGCATGTTTGGATCGTGGCGGCTGGCCTTGGCGGCCTATAATGCTGGGCCCGGCGCCGTGCAGAAATACGGCGGTGTGCCCCCCTATAAAGAGACCCGGAATTACGTGAAGGTCATTCTGGGAAGCTGACCTGTCCGTTTCAGGCCGCAAATCCGATTTTGTACAGGTGGATTTCGTTGGCGGGATGCTTAGCGGCATTTACCAGCCCGGGTCGATGATGATTATAGAGCGCGCGCCAATATGGTTGGATGATGACGCCCTCGTCGCGCAGGGTGGTTTGTAGCCGGGCCATGATCCCGCGGCGGCGATCGGGATCGTTGAGGCGATTGGCCTCGTCGAGAAGGGCATCGAACTCTTCATTGGCAAAGCCGCTTTCGTTCCACGCCGCGTTTGAGCGGTAGGCGAGGCTCAGCACCTGCACGTCGAGCGGGCGGTGGTTCCATTGGGTCGCTGAAAAGGGAAAGTCGCGCCAGTTGGCCCAAAACTCGGGGCCGGGCAGGATACGGCGGCGCACGGTGAGACCGGCGTCGCGCAATTGCGCCGCAACCGCATCGCCGGTGTTGCGCTGCCATTCGTCATCGACGGTCACAAGTTCATGCTCGAATCCCAGAAGGCCAGCCGCCTCAATCTCGGCGCGGGCGCGGCCGGGATCGTAGGGAGCCGGGCCAATATCGGCGTAGGCAGGGTGGATCGGGCTGACATGGTGATTGGCTGCAACTGTACCGCGCCCGCCATAGCCAAGTTCGAGACAGATCTCATTGTCCACCGCCAATGCCAAGGCACGCCGTACGGCGCGGTTCAAATACGGGTTGGTGCCCACCATACGCGCAGTCTGAGAGGCGCGGATCACGGTGGTGGCGGCGGTTTCGGTCCGGGTGCCGATCCAGCCAATGGCGTCCATCGCATCAATGAAATCGCCAACGGTTTCGTAGAGAAGGTCGATGTCGCCACGCTCTGCCGCGCTGAGCCAGCCCGAGGGGTTGGTGCCAAAGTCAATGAATTCCACCCGGTCGAGCCACGGCCCGCCAAAAATCTCGGTGCCCCACCAGCTATGCTCGGGGTGACGTTCCAAGATGCAGCGCTCACCGGGCACGAGGCTGACGGGGCGGAATGGACCGGTGCCGATGCCATGTAGAAAAGGATCGCCGCCCTCGTAGCTCTGATGCACGATCGCCGCGGGATAGTCCGACATATTGGCGATGACCGAGATGTCAGGCTGTGAGAGGTTGAGCGCGACTGTCAGATTATCCAGCACGGTGATGCCCCCGTCGCGGGCCTGGCCCGTGTCGGGGTCGATCAGACCGGCAAAGCGTCCGGCCATGGAATTGCCCACCGCAGAGGTGTCGCACCAGCGCGCTATATTGCGGGCCACATCCTGTGCAGTGAAGAGATCGCCATTGTTCCAGATCACACCGGGGCGCAGGTGCAAGAGGTAGCGGGTGGCATCCTCATTCACCTGCCAGCGCTCGAGCAGCATCCCGGTGAATGTTCCATCGTTCTGATATTCCACCAGATACTCGAGAAAGCCGCGGGTCTGATTGGCAAGCTCGCTCCAGTCATAGCTGCGCGGATCGGTGAGGGCTTTGACACTCTGTTGAATGCGAAGTGTGCCGCCCTGAGCGGGCGCCGGCTGAGCCTGCGCGGGGCGCGTGAGGCCGCCCAGCGCATAGGCGGTGCTTGCGCTGAGGCCCGAGGCGGTGGCGCGACTCAGGAACTCCCGTCGACTCATCTGACCGTCACGCAGGGCGCGGGCGTCGGTGAGCGTGGCGGTGTGAGGAAACTGGCGCGGCATCGGAGGCTTTCGCAGAGTGGAGACTCGTCGGGCTGGTTGGTCGGATCCTGAACATTAGATAATGCGTGCGGCCAAAGCGCAACCCGTTGTGGGCCAGGTGAGGCTCAGGTTGCGAGGGCGTTGGGCTTGCGCGTGGATGCACCAGCGCGGAGTGCAGACGGAGTAAGGCCGGTATGCTGCAAGACGAAGCGCGAGAAATAGGCCGCGCTGCCAAAGCCAAGGGTCGCGGCGATCTGGCCAATCGGTAGATCGCCTGCCTCCAACATGTCGCGCGCCGCGTGCAAGCTGCGTTCGGTGAGAAGATCGGCGGCGGTAAGGCCGGAGGCCTGCTTGCAGACCCGCGTGAGATGGGTCGGCGTGACGCCCAGCGCACGGGCATAGACCGCCATCGCGCGCCCACTGGTGAAATCGCGGGCAACGAGGGCGGCGTAGGCCTGCATCAGACGGGTGCTGGAACTGGGTCGCTCTTGCGGTCCTTGGGCAATCATGGCGCGGCGCAGCCAGACGGTCAGCATCCGCGCCTGCGCATTCAGCGCCTCGTCCATAAAGTCGCGGCGGGCAGATTGCTCGCGCTGCATCGCCTCGAGAATTGCGGTCAATTCGTTCTGGCTAGTAACGTCGCGGATGCGCAGATGCTGGGCGGTATCCGGCAAGAGGATTGGGCCACCAGCAGGGAGGATGCAGACCTGTCCAAACCCGGTCTTGCCCAGATCGAGCGCGAACATGGTCCCGGCTGGAATGGCCAGTGCATTGTGCACACCGACGCCGCGCCGCACCCCGTCGATAATGGCGATTCCCTGACCACGCGTGATCCAGACCAACGCGTGATGGTCACAGCTATGCTGTAGCGTGAGGCGCCAATCGGTCCCTTTCGCCCATTGCACCACGGTCTTGATCTCGGCATGCGCCATGTTCGGGGCCTTAAAAAAGTTGCGTTTTCACAAGTATTGCATGCTGAATAAGGCAAGTCAGGGGTGAAAGTCTGGGATTTCTAAAATATCGGACTGGGATCGGCGGTGTGACGCCTAAGGTTGGAAATTTGCGACGATTGACGGATGGAAATCCTTGAGTGTATAAAATGAACAAGTGTTCAATAAATCCGTTTCGGAGGAGGAAGCGCGATGTTCAATGCGGTCATGCAGTTTGATCTGGGCGAGGATGTGAATGCCTTGCGCGAGATGGTGCATCGTTGGGCGCAAGAGCGCGTCAAGCCGATGGCAGCAGAGGTTGATCGCAGCAACGCCTTTCCCAATGCGCTCTGGCGGGAAATGGGGGATCTGGGCCTTTTGGGGATCACCGTGCCCGAGGAGTATGGCGGGGCGGGAATGAGTTACCTCGCCCATGTGATCGCGGTCGAGGAAATTGCGCGCGCCTCTGCCTCGGTCTCGCTGAGCTATGGCGCGCATTCCAATCTCTGCGTCAATCAGATCAAGTTGAATGGCACGTCTGAGCAGAAGGCCAAGTACCTGCCGGGGCTCGTCAGCGGGCAGCATGTCGGCGCGCTGGCCATGTCCGAGGCGGGCGCGGGCAGTGACGTTGTCAGCATGAAGCTGCGAGCCGAGAAGCGGAACGATCATTACAAGCTGAACGGCAGCAAATACTGGATCACCAACGGGCCGGATGCCGATACATTGGTGGTTTACGCCAAGACCAACCCGGACGCCGGATCAAAGGGGATCACGGCCTTTCTCATTGAAAAGACGATGAAGGGGTTCAGCACGAGTCCGCATTTCGACAAACTGGGGATGCGCGGCAGCAATACCGCTGAGCTGATCTTTGACGACGTCGACGTGCCGTTCGAGAATGTCTTGGGCGAAGAGGGCCGGGGTGTGCGCGTGCTCATGTCGGGTCTCGATTACGAGCGCGTCGTTCTGGCGGGCATTGGTACCGGCATCATGGCGGCCTGCCTCGACGAGATCATGCCCTATCTGGCGGAGCGCAAACAGTTTGGGCAGGCAATAGGCTCGTTCCAGCTGATGCAGGGCAAGATCGCGGATATGTATACGGCTATGAATTCTGCGCGGGCTTATGTCTATGAGGTGGCCAAGGCCTGTGACCGGGGTGATGTGACCCGGCAGGATGCGGCGGCCTGTTGTCTCTATGCCTCAGAGCAGGCGATGGTGCAGGCGCATCAGGCCGTGCAGGCAATGGGCGGGGCAGGCTTTCTGGCCGATGCGCCGGTTGCGCGCCTTTTCCGCGATGCCAAGCTGATGGAGATCGGGGCGGGCACGTCTGAGATTCGGCGCATGCTGGTGGGACGCGAATTGATGGGGGCGATGGGGTGAGACTGGCTTTGGTCCTCATGGTCCTCGCGGGCTCTGCCCTTGCTCAGGAGGCCGTTGTCGATGAGGCCATCGTGAAGGCGTGTCATGCCGAGGCTGGGCCGGGAGAGGATCACCTATCCTGCGTCGGCGCGGCTGCAAGGGCGTGTCAGGCGCAACCCGGGGGCGATACGACCTTGGGGGTCACAGAGTGTCTCATGGCGGAAACGGCGGTTTGGACAGATCTGATGCACGCGGCCTACGCCGCTCAGGTCGAGGCGTTGGACAAGGGCGAGGGCAACCTTGAGGCACAGTTGGCCGTCGCGCAGGACGCGTGGAGCGCCTATCGCGAGGCGGAATGTGGGCTGCGCTATGGCTACTGGATTGATGGATCAATCCGAACGATCATAGCTGCGGCGTGCCACTTGGAGAAGACGGCGGCACGCACACAGGAACTGCGCAGTCTGAGAGATATGGAAAGACAGCCGTGAGGGGAGTTCTGGAACTATGTGGCGTGTTGATCTTGAGCGCAACACCTCTTGTCGCACAGGACTTGGTGTTTGACATTGCGCCGGTCGAGGCCTGCATTCGCGCAAACGGTGGCGAGGCCTGCGCGGGCAAGGCGGCTTCGGCCTGTATGGAGGCTACGCCGGGCGGGGGAACAACGGTCGGGATGGGCGGTTGTCTCGACCTAGAGCGGGCGCAGTGGGACGGGTGGTTGAACACCGTCTATCAGCAACTTTACGCGAAACTGGCGGCTCAGGATGCGCAAATCCAATCTTATGCGCCGAAACAAGCCGAGGCGCTGCGCGATATGCAGAGGGCGTGGATCGGGTTTCGCGACGCGAAATGTGGGTATGAGGCGGCGCAATGGGGTGGTGGCACCGGGGCTGGACCTGCGGCGGTGAATTGTCACTTGCAAGCGACCGCGCGTCAGATGCTCTATCTGCAATCCAGTCAACTGGGGCAATGAAGTCATGTCGCGCCGTCTGCTGTTCCTGCCTGTGATTGCGCTCATCGCGGCCGCGGCCGGGTTTGGGCTCATGCTGGGAGGGCGTGCGGCGACGACGACCGAGACCGAGGTGATCGAACGTGTGGTGGCGGTATATCTGGCCGATGCAGGGGCGGGGGCCGCGCGGTCGGATTGTGCTGCGCGCCCGGCGGCGAGCGCCGATCTCTGGCTGGTGGTGGCCTGTGGGCCCTATGAATATTTTGTCGATGCCTATGGCAGACTGGTTCATGTGAACGCGCCCGAGGCTGCGTTATGAGCGGCGCGCGTCCGCTTTTGGAGCGCGCGCCTTATGAGGCGCTCTACGATGGATTCCGCTGGGGTATCCCTGCGCGTCTGAATATGGCGGCGCAGGTCTGTGATGTCTGGGCCGGGTCAGAGCCTGAGCGTGTGGCGATCATCGACCTCTCGGGCGAGGAGCCACAGGAGGTCCGGTACGGTGCCTTGCGGCGCATGGCGGATGGTCTGGCGCAGTCGCTGGTGGCGAGGGGAGTTCGGCGCGGCGATCGTGTTGGTGTTTTGCACGCCCAAGGGGCGTGGTGTGCCGCGTCCCACATCGCAATCTGGAAGATCGGCGCAATCTCGATCCCTTTGTTCAAACTCTTCATGCAGGATGCCTTGAGCAGCCGGGTGGGCGACGCTGGGGCGCGGGTGGTCGTGACTGATCCTGAGGGCGTCAAGATGCTGCGTGCCTTGCCCGAGGTCGCGACATTGGTGCCAGAGGACGAAGGGCTGAGCGAGGCGCGGTTTGAGACGGTGGATACGGGCGCGGACGAGCCTGCAGTGCTGATTTACACAAGCGGCACGACAGGCAGCCCCAAGGGGGCGCTGCATGCGCACCGGGTGCTGACCGGGCACCTGCCGGGGGTCGAGGTCAGCCATGATTTTCTGGGCCAGACCGGCGATTGTCTCTGGACCCCTGCGGATTGGGCCTGGATTGGCGGGCTCTTCGATGTTCTGATGCCAGGATTGGCGATTGGCGTGCCGGTTGTCGCGGCGCGCATGGTCAAGTTCAGCCCACAGGAATGCATTAAAATCATCGAGCAAGGCTCTGTCAAAAACGTATTTTTTCCCCCAACGGCGCTGCGCATGCTCAAAGCGGCCGATGCGCGGATCACCGGGTTGCGGAGCGTAGCGAGCGGTGGCGAGCCTCTTGGGGCGGAAATGCTCGACTGGGGACGACAGGCGTTGAATGTGACGATCAACGAGTTCTACGGGCAGACGGAGTGCAATATGGTCGGGGCGTCCTGTGCCGCGCTGTTTGAGACGGTGCCGGGCTGTCTGGGCCGGGCGGTGCCGGGGCATGCGGTGGCCGTCATTGACGACGCGGGTCACGTCACGGACGGTGAGGGAGAGATTGCCGTGCGGCGTGGATCGGCCTCGATGATGCTGGAATATTGGCAAAAACCCAGAGAGACAGCGGAGAAATTTCGCGGCGAGTGGCTCTTGACCGGGGATCGCGGTGTGATCGAAGGCGGTTATATCCGCTTTGTCGGGCGCGAGGATGATGTAATCACCTCTGCCGGGTACCGAATCGGACCGGCTGAGATTGAGGATTGCCTGCTGACCCATCCAGCCGTGGCGACCGTGGGTGTGGTGGGCAAGCCCGACCGCCTGCGCACCGAGATCGTCAAGGCCTATGTCGTGCTGAAAACAGGTGTATCGCCCTCGGCCGCCTTGGCGACAGAGTTGCAGGATCACGTCAAGGCGCGTCTCTCTGCTTATTCCTATCCCCGGGACGTTGCATTTCTCGATGCCCTGCCGATGACGGTGACGGGCAAGGTGATCCGCAAGGATCTCAGAGCACGTGCGGCGGCGGAGGGGCTGGATTGATGGCCCCAATACAGGAAAAAAGGGCTGGCACGTCGGCCAGCCCCTTCAGTTCGATCCTGTTTGGGAGGGGATCAGAACTTCATCACGTAAGCGGCGTTGAAGACCCAAGGGTCGATCTCGACCTTGCCGATGTTTACACCACCGACTTTTGCGTCGGTTTCGATGTCGATGTAGCGCACGTCGAGGCGAAGCGCGGATTTCTCGCTGATGGCATAGTCCGCACCTGCATGCAGGGCGAGACCCCAAGAGTCGTCGAGGTCGATCGAGACGCCGTTCAGCGGACCCTTGCCCTTTTCATCAAAGAAATAGGTGTAGTTGATACCGACGCCGACGAACGGGGTGAAGGCGCTGGAATTGGTGAAGTGGTATTGCACCGACAGAGTCGGCGGCAGATGCTTGGTTTCGCCAACTGTACCGGCACCGCCAAGGTCGATGTCATGCTCGAAGGGCCAAGAGGCCAGAAGCTCGATGCCGATTTTGTTGGCAACGAAGTATTCGAGCGTGATCGTCGGGCTGAAGGCGCCATCGGCGCTGACCTTGCCTGCGGCTGTATTGCTGCCGTCGCCGGGTTCGATCCAGCCGAGGCCGAGACCGATAAGGAAGTCGCCCTTTTCCTGGGCGAAGGCCGGAACTGCCGCAGAAGCCAGCAGGGCCGAGAGGGTGAGGGCGGTGATATGTTTCATGGTCTGTCCACTCTTGTTCTTACAAGGTGGGGTATGCGCCCATCCGACTCGGAAAACATTGATTTGGGTCAAGTTGCCCGGTCGCAGCGGTGCTGCGGTAAATATGCAACAGTATTGCCCAGCCAAGGGGAAAGTTCATGCGTTTGACATCATCCGTTCTGACGGGGTCCGAGGTCTTCAAGGCCAATCGCGCCGGTCATCTCGAGGCTCTGAGTTTGATACGCGAGGCCGCCGACTGGGCGGCGGCGGGGGGCGGCGCGCAGGCGCGCGAGCGGCATGTGTCCCGCGGCAAGATGCTGCCGCGCGACCGGGTGGCGGGGTTGCTCGATCCCGGTAGCCCGTTTCTGGAGGTGGGGGCCACGGCGGCGCACGGGCTCTATGACGGGGCCGCCCCTTGTGCGGGGGTGATTGCGGGCGTGGGACGCGTCATGGGGCGCGAGGTGATGGTGGTGTGCAATGACGCCACTGTCAAAGGCGGCACCTATTATCCTATGACCGTCAAGAAACATCTGCGCGCGCAGGAGATTGCCGAGGAATGTCATCTGCCGTGCGTCTATTTGGTGGATAGCGGTGGCGCGAACCTGCCCAATCAGGATGAGGTATTCCCCGACCGCGACCATTTCGGACGGATTTTCTACAATCAGGCGCGGATGAGCGCCAAAGGCATCGCGCAGATTGCTGTGGTGATGGGAAGCTGCACCGCAGGCGGCGCCTATGTGCCCGCAATGAGCGATGTCACCATCATCGTGCGCGATCAGGGCACGATTTTTCTGGCAGGTCCGCCCCTCGTCAAGGCCGCGACGGGCGAGGTTGTCAGTGCCGAGGATCTGGGCGGCGGCGATGTCCACACGCGCCTGTCGGGCGTGGCGGATTATCTGGCCGAGGATGACGGGCACGCGTTGGCCTTGGCGCGGCGGGCGGTTGGATCGTTGGGGCTTGGTGCGGCCCCGACCCGAGAGTGGCAGTCGCCCGAAGAGCCTGCCTATGATCCTGAGGAATTGCTGGGTGTCGTGCCCGCCGATCTGCGCACGCCCTATGACATCCGCGAGGTCATTGCGCGTGTCGTCGATGGCTCGCGCCTCGATGAGTTCAAGGCGCGGTTTGGCGAGACGCTGGTGACGGGCTTTGCCCATATCAAGGGCTGTCCGGTGGGGATCGTGGCCAACAATGGCGTCTTGTTCTCTGAGGCCGCGCAAAAGGGCGCGCATTTCGTGGAACTGTGCAGCCAGCGGCGCATCCCGCTGGTGTTTCTGCAAAACATCACCGGTTTCATGGTTGGGCGCAAATACGAGAATGAGGGCATCGCGCGGCACGGGGCAAAGATGGTGACAGCGGTGGCGACAACCTCTGTGCCCAAGATCACCATGGTGGTGGGCGGGTCCTTTGGCGCGGGCAATTACGGCATGGCGGGGCGCGCTTATCAGCCGCGCTTCATGTGGTCATGGCCCAATAGCCGCATTTCGGTGATGGGGGGCGAGCAGGCGGCGGGGGTGCTGGCGACGGTGCGCCGTGACGCGATCGAGCGCAAGGGTGGCACCTGGTCGGCCGAGGACGAGGCCGAATTCAAGCGCCCCACGGTCGAGATGTTCGAGCGGCAGGCGCATCCGCTCTATGCCAGTGCGAGGCTCTGGGATGACGGGATCGTGGACCCGCGCAAAAGCCGCGATGTGCTGGCGCTGTCCTTGCGCGCGGCGCTCAACGCGCCGGTTGAAGAGACGCGCTTTGGCGTGTTTCGGATGTGAGGGGGCGGGCCTTGGGATTTGAGTATTTGAAGAACGATGAAAACGGGAGCGCGGGCCATGTTTGAGCGGATATTGATCGCGAACCGGGGGGAGATTGCTGGCCGGGTCATGCGGACGGCACGCAGCCTGGGCGTCGAGGTGGTGGCGGTTTATTCCGATGCGGATCGGGGCGCCGCGCATGTGGCGCTGGCCGACAGGGCGGTGTGGATCGGAGGAGCGGCCCCTGCTGAGAGTTACTTGCGCGGTGAGGCGATCATCGCGGCGGCGCTCGAGACGGGGGCGCAGGCCATTCACCCCGGCTATGGTTTCCTGAGCGAGAACCCTGATTTTGTCGAGGCGGTGGAGGCGGCGGGGCTAGTCTTTATCGGCCCCTCCTCGGCGGCCATTCGGGCGATGGGCCTCAAGGATGCGGCGAAGGCGCTGATGGAAACGGCGGGCGTGCCCGTGGTGCCGGGCTATCATGGCGCGAACCAAGACCCCGAGCATCTTGCCGGGGCGGCAGAGGCGATAGGCTATCCGGTGCTGATCAAGGCCGTAGCTGGGGGCGGCGGCAAGGGGATGCGGCTGGTGGAGCGGCCAGAGCAGTTTGCCGACGCGTTGGAGAGTGCGCAGGGTGAGGCGCGCACGGCCTTTGGCAATGCCGCCGTTTTGATCGAGAAATATATCCAGAAGCCCCGGCATATCGAGGTGCAGGTGTTTGGCGATGGTCGCAAGGCGGTGCATCTTTTTGAGCGCGATTGCTCACTGCAACGCCGGCATCAGAAGGTGATTGAAGAGGCCCCCGCCCCCGGCATGACGCCAGAGGTTCGCGCCGCCATGGGGCGAGCGGCGGTGCGCGCTGCGGAGGCGATTGGCTATTCGGGGGCCGGCACGGTCGAGTTCATCGTCGATGGCTCGGACGGGCTGCGCACCGATCGGTTCTGGTTCATGGAGATGAACACGCGCCTTCAGGTCGAGCATCCGGTGACGGAAGCGATCACTGGTGTCGATCTGGTGGAATGGCAGTTGCGCGTGGCGGCCGGTGAGGGTCTGCCCGCGCGCCAAGAGGATCTGACGATCAACGGCCATGCCTTTGAGGCGCGGCTTTATGCCGAGGATGTGCCCAAGGGGTTTTTGCCTGCCACGGGGCGGCTGACGCATCTGGAGTTTCCGGCGGGTGTTCGCGCCGATAGCGGCGTGCGGGCGGGCGACGAGATCAGCCCGTGGTATGATCCGATGATCGCCAAGGTGATCACCCATGGCCCCACGCGTGCCGTGGCGCTGAGGCGTCTGGCGGCGGCACTGGAGGGGACGGAGGTGGCCGGAACGGTGACGAACCTCGGGTTTCTGGGGGCCTTGGCGCGGCATCCGGGCTTTGCGGCGGGCGAGGTCGATACCGGGCTGATCGCGCGCGATATCGAGGCGTTGGTGGTGGCCTCCGAAGCGGGGCCGCGCGAGGTGGCTCTGGCGGCGCTGGCGGGTCTGGGGCTGCTTGGGGACACGCCGCGTGATGCGGGATTTGTCCTGTGGTCGCCGCTGGAGCGCGAGGTGCGGCTGATCCATGGCGGCGAGGAAATCGTCGTCCGGCTGGTGACGCAGGGCGCTGACGCGCATGATCTGCGGGTCGGGGACGCGCTGGTCGAGGTGCGACGCGTCGATGGTCGCTGGCGGCTGGATGGGCAGCCCGCGCCCGGCGTCGCCGTTGATGGCAACCGGATCACGGTCTTTGCGCGCTATGGGCTGAGCTTTGATCTGGTTGATCCCTTGGCGAGAGAGGGTGCCGCCGGGGGCGATGCCACCTTGATCGAGGCGCCGATGCCGGGGCTGGTCAAGGCGGTCTATGCCGCGCCGGGGCAGGCGGTGGCCAAGGGCGACCGGTTGGCGGTGCTGGAGGCGATGAAGATGGAACACAGTCTCTTGGCGGCGCGCGACGGGGTGGTGGCCGAGGTCTTGGTCTCGGCCGGTGATCAGGTCAGCGCCGGTGCGGCGCTGGTGCGGTTGGAGGAGGAGAGCGCATGATCCGGCTGCATCATGTGCCGCTGGCGCGGTCGCTGCGGGTTATGTGGCTCTTGGAAGAGCTGAGGCTGGACTATGAGGTCGCGTATTATTCGATCCGCGACGGCTCGATGCGCAGCGCGGAGTTTCTGGCGCTGTCGCCTGCGGGGCGCGTGCCGGTGTTGGAGCATCACGGCGCGGTCTGGTTCGAAAGTGCCGCGATTGTGCAGCTTTTGTGCGAGACCTATCCTGAGGCGGGGTTGATGCCCGCGCCGGGCCGTGCGGAGCGGGCGCGGTGTCTGGAGTTATTCGGCTATGCCGAAACGGTGGGCTGTCTCTTGGAGAACCTCAATCTCAATCAGGTGTTTTTGCGCCCGCCCGCGCAGCCATCTCCGGTGGTGGTCAAGCTGCTTAACGCGCGGCTGCGCACGAGCCTTGCGGCGATGGAGGCGCGGATGGAGGGGGATTACCTCTTGCCCTCAGGCTTTTCTGCGGCGGATGTGATGTTCGCCTATGGGTTTGAATTGGCGCGCTATTACGTGGACCTGAGCGCCTATCCGCGGCTCATGGCCTATTGGGCGCGGTTGCGTGCGCGGCCTGCCTATATCCGGGCCAAGGCGCGGGACGGGGTGCAGGATATCTACACCCAAGAGTTTTATACGGTGTCGGAGGGGGCGTGATGGCAGAGCATGTCGAGATTTTCGAGGTGGGACCGCGCGACGGGTTGCAGAACGAGGCGCGGCACATTCCCACGCGGGACAAGATCGCGCTGGTGGATTGCCTGAGCGGCGCAGGATTCTCGCGGATCGAAGTGGCGAGTTTCGTCAGCCCCAAATGGGTGCCGCAGATGGCCGACAGCGCCGAAGTGCTGCGCGGTATCCGGCGCGCGCCGGGGGTGCGCTATGCCGCGCTCACGCCGAATATGCGGGGGTTGAGTGACGCGCTCGAGGCGGGGGCAGATGAGGTGGCGATCTTTGGCTCGGCCTCGGAGGGGTTTTCGCGCGCCAATATCAACGCCTCGATTGACGAGAGCCTTGCGCGGTTTGCGCCGGTGATGGAGGCGGCAGGGGCCGAAGGGCTGCGCGTGCGCGGCTATGTGTCCTGCGTGGTTGAATGCCCCTATGACGGGCCGGTGGCCCCGGCAGAGGTGGCGCGGGTGGCTGAGGCGCTTTGGTCCATGGGCTGCTACGAGATCAGCCTTGGCGATACGATTGGGCAGGGCAGGCCCGAGGCGGTTGCGGCGATGCTGGCGGCGGTCACGGATGCGGTGCCGGTGGATCGGCTGGCGGGGCATTTCCATGACACGTCGGGGCGCGCGCTCGAGAACATCGAGGTGGCCTTGGCGCAGGGGGTGCGGGTGTTTGACGCCGCCGCGGGGGGCCTCGGGGGGTGTCCCTATGCGCCGGGAGCAGCCGGAAATGTGGCGACCGAGGCGGTGCAGGCGCGTCTTACCGACTTGGGCTATGAGACCGGGCTTGACCAAAGCATCTTGGCCAAGGCGGCAGCGATGGCGCGGGCGATGCGTGGCGGGGGACTAAAATCGTGAAGCGATTATTGATAAATTTCTTTTCAAGAAATTTGACGTGAAAGGAGATGGCGATGAGCGAGACGATCAGCATCGAGACAGACGCGCGGGGGGTGGCTGTCCTTACGCTTGAGCGAGCTGAGAAACATAATGCCATGTCCGCGCAGATGATTTTAGAATTGCATGAGGCAGCTAAGCAATTGGGCGCGGATGCTCAGGTGCGGGTGGTCGTGCTTGCCGCGCGCGGCAAGACATTCTGCGCGGGCGGTGATCTGGGCTGGATGCGGGACCAGTTCGAGGCGGAGCCTGAGGCGCGCGGGCGTGAGGCTGCAAAACTGGCGTATATGCTTCAGGCGCTCAATACCCTGCCCAAGCCGCTGATTGGCCGAGTTCATGGTAATGCCTTTGGCGGCGGTGTCGGCCTGTTGAGCGTATGTGATGTGGCGATTGGTGCGGGTCATGCGCAGATGGCCTTGACCGAGACCCGGCTGGGCTTGATCCCCGCCACAATCGGCCCCTATGTCGTTGCGCGGATGGGGGAGGCGCGGGCGCGGCGTGTCTTCATGTCGGGACGCCGGTTTGACGCCGCCGAGGCGGTGCAGCTTGGCCTTTTGGCGCGGGCAGTGCCCGAGCGCGATTTGGATGCCGCCATCGAGGCTGAAGTGGCACCCTATCTGGACTGCGCACCGGGGGCGGTGGGACAGGCCAAGGCGCTGGTGCGCGCCCTTGGTCAGCAGGTCGATGACGCAACAATAGCGATGACCATAGCGGCGCTCACAACCTGTTGGTCAGGGGACGAGGCCCGCGAAGGCATTGGCGCATTCTTTGACCGGTGCAGACCGGGCTGGCAGGTCTGAGTCGCGCGCTTTTGCCGCGCTGCGTGAGTGTCTGGTCAGGGAACATGGCCAATTTAACCCATTTTCGGCATGCTGCTGCATGCATAACAAGAGAATCCCGCTGTCTAGAGGGTCAAACCTGCGCGCGCTCGGTTGACCCCTGCCAAGGGCGGGTTTAAACCCGCGTAAGTCATGCAGCCATCTTGATGCGCCGATCCTCGCGCATGAAAGGAGCCACCCCGTGGAAGAGATGCTGAGGGAATACCTTCCCATCCTCGTTTTCCTGGCCGTTGCCATTGGATTGGGCCTTGTTCTCATCCTTGCCGCCGTCATTCTGGCCGTACGCAACCCCGATCCTGAGAAGGTCAGCGCCTATGAATGCGGGTTCAATGCATTCGACGACGCGCGGATGAAGTTCGACGTGCGATTCTATCTGGTGTCGATCCTCTTCATCATCTTCGATCTCGAAATTGCGATGCTCTTTCCATGGGCGGTGGCGTTTCAGGATCTGAGCATGGCCGCGTTCTGGTCGATGATGGTGTTTCTGGGCGTGCTGACCGCAGGGTTCGCCTATGAATGGCGCAAAGGAGCGATGGAATGGCAGTGATGACAGGTGCCAATACCGCGGGGCCGGACCGTGAGGTTGCAACGCAGGCACTGAACGCCGAGTTGCAGGACAAGGGATTCTTGCTGACCTCGACCGAGGATATCATCAACTGGGCGCGCACCGGGTCGCTGCATTGGATGACCTTTGGTTTGGCGTGCTGTGCTGTCGAGATGATGCATACCGCCATGCCGCGTTATGATGTCGAGCGCTTTGGCTTTGCGCCGCGCGCCAGCCCGCGCCAGTCGGACGTGATGATTGTGGCCGGCACGCTGACGAACAAGATGGCCCCGGCGCTGCGCAAGGTCTATGACCAGATGCCGGAGCCGCGCTATGTGATTTCGATGGGAAGTTGCGCCAATGGTGGCGGGTACTATCATTACAGCTACAGTGTTGTGCGCGGCTGCGACCGGATTGTGCCGGTGGATATCTATGTACCGGGCTGCCCACCAACGGCAGAAGCGCTGGTTTATGGCATCCTGCAATTGCAGCGCAAAATTCGCCGGACGGGGACAATTGTCAGATGAGCGCAACACTCAAGGAACTTGGCGGCTATATCGAGGCGAAGCGCGTGGATTGCGTGCTGGGCTGGGAGGTCGCGCATGGCGAATTGACGGTCGATGTGGCGATCAATCATATCGCGGGGCTGGCCGAGTTTTTGAAAACCGACCAGAACTGCGCCTTTTCCTCGCTGGTTGATATTACGGCGGTGGATTACCCCGAGCGGGCCAAGCGGTTCGACGTGGTCTATCATTTTCTTAGCATGTACCAAAATCACCGAATCCGCTTGCGGGTGGCGGTCCGCGAAGAGGATATGGTTCCCTCGATCACCGAGCCCTATCCGGCGGCCAACTGGTTCGAGCGTGAAGTGTTCGACATGTTTGGCATTCTCTTTTCGGGCCATCCCGATTTGCGCCGTATCCTGACCGATTACGGGTTTCGCGGGCATCCGCTGCGCAAGGATTTCCCGACCACGGGCTACACTGAGGTGCGATATGACGAGGTGCAGAAGCGCGTCGTCTATGAGCCGGTGAGCCTTGTGCAGGAATACCGGCAGTTCGATTTCATGAGCCCTTGGGAGGGTGCCGAATACATCCTGCCGGGTGATGAGAAGAAAGCTGAGGCTAAAGGATGATCCCCTTACTGCAAGTGCAGTTTTGGAACGTTCTGGCGCAACCCACCTCGTGGTTTGCGTTGTTGTTCTTCTTCGCCCACGGCGCAGCCCGACCGTTGAAAACCGGCTTGGGGCTGATCGCTGCAGTCGCCGCTTTGCTGTTTGTAGGCAGCGCGGTTGGGATGTGGACTGGAATTCTGGACACAAAGATCCCGGCACGTGCGGGTGATTTCGGGTTTGCTTTCTTTCAGTCTCTTCTTTTTTCGGCGGCACATGGTTTAACTATCATCATGGCCGCGAGCATCGGATATACGGCGCGGCTCGTTGTCCTGAGACATCGCAATGAAAAGGAGGCTTTCTGATGGACGGCTCCAAAGGTTTTGAAGACGCCCTGACCGGTGAGCAGAAAATCCGCAATTTCAACATCAACTTTGGCCCGCAACACCCTGCGGCACATGGTGTTTTGCGTCTGGTGCTGGAGCTGGACGGGGAATTGGTGGAGCGCTGTGATCCGCATATCGGCCTGCTGCATCGTGGCACCGAGAAGTTGATGGAAAGCCGGACCTACCTGCAGAACCTGCCCTATTTCGACCGGCTGGATTACGTGGCGCCGATGAATCAGGAACATGCCTGGTGTCTGGCCATCGAAAAGCTGACCGGTGTCGAGGTGCCGCGCCGCGCGAGCCTCATTCGTGTGCTCTATTGCGAGATTGGCCGTATCCTCAACCACCTCCTGAACGTCACCACGCAGGCGATGGACGTGGGCGCGCTCACGCCGCCGCTCTGGGGCTTTGAAGAGCGCGAGAAGCTGATGGTGTTCTATGAGCGCGCCAGCGGTGCGCGCCTGCATTCGGCCTATTTTCGCCCCGGTGGCGTGCATCAGGACCTGCCGCCCGAGTTGATCGACGATATCGAGACCTGGGCCAATGAATTCCCCAGCGTGCTGGATGACATCGACGGTCTCTTGACCGAGAACCGGATTTTCAAGCAGCGTAATGCTGATATCGGCGTGATCAGCCAGCAAGAGGCTCTGGATTGGGGCTTTAGCGGTGTGATGGTGCGCGGCTCTGGTATGGCGTGGGATCTGCGACGCGCGCAGCCCTATGAATGCTATGACGAGTTTGATTTCCTCATTCCTGTGGGTAAGAATGGCGACTGCTACGATCGCTATCTCTGCCGGATGGAAGAAATGCGCCAATCGCTGCGGATCATCCATCAGGCGATTGAGAAATTGCGCGCCCCCGAAGGGCAAGGCGAAATTCTGGCACGGGGCAAGATTACCCCACCCAAACGCGCCGAAATGAAGCGTTCGATGGAGGCGCTGATCCACCACTTCAAGCTCTATACCGAAGGATTCCACGTGCCCGCAGGCGAGGTTTACGCTGCGGTCGAGGCGCCCAAGGGTGAGTTTGGCGTGTATCTGGTGGCCGATGGCACCAACCGCCCGTATCGAGCCAAGATACGTGCGCCCGGCTTCTTGCATTTGCAGGCGATGGATCATGTCGCCAAGGGTCATCAACTGGCCGATGTCGCTGCGATTATCGGTACGATGGATGTCGTATTTGGGGAGATCGACCGATAATGAGTTGGGCAAGCCTTGCCATAGCACTTTCGGGTGCGGGTGTGCTGGTGACGGGGCTGTTTGCGGTCCTGTTCCTGCGCGACCCGGTGACAGGGATGGCCACAACGGCGCATCGCGCCGAACAGTTGCCGCAGGTGATGGCAAACCGATATGTTGCCATGCTCATCCTGACCGTTGGGGCGACGATTTATGGTGATGTCAAAGTGATTGCGCTGCTCTTTGTGGCCTTGTCCTACATGGCGTTTCACGATGCCTGGATCTATAGCCGAGCAGGACAATCGGTGGCCAAGCATGTCGGGGCCGGGGTTGCGGCTCTGAGTGTGGTGGTTGTGGCACTCTTGGCAGTGGGGCGGGGCGCATGAGGGTTATCGTTTCGCTTTTCGTTTTGGCGCTACCTGCATTGGCACAGGCGCAGGCCGTGCCGTCAGAGCGGATCGAGGAATTCGTTGGCGTAATGGCCGAGCACGCCTGTCGGATGTCCCCCTATCAAGCAGACAAAGTCATGCCTGATGCTGGGTTCGCTGACAAGGATGAGACCAAGGCGATCACTGAACAGCTCATCACCGAAGAGCGCGCGCGCATTCTGGATGGGCAGTTGGTGGTCTTTGGGGGCGTCTGTGGCGGCAAGCTGGATTATTCGGGGCGCGAGCGGTTCTTTGCCGCGATTGCAGACAATAATTGCGCGATGACGATTGATGAAGCCAAGCTCTTGTTGCCGCGTGTGGGGGTCGAGATGGCCGAAGTGCAGCTCTTGATGGACAAGATGGAGCGGATGTCGGAAATCCGCGTGTCTGACGATCAAAAGGCGGTATTCTTGGAGCAGAGCCTCTGCGACAAATTCAAGGGTCTGTCGGCGGATATGATCAAGAGCAATCCCGAAACCGCCGTCGCTCCGCGTAACCCCGCGCAATTGCGCACAGATTTGATCGCTTATATGAAGACTGTCGATTGCAAACTTGGTCGAACAGACGCTGATAGCCAACTTCCCGCCGCTGGATTCACCACCAAGGAATTGCGCCCCGTGATTGGCAAAATGATTGCGGACGGCGAGGCCGTGATGAATGTTGATGACGATTCCCTGACCCTTTCGCAAGAGGTGTGTTCCGAATGATGCATGCACGTGTCGCAGCGCTCGCCGCTTTGGCCTTGGTTGCGGGCTGTGCCCTGCCACCGCAGGGAGTGACCCAACAGGATATCGCGCTCTATGATGCTGCTGCCGCTTCATTGGGGTGCTCCATGGTGACCGAACCTGACTATCTGGCTGCCGAGATCCAGACCGGGCTGGAGCGGCAGCAATTACTTGATATCACTGCCTATAAATTGTCCTCGGGCGGAGCCGTTCGGCTGCCTGATGGGGGCGTGAAACTGACTACAGGAGCCTGTGCCTGAGAATGCTACGTCGTCTCTATCATAAACAGCCCGAGAGCTTTGCCTTCAGCCCCGCCAATCAGGCCTGGGCTGAGGGGCAGATCAGTAAATATCCCGAAGGCCGACAAGCCAGCGCGATCATCCCGCTTTTGTGGCGGGCTCAAGAGCAAGAGGGCTGGTTGAGCCGTCCGGCGATCGAGCATGTCGCGGATTTGCTTGGGATGGATTACATCCGCGCGCTCGAGGTGGCGACGTTCTATTTCATGTTCCAATTGCAGCCCGTGGGCAGCGTTGCACATTTCCAGATTTGCGGCACGACGACCTGCATGATCTGTGGTGCCGAGGATCTGATAGCGGTCTGTCAGGACAAGATCGCACTCAAGGCGTTCGAGCTGTCGTCGGATGGTAAGTTTTCCTGGGAAGAGGTTGAGTGTCTGGGGGCTTGTGCCAACGCGCCAATGGCGCAAATTGGCAAGGATTATTACGAGGATCTGACTGCCGCGCGCTTTGCCGAGATCATCGACGAACTGGCAGCAGGCAAGGTGCCGGTGCCGGGGCCGCAAAATGGCCGCTACGCCGCTGAACCGAAGTCGGGGCTGACCAGCCTCAAGGAGTTTGAGAGTGCTCGGGCACAGTATAACGCCAGCGCGCAGGCAGCGGTGGATATTGGTGATACGGTCAAACGGATTGATGGAACTGAGGTTCCGCTTCTGACGCCGTGGCGCGACAAGGGTGCGATGCACAAGCCCGCGCCCTCTGAGGTACAGCAAAACGCCGAACCGGTGGCGATCGTGCCCAAGGTCGCAGCCGGCACGCCTGCAGATGCAACCGGGGCTACCAAGGCCGAGGCGCAGGCGACGGCTACTGCGAAACCGGCGGTGGAACCGGCGGCCAAGCCCGTGAAAGCGGCGGCTGAGGCAGAGGTCACGCCGGGCAAGAAGCCCAAAGTAATGAAATCACCACGGAAATCCGGCCCGGACGATCTCAAGATGATCAAGGGTGTCGGTCCCAAGCTGGAGCAGCTTTTGCACAGCATGGGCTTTTACCACTTTGATCAGGTGGCAAGTTGGACGGAGGAGGAGATCAGTTGGGTCGATCAGAACCTTGAAGGTTTCAAGGGACGGGTCAGCCGGGACAACTGGGTAGAGCAGGCAAAGTTGCTGGCTGACGGCAAAGAGACGGAGTTCTCTGCCCGGGCCAAGAAAGGCGGAGTTTACTGAACACGCCTGCTTGAACAAAACAGGGGGTTACTGTCATGTCTGATACGTCGAAATTGAGCACTTGCCAGATCGTAAGTTGGGGTCTCGCGGCCCTATCGGGGATACTGGTGGTTTGGTCAACCACGCCTGCCGTCGGTTTCTTTGCAGCGCTGCTGCTGGGCGTGGCGTGCGCGGTGTTCTTTGGTCTGGTGCTGACCGGGCTGGTCTGTACCGGCTATAACGCGGAGGACCGTGGGATCGCGGTCAGCGATGTCGAGGCAACGTTGCGCGGCGTGACGGGCATTACGGGCTACAAGGCCCCCGATGTTGAAGACGACGCTCCGGTCGCGGCATCACCGGCACAATCCGCGCCGGTGCCGACACCCCAAGCCCAACCGAAATCGGGGGGCACCGACACGGGGCCAAGCAGCGCGACGCGGGCCAATGATGGCGACGACGAGGCGGTGGGTACGCAACCTGAGGCATTGGCCAAACCACGCGGAGGTAAGGCGGATGATCTCAAGCAGATTAAGGGCGTGGGGCCCAAGCTCGAAAAACTCTGTAACGCGATGGGCTTTTACCACTTTGACCAGATTGCAGGCTGGTCGGCAGACGAGATTGCTTGGGTTGATGCTAATCTCAAAGGGTTCAAGGGGCGGGTGACACGCGATAACTGGGCCGCACAGGCCAAGACGCTCGCCGCTGGTGGCGAGACCGAGTTTTCCAAACGCGTCGCAAAGGGCGGCGTTTACGAGGAATGATGCAAGCGATGAGCGCGCAGGACAGAGACAGGCAAATGGCACGCAAGGGCCGCACCGTGGGTGTGGTGATTGCGGCGACCATGCTGATCTGGATGGCCGCTCAATGGCTGGGCGCACAGATGGAATGGCCGATAAGGTTCGTTTTTTTGTTCGATCTGGCCGCCATTGCCGCCTTTGTATGGGCGTTGGTGGTGACTTATCAAATCTGGCGCATGCGCCGGGACAATCAGGGGTAGCGGAATGCTCAAGGACCAGGACCGTATCTTTACCAATCTCTACGGGATGCATGATCGCAGCCTAAAGGGTGCCTTGGCGCGGGGGCATTGGGATGGCACGGCCAAGATATTGCAGAACGGCCGTGACTGGATCGTGAACCAAATGAAGGCGAGCGGGCTGCGCGGCCGTGGCGGCGCGGGCTTTCCTACGGGCCTGAAATGGTCGTTCATGCCCAAGGAAAGCGACGGGCGCCCATCCTATCTGGTGGTCAATGCCGATGAATCCGAGCCGGGCACCTGCAAGGACCGTGAGATCATGCGCCATGATCCACACACGCTGATCGAAGGCTGTTTGATTGCAAGTTTCGCGATGAATGCGCATGCCTGCTACATCTACATCCGCGGGGAATACATCCGCGAAAAAGAGGCGCTTCAGGTCGCGATTGATGAGGCGTACGCGGCGGGACTGGTTGGCAAGAATGCTTGCAAATCCGGCTGGGATTTCGACATCTACCTTGCTCATGGGGCAGGCGCTTATATCTGCGGCGAGGAAACGGCCCTCCTTGAAAGCCTTGAGGGCAAAAAGGGTATGCCTCGGATGAAGCCGCCCTTTCCGGCGGGAGCGGGCCTCTATGGCTGTCCGACCACGGTGAACAACGTGGAATCGATTGCCGTGGTTCCAACCATCCTGCGCCGTGGCCCTGAGTGGTTTTCAAGCTTTGGTCGTCCGAACAATTCGGGTACCAAGCTCTTTGCGATTTCCGGCCATGTGAACAATCCCTGCGTGGTTGAAGAAGCGATGTCGATCAGTTTTGAAGAGCTGATTGAAAAGCATTGCGGCGGGATTCGCGGTGGCTGGGACAACCTTAAGGCTGTGATCCCCGGTGGCTCCTCCGTGCCGTGCATTCGTGGCGAACACATGCGCGAGGCGATCATGGATTTTGATTACCTGCGCGAACAACGCTCGGGCCTTGGCACGGCAGCGGTCATCGTGATGGACAAGTCCACCGATATGATCAAGGCGATCTGGCGGCTCTCAAAATTCTACAAGCATGAAAGCTGCGGTCAATGCACACCCTGCCGTGAAGGCACAGGCTGGATGATGCGGGTCATGGACCGGCTGGTGCGTGGCGATGCCGAGGTCGAGGAAATCGACATGCTTCTCGACGTGACCAAGCAGGTCGAGGGCCACACGATCTGTGCGCTTGGTGACGCGGCGGCTTGGCCCATTCAAGGCCTCATCCGCAATTTCCGCGACGAGATTGAGGATCGGATCAAGTCGAAACGCAGCGGACGCGTCAGCGCCGTGGCGGCGGAATGAGCGCGTTGCGGACATATCGTCTCGCAGGGATTGCCCTGATTGCGATGACCGTGCTCGCAGCCTGTGCAGAGCGCGAGGAACGGGTGTTGTTCAACGGCAACTACTATCCCGGCAAGGCGCGGGCACAAAAAGAGGACCGGCGCAATTTCACTGCCTCGGTGCGGCGGGCCGGTCGTGGAATCGAGGGCGCGCAACAGGCCGTTCTGTATGAGGCAACCCGGTATTGTCTGACCAATTTCGGCACCTCCGAGATTGCATGGTCCGGCGTGCCTGTCGGGGCTGAAGGACCGGTTTATGGGCGCTCCGGGGACACGGTATCAGTCAGGGGACGCTGCATTATATGGTCATAAACCGTTTCATATCAGGGGTTTGGGCTGTTTGCTATTGCATAGCAGACACCATGAAACCCATCTGCAGAGCAGATGGGCGCGCCATGTTGGTGATGCCCCGTACTGATATGAAGGGAATGATCTGATGCGTACGATCCTGTCTTTTATCCTGAGCGTTGGACTGGGTGTATCCGGGAGTGTGGCGTCGGCCAGTGCCGGCTCGCTCTCTCAGGAGGCTGATATAAATCAGGGGCTTTTCTATATGGCTGTCGCCGATGAAATCCGCAAACGCTGTGAGACGATCTCGCCGCGTGTGATACCGGCCATCTCCTATATGAAGTCCCTCAAAGCCGAGGCGCGTGCGCGTGGGTACACCGAAGCCGAGATTGACGCCTACATCACCGACAAGGCCGAAAAGAGAAAGATACGCGGGCGGAGCGACGATTACATCCGGTCGATGGGGGCCATGCCCAATGACGGCCCGAGTCTGTGTGAACTGGGCCAATCGGAAATCGCGAAGCAAAGCCCGATCGGCAAGTTTCTGAAAGCAAAGTGAGATAATATGTCTGACCTACGCAAGATCATCATCGACGATCAGCAGATCGAGGTAGAGGGCGCAATGACCCTGATTCAGGCCTGTGAGCAGGCTGGGGTCGAGGTGCCGCGCTTCTGTTATCACGAGCGGTTGTCGATTGCCGGGAATTGCCGGATGTGTCTTGTTGAGGTCGTGGGTGGTCCGCCTAAACCGGCGGCAAGCTGTGCCATGCAGGTCAAGGATCTGCGTCCCGGCCCGGATGGCCAGCCGCCGGTTGTCAAGACCAACAGCCCCATGGTCAAAAAGGCCCGCGAGGGGGTGATGGAGTTTCTGCTCATCAACCATCCGCTTGATTGCCCGATCTGTGACCAGGGCGGCGAATGCGATTTGCAGGATCAGGCCATGGCCTATGGTGTGGATTTCAGCCGCTATCGCGAACCCAAGCGGGCAAGCGAGGATCTGGACCTTGGCCCGCTGGTGGAGACCCATATGACGCGTTGCATCTCTTGCACGCGCTGTGTGCGCTTCACCTCTGAGGTGGCCGGGATCATGCAGATGGGTCAAACCGGACGTGGCGAGGATTCCGAAATCACCAGCTATCTGGGGCAAACGCTCGACAGCAATTTGCAGGGCAACATTATTGATTTGTGCCCGGTTGGCGCGTTGGTCAGCAAGCCCTATGCCTTTACCGCGCGCCCTTGGGAATTGACCAAGACCGAAACCATCGACGTGATGGATGCGCTCGGCAGCAGTATTCGGGTGGATTGCAAGGGGCGTGAGGTCATGCGCATCCTGCCGCGCAACCATGACGGTGTGAACGAGGAATGGATTTCCGACAAGACGCGCTTTGTATGGGACGGCTTGCGGCGTCAGCGTCTGGACCGGCCGTATATCCGTGAAAACGGCAAGCTGCGGGTGGCCACTTGGCCAGAGGCGCTCGCAACGGTCGCGCAGGCCATCAAGGGTGCCAAGAAAGTCGCTGGTTTGGTTGGTGATCTTGTTCCCGTCGAGGCGACCTTTGCCCTCAAAGGTCTGATCGAGGGGCAGGGTGGGCATGTGGAATGCCGCACAGACAAGGCCCATCTGCCCGCAGGCAATCGCAGTGGCTATGTGGGCAATGTGACGATTGAGGATCTGGATACGGCAAAGAACGTCGTACTGATCGGCACCGATCCACGAGTTGAAGCCCCGGTTCTGAACGCGCGTCTGCGCAAGGCGTGGATCAAGGGCGCCAATATCACTCTGATCGGTCCCAAGGTTGATCTCACCTATGAGTATACCCACGCGGGCACGGATCGTGCCGGGCTCGATGCACTCAAAGTGCCGGAGGATACGATTGTCATTGTCGGTATGGGCGCGCTGCGCGAGGCTGATGGTGCGGCGGTTCTGGCCGCAGCGATGGCGCTCTCGGGTCGGATGCTGGTGCTCCATACAGCGGCGGGGCGTGTGGGCGCGATGGATGTAGGTGCCGTGACCGATGGCGGGCTAGAGGCCGCGATTGACGGTGCTGATGTGATCTACAATCTCGGCGCTGACGAGATTGAGATCGCTTCGGGTCCGTTTGTGATCTATCAGGGCAGCCATGGGGATCGCGGCGCGCACCGTGCCGATGTGATCCTGCCGGGGGCTGCCTATACCGAAGAACAAGGTCTGTTTGTCAACACCGAAGGCCGACCCCAATTGGCGCTGCGCGCGGGCTTTGCACCGGGTGAAGCCAAGGAAAACTGGGCCATTCTGCGGGCGCTCAGTGGCGAATTGGGTGCGGTATTGCCCTATGACAGCATCGCGCAACTGCGGCAGGCGCTGGTCAAGGCCGTACCTCATCTGAAAAAGATTGATCATGTGGCGCAGAATGACTGGCAACCGCTGACCAAGGCAGCACTTGGCAAGGCCGATTTCCGGCTGGCGATTGCGGATTTCTACCTGAGCAACCCGATCGCCCGCGCCAGCGAATTGATGGCGGAACTCAGTGCAAATGCAAAGGCGCGCGACACGCAACCGATGGCGGCAGAGTGAGAATGGTTGTGGCCCTCATATCGCCTCTGGCGCTTGGGCTGGCGGGCTGTACCGAGAGCGCGGCCCCCGCGCCCTTTGCGCCCGAATATCAGGGCATTGAGACGCGGCTTTTGGATGGGGATCTGGTGAATTTCCACGTTCGCATGCGTGGCGCGCGCGACGCCACGGATGTGGAGCGCTATGCCGAATGCGCCGCCGCGCAATATGCGCTGATCCGGGGCTATGGCTTTGCCCGTCACTTGCGCACCAGTGTTGCGGAACAGGCTGGCATCTGGCAAGGCGATGCGGTTTATACGATCTCGGCGGCTCTGCCCCGAGGACTACTGACAATCGACGCCGAAGTCGTCGCCGCGAATTGTGCGGAAAACGGAATACCGATGGTGTGAGGACCTGATGGCTGAATTTTTTACAACCCCGCTCGGGATTCTTGTGATCATCTTTGCGCAATGTCTTGCGGTGCTTGGCTTTGTCATGGTGTCGCTATTGTTCCTGGTTTACGGTGATCGCAAGATCTGGGCTGCCGTGCAGATGCGCCGGGGTCCGAACGTGGTGGGTACATGGGGCCTGTTGCAGACGGTTGCGGATGCTCTGAAATACGTGGTCAAAGAGGTCGTGGTGCCCGCAGGGGCCGACAAAACGGTGTTCATGTTGGCCCCGATGACGAGCTTCGTGTTGGCGGTGCTGGCTTGGGCCGTGATTCCGATGAACGAGGGTTGGGTCCTGTCGGACATCAACGTCGCCGTGCTCTTTGTCTTCGCCATTTCCTCACTTGAGGTCTACGGTGTGATCATGGGGGGCTGGGCATCAAACTCCAAATACCCGTTCCTTGGATCGTTGCGCTCTGCGGCGCAGATGATTTCCTACGAGGTGTCGCTGGGCCTGATTATCATCGGCGTGATCATCTCGACCGGCTCGCTCAATTTCAGCGAAATTGTCCGGGCACAGGATACCGATTTCGGGTTCTTCGGCTGGTATTGGCTACCGCATTTCCCGATGGTTTTCTTGTTCTTCATCAGCGCATTGGCCGAAACAAACCGGCCGCCATTCGATCTGCCAGAGGCTGAATCGGAGCTGGTGGCGGGGTATCAGGTGGAATATTCCTCGACGCCGTTCCTATTGTTCATGGCCGGCGAGTATATCGCGATTTTCCTGATGTGCGCGCTGATGAGCCTTTTGTTCTTTGGCGGCTGGCTGTCACCCATTCCGGGGTTGCCCGATGGGGTGTTGTGGATGATCGGCAAGATGGCGTTTTTCTTCTTCATCTTCGCCATGGTCAAGGCGATCACACCACGTTACCGCTACGATCAGTTGATGCGGATTGGCTGGAAAGTGTTCCTGCCAATGTCTCTGGGATGGGTCGTTATCGTGTCCTTCCTTGCGAAATTCGAAGTGCTGGGCGGCTTTTGGGCCCGCTGGGCGATTGGAGGCTGAACCATGACCAAGATAGATTACGGACGCGCGGCGGGGTATTTCCTGCTCTCCGATTTCATCAAGGGGTTCCGGCTCGGCTTGAAATACTTCTTTGCCCCCAAGGCCACGCTGAACTATCCGCATGAAAAGGGCCCGCTTTCAGTGCGGTTCCGGGGTGAGCATGCGCTGCGTCGTTATCCCAATGGCGAAGAGCGCTGCATCGCCTGCAAACTCTGCGAGGCAATCTGCCCGGCGCAGGCCATCACCATCGACGCGGAGCCGCGCGACGACGGCAGCCGCCGCACAACGCGCTATGACATCGACATGACGAAATGCATCTACTGCGGCTTCTGCCAAGAGGCCTGCCCCGTGGATGCTATTGTCGAGGGGCCAAATTTCGAGTTTGCCACCGAGACACGCGAAGAGCTGTTCTATGACAAGGCCAAACTGCTCGCGAATGGCGACCGCTGGGAGGCCGAGATTGCCCGCAACCTCGAGATGGATGCACCCTACAGATGAGCGATCCAACCAACCCCTTTGAGATGATGATGCGTCAGGCTCAGGAAATGGCCAAGGCGATGAACCCGGCACTTGAATCCTTTTCTCCCAAAGGGTTCGAGTCGTTATGGCCAACCATGCCCAAGGAATTCATGGAAATGAGCTTTGGCAAGGGGTTGAACAAGGAGGGGCTGGATGCCAAGACGCGCCTGCTGATCACATTGGCGGGCTTGACCATGCTGGGCGCGCAGAGCGACACCCAGATCCGCATGACCGTCCGCCACGCGCTCGAAGCGGGGGCCACCCAGGACGAGATCGCCGAGACCATTGCGCAGATGGCGATGTTTGCTGGCATCCCTTCGATGACCCGCGCGATGGATTTCGCCCGCGAGGTCATGGACGAGGCCGATAAGGAAGGAAAAGACAAATGACGTTTTCGGCCATGGCTTTTTATCTTTTTGCTGTGTCACTTCTTACCGGGGGGCTCTTTACCGTCATCAGCCGCAATCCGGTGCATTCGGTGCTCTGGCTGATCCTGTCCTTCATCAGTGCCGCTGGTCTCTTCGTGCTTCTTGGTGCCGAGTTTGTCGCGATGCTCTTGATCATCGTCTATGTGGGTGCGGTTGCGGTGTTGTTCCTCTTTGTCGTGATGATGCTCGACGTGGATTTTGCCGAATTGAAAGCAGAAATGGCGAAGTATATGCCGCTTGCCCTGCTGATCGGGGTGATCCTGCTCATGCAATTCGGACTGGTCTTTGGCAATTGGCAGATGGCGGATGGCGCGGAGGCCGCGCGCCGCTCTGTCACCCCGGACGGGGTCGAGAATACTGCGGCCTTGGGACTTCTGCTCTATGACACTTATTTCATTCTGTTCCAATTGGCGGGCCTGATCCTGTTGGTGGCAATGATCGGGGCGATCGTTCTAACGCTGCGGCACCGGACCGATGTCAAACGGCAGGATGTGCTGGCGCAGATGTACCGCGACCCTGCTAAAGCGATGGAATTGCGCGACGTGAAGCCGGGGCAGGGTCTTTAATGGCTGACATCGCGCATCAGGTATTATCAACCCTCGGTGTGGCGGGTTTGGCCGCACTTTGGGGACTAAAGGCGCTTTTGGGTTTTGCCACCCTGCGCGTCATGAAAAGAAGAAAATTGAGGGTCAGAGGGTGAAACGATGATCGGACTTGAACATTACCTGACGGTGGCAGCTGCGCTGTTCGTCATCGGTATATTTGGCCTCTTCCTGAACCGTAAGAATGTGATCATCCTCTTGATGTCCATCGAACTTATGTTGCTTTCAGTGAATATCAACCTTGTTGCCTTCTCGTCTTTTCTGGGCGATCTGGTCGGGCAGGTTTTCACCCTTTTCGTGCTGACCGTCGCAGCGGCAGAGGCTGCGATCGGCCTCGCGATTCTTGTCTGTTTCTTCCGTAATCGCGGCACCATTGCTGTCGAAGACGTCAATGTGATGAAAGGCTGAAGCCATGGAAACCATTCTCCTCTTCGCGCCTCTCGTCGGGGCGCTTCTCGCGGGTTTTGGCTGGCGGATCATCGGTGACAAGGGCGCGCAGTGGCTGACCACCGGCCTTTTGTTCCTCTCCTGTCTCCTAAGCTGGGTTGTGTTTCTTGGGCATGATGGTGTCCTGGAAAAGGTGCATCTCCTCGATTGGGTGCAATCTGGCACGCTGGATACGGCCTGGGCGATACGGATGGATCGCCTGACTGCGATTATGCTGATCGTGATAACGACCGTGTCGGCGCTCGTGCATCTCTATTCCATGGGCTACATGGCGCATGACGAGAATTTCCGGGAGAACGAGAGCTATCGCCCCCGCTTTTTCGCCTATCTGTCGTTCTTCACATTTGCGATGCTGATGCTGGTGACCTCGGACAATCTCTTGCAGATGTTCTTTGGTTGGGAGGGCGTGGGCGTTGCCTCTTACCTCCTGATCGGGTTCTACTATCGCAAGCCGTCTGCCAATGCCGCTGCGATCAAGGCGTTTGTGGTCAATCGGGTCGGCGACTTTGGCTTTGCGCTTGGCATCATGGCGCTCTACTTTCTGGTCGATAGCATCAAGCTTGATGATATTTTCGCGGCTGCGCCTCAGTTGGCCGAAACACAATTGACCTTTCTTTGGTCTGAATGGAACGCGGCCAATCTGATTGCAGTGCTTCTTTTCATAGGCGCCATGGGTAAATCGGCGCAGCTTTTCTTGCACACGTGGCTGCCCGATGCGATGGAAGGTCCGACACCTGTGTCCGCGCTCATTCATGCGGCCACCATGGTGACAGCAGGCGTGTTCCTTGTCTGCCGCATGTCGCCGTTGATGGAATATGCACCTGAGGCAAAGACCTTTATTGTCTTTCTCGGAGCCTCGACGGCGTTCTTTGCCGCCACAGTCGGGCTGGTCCAGAATGACATCAAACGCGTGATTGCCTATTCGACCTGTTCTCAGCTTGGGTACATGTTTGTGGCCGCTGGTGTGGGCGTCTATTCGGTGGCGATGTTCCACCTCTTCACACATGCGTTCTTCAAGGCGATGTTGTTTCTTGGAGCGGGTTCCGTGATCCACGGCATGCATCACGAACAGGACATGCGCAACTATGGCGGGTTGCGAAAGAAACTTCCCTATACCTTTTGGGCGATGATGATCGGCACACTGGCGATCACCGGCGTGGGCATCCCGCTCACCCATATCGGCTTTGCGGGTTTCCTCAGCAAAGACGCGGTGATCGAGAGCGCATGGGCGGGCACTCAAGGCGGCTATGCCTTTTGGATGCTGGTGATTGCGGCGCTCTTCACCTCGTTTTATAGCTGGCGCCTGATCTTTCTCACCTTCTTTGGCGAGGCGCGCGGCGACAAGCACACACATGAGCACGCGCACGAAAGCCCGATGGTCATGGTGGTCCCGCTCGGGGTACTGGCGCTTGGCGCGGTCTTTGCCGGTATGATCTGGTTCAACAGCTTCTTTGGGAGCCATGACGCCGTCAACAAGTTCTTTGGCATTGCCGCGCATCACGCAGAAGCGTCTGAGGGACATGGCGCAAATGTAACCGGCGAGGCAGCAGCCGGAACCGACCACGCCGAAGAAGTCGCGACCGAAGGCGACGCCCCTGTCGCAGCCCATGGTGAGGCTCCGCAAGGTGCCATTTTCATGCATCCCGACAATCACGTCATGGATGATGCGCACCATGCCCCCACCTGGGTCAAGGTCAGCCCGTTCTTTGCGATGCTGATCGGGTTTGTGATGGCATTCTGGTTCTACATCCTTGACCCCTCAATGCCGCGTAAAGTGGCAGATACACAGCGCCCGCTGTATCTCTTTCTGCTCAACAAGTGGTATTTCGACGAGATCTTCGACTTTCTCTTTGTCCGGCCTGCCAAGGCGCTCGGAAACCTCCTGTGGAAGCGCGGCGATGGGGACGTCATCGACGGGTCGATCAATGGTGTGGCGATGGGGCTCATTCCTTGGGTCACCCGCCTCGCTGGTCGGGCACAGTCCGGCTACATCTTTACCTATGCCTTTGCCATGGTGATCGGGATTGCGGTTCTGGTGACTTGGATGACGATCTTCGGGGGAGCCAACTGATGGACAACCTGCTTTCCATTGTGACCTTCATCCCGGCGGTCGCGGCGGCAATCCTCGCGGTTTTTCTTCGTGGTCAGGATGCAGCGGCACAGCGCAATGCCAAATGGGTGGCTCTGATCGCCACCACGCTGACCTTTATCGTGTCGCTGTTTATCCTCTTTCAGTTCGACCCCTCCGACACCGGGTTCCAGATGGTCGAAGAGCGGGAATGGCTCTTGGGCTTGCAATATAAGATGGGCGTTGACGGGATCAGTGTGCTTTTCGTTATGCTGACCACCTTCATCATGCCGCTGACCATTGCGGCGTCTTGGACTGTGACCAGCCGCGTCAAGGAGTATATGATCGCCTTCCTGTTATTGGAGACGCTCATGTTGGGCGTATTCATGGCGCTTGATCTCGTGCTCTTTTACCTCTTCTTCGAGGCAGGGCTTATTCCGATGTTCTTGATCATCGGGATTTGGGGCGGCAAGGAGCGTATCTACGCGTCGTTCAAATTCTTCCTCTACACCTTTCTTGGCTCCGTGCTGATGCTTGTGGCGATGGTCGCAATGTTCTCGGATGCAGGGACCACCGATATTGCGGACCTGCTCAAGCATGAGTTCGAGAGCGAGACGTTCTCGATCCTCGGTTTGACTGTGATCGGCGGAATGCAGACGCTGATGTTCCTCGCGTTCTTTGCCAGCTTTGCGGTCAAGATGCCAATGTGGCCGGTCCACACATGGCTGCCGGACGCCCACGTTCAGGCGCCCACGGCTGGCTCTGTTGTGCTGGCAGCGATCCTGTTGAAGATGGGCGGCTATGGCTTCTTGCGCTTTAGCCTGCCAATGTTTCCCGTTGGCACTGAGGTGCTGACGCCTTTGGTGCTCTGGATGTCAGCCATCGCCATTGTCTACACCTCGCTGGTGGCACTTGCCCAAGAAGACATGAAGAAACTGATCGCCTACTCCTCGGTCGCCCATATGGGTTACGTCACAATGGGCATATTTGCGGCCAATCAACAGGGCGTGGATGGTGCGATTTTCCAGATGATCAGCCACGGATTTATCTCGGGCGCGCTCTTTCTCTGCGTCGGCGTGATCTACGATCGGATGCATACCCGGGAGATTGATGCCTATGGCGGTCTCGTAAATCGGATGCCCGCCTATGCGCTGATCTTCATGTTCTTCACCATGGCCAATGTCGGCCTGCCGGGCACCTCTGGCTTTGTCGGGGAATTCCTGACGCTGGTCGGTGTGTTTCAGGTCAATACATGGGTAGCAGCGGTTGCGACATCGGGTGTGATCCTGTCGGCAGCCTACGCGCTCTGGCTCTATCGTCGGGTGGTCTTTGGTGATCTGATCAAGGAAAGTCTCCGCACCATCACAGATATGACCAAACGCGAGCGGGCGATTTTCGCGCCGCTGGTGGTGATGACGCTCTTGCTCGGGGTTTACCCCCGGCTTGTGACTGACATCACCGGCCCCTCGGTCGAGGCGCTGATTTCCAACGTTGAGACGGCACAGGCCGTGGCGCAAGCTGCGACACAACTTGCCGAAACCTCGCATTGAACCGGAGGCCCTGAGACATGCAGGCTGATCTATCCATAATCCTGCCCGAGATCGTGCTCTCGGCCTATGCGCTGCTGGCGCTCTTGGGTGTGGCCTATACCGGGCAGGACCGAATGGCGGGCATGCTGGTCTGGGTCACGGCGGGGCTGTTTGCGCTGCTGGCGATCTGGATCGGGGCATCGGGGACCGGCACGCGCACCGCCTTTGGCGGCATGTTCAACGACGACGGCTTTGCGCGTTTTGCCAAGATCACGATTCTCCTCTCAGCGGCGGCGGTGCTGGTGCTGGGACAGGATTACATGTCGCGGCGCGGTATCCTGCGGTTTGAATATCCGCTCCTTGTGGCCCTGGCCGTCGTCGGCATGATGGTCATGGTCAGCGCGGGCGATCTGATGGCGCTCTATATGGGGCTCGAGCTGCAATCGCTGTCGCTTTACGTCGTGGCCTCTTTGCGCCGGGACAGCGCAAAATCGACCGAGGCGGGGCTCAAGTATTTCGTATTGGGCGCGCTGTCGTCTGGCCTGTTGCTCTATGGGGCGTCGCTGATCTACGGCTTTGCGGGCACAACGCTTTTCTCCGGCATCATCGCAGCAGCCGAGGGGCAGGCTCCGATCGGACTTTTGATCGGTCTGGTCTTTGTTATCTCCGGTCTCGCGTTCAAAATTTCGGCGGTGCCCTTTCACATGTGGACGCCCGATGTCTATGAGGGCGCGCCAACTCCGATCACTGCGTTCTTTGCGACGGCCCCCAAAATGGCGGCAATGGGGCTTTTTGCTCGAGTCGTGCATGACGCCTTTGGTGGGGTGGTTGCGGATTGGCAGCAGGTGTTGGCGCTTCTGGCGCTGCTCTCGATGTTCCTTGGCGCATTTGCGGCCATCGGCCAGACCGATATCAAGCGTCTGATGGCGTATTCCTCTATCGCCCATATGGGCTATGCGCTGATGGGACTGGCAGCCGGCACGGTTTTTGGCGTGCAGGCGATGCTGATCTATATGGCAATCTATGTCACGATGAACGTGGGCACCTTTGCCTTTATCCTGTCTATGGAGCGGGATGGGCAACCGGTGACGGATATTCGCAGCCTTGCGATGTATTCGCGCGCCGAACCGGGGCGCGCGCTTGCCATGATGATCCTGTTGTTCAGCCTTGCCGGTGTGCCGCCGCTCTTGGGCTTTTTTGGCAAACTTTACGTGCTGCGCGCGGCCTATGAAGGTGGGCTTGCATGGCTGGCGATTGCCGGGGTTGTCGCGTCCGTGATCGGCGCGTTTTACTATCTGCGCATCGTCTTCTACATGTATTTCGGACAAGAGGGGACCGGCGTCGAGACCGGTCGTTCGGCAGTGCAATGGGCGTTTCTGATGGGTTCGGCAGCAGTGATGCTGCTTGGCATCGTCAACATGTTCGGAGTCGAGGCTATGGCACAGGCGGCAGCGGCGACACTGGTCAACTAAGCCTCAGTCCAATGCCAAAACAAACAGGCGCGCCGCAGTGGCGCGCCTTTGTCGTTCACGGTCGCAGATACTTCTCAAGAACGATTGCGGGCATGGCCCCACGCAACAACATGTCAGGCAACACATACGAGGGGGCCATGTCGAGGCCCAACTTTTCGGCCAGTGCCGCGTCCCGCACCATGTCAAATACGCTGACCCGCAGCGAAAGCGCTGCCGCGAGATGGCGTAACTCGGCTTCGGCGGCGGCACAGTCGGGGCAATCATCTTGCGTGAAGAACACTATTGCGGCGGTCTTGCCCTCTGCCCCAAAGCCGGGCAGACCGGGTGAAAACAGTTGTTTCGAGGCCCGGCCCAACAGTCCCAGATCACGCGCGGCATCCTCACCATACAGATCGGTTGCCACAATCTGTGGCAGCTCATGCAATGGATAGATCAGTGCTGGTGTCTCGACCAACACGGCGCGTATTGCCTCTCCAAGTGCCGTTCGCGATTGCTGCGGTATCTCTTGCGCAAAGACAGGTTGGGCTGTCCCAAGTAATAGGACAGCAACGAAGAGGGCAGGGCGCACGGCTATTGTGCGCGGATCTCGTTGGCGATCTCTTGCATGGCATCTTGAGGCAAGTACCCGCGTAGCATCTGATCGCCCATCACAAAGGACGGTGTGCCGGTGATCTGCATTCTCTGACCAAGCGCATGATTGGCCGCGATCACCTCAGAGACCGCCTTGCTGTTCATCTCCGCGATGATTCTAGAGGCATCTAGGCCAAGCGCATCCGCCAGACGGGTGAATCCGGTCTCATTCATGCTTCCGCTATAGCTCATCAGCGCGTCATGGACGGATTTATAGGCCTCATCCCCTGCAACCTGGCGTGTAGCGATGGCAAAGCGTGAGGCGAGCACGGATTCCTCACCCAGAATGGGGAATTCCTTGATGATGAAGCGGATATTACCATCGGCGGCCAAGAGGCCTTTGACGTCTTCGAACGCGCGGCGGCAATAGCTGCAGCGATAGTCCATGAATTCGACCAATGTCAGGTTGCCCTCAGGATTGCCCCCAACCCAAGAGTTCGGATCGTTGAAGAGGGCATCGGCATTGCTTCTGACCAGATCGCTATCGGCCTGCGCCTGGCCTTGGGCTTCGCGCTGTTCCAGCACGGCAACTGCTTCCATGATCACTTCGGGGTTCTCGAGCAAATAAGCTCGAATTTCCTCGCGCAAGACCGTGCGTTCGGCCTCGTTCAAACTTTCAAGATCGAGCGCGGAGGCCGGCTGTGTCAAAATCAAGCAAAGGCCAAAACTGGCGGCGGACAGAACAGAACGTAGCATCAAGGTCATTTTCTCCGTTTTTCTTCGGCTTCTGCCGCAAAAAGTACATCCTGTGCCCTTTGCCACGCGGCAGAACCACGGGGTAACAGGGAGGACGCGCGCGTCGCATGTATCTTAGCATCTTTCAATTGGCCTGCCATCGCATATCGCTCTGCGGTCAGGACCGAGGCCATACCGTTATTGCCTAACTTTGCATTGGCCTGTGCCAGATCGCGCAGGATTCGCGGGTCTCGACCATCGCGTCCCCTCGCGGTTTCCAGAAACTCTGCCGCCTTTTGCACCTGGCCATCAGCCAAGAGAGCCCGCCCATAAGATCCAAGGATCAGCGCATTCCGCGGGGCCAGATTGGCGGCGCGCGCATAGGCAGCGACGGCGGGCTTGATCTGTCTGCTTTCCATGAGAATCTGCCCGCGCAACTCGTGCAAATAAGGATCGGTCGGACGCCGTGCGATGGCCCCGTCTATCGCGGCCAAAGCCCGGCGCAGATCAGCCTGCCGATGATAGGCAATTGCCTGACGCATCAATTTGACGTCTTCATAGCCATATTCCCCCGCTCGCGTCAGCGTCCATTTCGGAGATCGTTGAAACGCCGAGAGCTTGCTTTTGGCCCGCGCAAACCAATAGGTTGCTTCAGGGTCGGGCGTTACGGTTTTTGACTGTGCGTCGGCCAATTGGCTGATCCGTCGAAACCGGTCCCGAGAGAGGGGATGGGTGCGCGCATAGGCATCCTGACGGCCTAGAGACAGGGCTTCTTGTCCCCGAAATAGCTCCATGACCTGCACTGCACCGCGCAGATCTATACCTGCGGCGGCCATAAACCGCATACCGCTGGCATCGGCCGCATTTTCCTCGGCCCGCGTGTGCGAAAAAAAGCTGCGCATCGCGGCACCCTGAAGCCCGGCTGCTGCCCCTGCAGCAAACTCGCCACTTCCGGCGGCTGCTCCTGCTGCGGCCGCCAAAGCTGTTCCAAGTGCCGCGGCGGTTCTGGCATTGCGGGCATTGATCGGGCGACGCATGAGGTGACCATTTGCAATATGGGCAGCCTCGTGCGCAATCACCGATTGCAGCATGGCCGGGGTCTCCATCCTCAAGAGCAGCCCTGAATGTATGAAAATACTGTCCGAATCGATCACAAAGGCATTCATGCTCGAATCGTCGATCACCAGAATATCCACCCGTGCGGGACTCAATCCTGCGGCTTGCAATACAGGCGTCGCAAGACTGCGCAAGGCCTGCTCAATATCGGGATCACGCAGCAACGTCACTGCCCGCGCCGGAACAGCCAGCGTCAGGGTCAGCAGTAATGAGAGCGCGGCAAGTCGGAGAAGCAGCATTGACCTTGGCGGCCTTTTCCAGTGAGACGGGTCGGCAAGTGCGCGCAGTTTAGGAGAAAACCCATGCGAAACTCAACCCGGTCGCAGGTCGATGCCTTCATCGTGATGGATGTGATGGAGGCCGCGCGCCGCGCCGAGGCAATGGGACGCCACATCATCCACATGGAGGTGGGGCAACCGGGTACTCCTGCTCCGCAAGGCGCACGTGATGCCCTTGTCGAAACAATGGCGCGCGAGTCTCTGGGATACACGGTGGCGCTCGGCCTGCCAGGCCTGCGCGCACGGATCGCGCGGCTCTATAAAGACTGGTACAATATCGACCTGAACCCAAACCGGGTCGTCATCACTCCCGGCTCCTCCGGGGCCTTCATTCTTGCCTTTACGGCCCTTTTCGATGTTGGCGACCGGGTCGGAATCGGTGCGCCGGGATATCCCAGCTATCGCCAGATTTTGCGGGCGTTGGATCTCGTGCCGGTGGATATAGAAACGGCGGCGGAAAACCGCTTGCAGCCAGCCCCAGGCGATCTCGCCGGACGCGAATTGCGCGGGCTTCTGGTGGCGAGTCCGGCGAATCCGTCCGGTACGATGCTGGACCGGGCAGCGCTTGGCGGGCTCATTGAGGCGTGTCACGCGCAGGGGGCATCCTTCATCAGCGACGAAATTTATCACGGCATCGAGTATGAGCAACGCGCCGTCAGCGCGCTTGAGATCACAGACGAATGCTATGTGATCAACTCCTTCTCCAAGTATTTTTCCATGACCGGCTGGCGCATCGGCTGGATGGTGGTGCCCGAAGATGACGTACGCGTGGTCGAACGTCTGGCACAGAATCTCTTTATCTGTCCGCCTCACGCAAGTCAGATCGCCGCCCTCGCAGCGATGGATTGTACGTCGGAACTTGAGGCCAATATGGCGATTTACCGGCGTAACCGTACCCTGATGCTGGATGGGCTGCCCAAAGCTGGGTTTGACCGTATCGCGCCGCCTGACGGGGCCTTTTATGTTTATGCCGATGTCAGCCATCTCACTGACGACAGCCGCGCCTTTGCTGCCGAAATTCTGGACAAGGCCGGGGTTGCAGTGACACCGGGGTTGGATTTCGACCCAGTCCGCGGTGCTGGAACGCTGCGGTTTTCCTATGCTCGCGCCACGGCGGACATCGAAGAAGGGCTGTCCCGGCTCCAGCGCTTTATGGACCAACGCAACGTCGGCAGGAGGCAGGGCGACTGACTAGGCAATAGGCGCTGAAGCCCGTTCGCCAAAATTTCGCCACAGTCCTGTCCTGAATTCGCCAGATCGGAATGGCACTCTTTTTGGTGGCGGCAACTTTGTCAAAGGGGTGCGAAATGCAACAGCTCAAAGATGGATATCAAAGCGCTAGCGTGTTGCTTCAGGTGAATGCCGATCTGTTGCTTTATCTGGTGACTCTTGGGTTGGCTCTTTTTGCCGGTGGATTTATTGGCGCACTCTGATCCATGCGACCTGTTTCACGGCCACTCGCGTTTTGACAAGGCCAGACAGACGGGTTACTGACATCCTTAATGAGATGTCTGACTGGGTTTGAGCAATGAATGATCGCGACATGAATCGGCAGCATAGCCGCAACTTTTTTTTCGCGTTGAGAACCGTTAAAGCCGCTCTCGTCTCAGTGATCATTGCCACATTCCTGTTCGGAACGGGCCAACGAGCCGAGGCGCAGTCCTATCGCTTCTCGTCAGTGTCCATTGAGGGCAACCAACGGATCGAAGCAGGAACGATTCTATCCTACGCAGGCATCGCGCGGAACGAGACCGTTTCGGCTGGTCAATTGAACGACGCCTATCAGAAAATCTTGACCTCGGGGCTTTTTGAAGAAGTTGAGCTTGTCCCGCAGGGCAATAATCTTCTGATCCGCGTCACCGAATTTCCAACCATCAATCGCATCGCCTTTGAGGGCAACGACAAGATCAAGGACGACGATCTTGCTGGATTCATCCAGAGCAAATCGCGTCAAGTCTTTAGCCCGACGCAGGCCGAGCGTGACGCGGGAATCATTTCAGAAGCCTATAGCCAGAACGGTCGCATTGCAGCCCGTGTGACGCCGAAGGTGATCCGGCGGAGCGATAACCGCGTTGATCTGGTGTTCGAGATTTTTGAGGGCCGCAAGATTGAGGTGCAGCGTATTGGCTTTGTCGGCAATCGCGCCTTTTCCGACACCCGTCTCCGGCGCGTGGTCGAAAGCAAGCAAACCGGCCTCCTGCGCGCCCTGATCGAACGCGACACC
This sequence comes from Roseovarius sp. MBR-51, assembly GCF_053628575.1. Classification (NCBI taxonomy): domain Bacteria; kingdom Pseudomonadati; phylum Pseudomonadota; class Alphaproteobacteria; order Rhodobacterales; family Roseobacteraceae; genus Roseovarius; species Roseovarius sp. MBR-51. The sequence goes on from NZ_JBRJGQ010000015.1 coordinate 61,448, forward strand.
TTTGTCGAAGATCGGGTGAACTTTGATCGTCAGGTGCTGACCGATTTCTATAACTCGCGCGGCTACGTGGATTTCCGCGTCACGGGGACCAATGCCGAATTGGCCCGCGAGCGGGACGCTTACTTTGTCACGTTCAATGTTCAGGAAGGCCAGCAGTTCAAATTCGGCCAGATCACAACCGTGAGCGAGATAAACGGGGTTGAGGCCGAGACCTATCACGACACACTCAAGATCAAACCGGGAGTGGTTTACTCCCCGACCCTGGTCGAGAATTCGATCGCTCGCATGGAACGTCTGGCCATCAAGAACGGCGTTGATTTTCTGCGAGTCGAGCCGCGCATCACCCGAAATGACCGCGACTTGACGCTGAATGTGGAATTCGCGCTTCAACGCGGTCCGCGCATCTTTGTTGAGCGGATCGACATCGAAGGTAACACGACGACGCTCGACCGCGTGATCCGACGCCAGTTTGATCAAGCCGAGGGTGATCCGTTCAATCCCCGCTCGATCCAGCAAGCGGCAACTCGTATCCGGGCCTTGGGTTATTTCAAGGAGGTGGACGTGAATGCGCGCGAGGGGTCGCGTCCGGACCAAGTTGTCATCGAGACCGACGTGGAAGAACAAACCACAGGAACGGTGTCCGTCGGTGCCAGCTTTTCCACCAACTCGGGCCTTGGCATTTCTCTTGGCTTTTCGGAGCGCAACTTCATCGGGCGCGGTCAACGGTTAACCGCGCAGATTTTGGCCACCGCCGACTCGATCAACTACAATCTAGGCTTCGTTGAGCCAGCCTTTCTTGGGCGTGATGTGGCCTTGGGTCTTGATTTCTCATTTCAGGAAACTGAGAGCGACAACAGCCTGTTTGACACTGCAATCGGGACATTCCGCCCCAGCCTGACCTTTCCGACAGGCGAGAATACCCGGCTTGGCATCTACTACAATGCCAGCTACGAGGACATGTCTGACTATCAGGGCACGTCTGGGATTCTGCTGGACGAGATCAACCAAGGTGCGCTCTGGACCAGTGCTGTGGGTTACAATTTCAATTATGACACTCGAGAGTCAGGGCTCAATCCCAATGCGGGGGTTCTCTTGTCGTTTGGCCAGGAGTTTGCCGGTCTTGGCGGTGACAACGACTATATCAAGACCACGGCGCGTCTGGTCGGCCAAACGACTGTCATGAATGAGGATGTGACCCTGAGGGCTATCCTTGAGGGCGGTGCGATCGAGTTTTCCGGAGGCCAAAGCAGCCGTTTTCTCAATCGCTTTGGTTCACAGGTTATTCGCGGCTTTGAGCCGAATGGCATGGGTCCGATTGAAGACGACGAACTGTTGGGCGGTGATTATTTCGCTGCACTCAAATTTGAAGCGGAGTTTCCCCTTGGCCTGCCCGACGAATATGGCATCACTGGCGGGGCGTTCTACGACATCGGCTCGATCTGGGGTATTGGTAACCGGGGGTCTGTTGCTCCGGGCAACACGCTGTCCTCGACTGGGTTCAAAGCGCGGCATGTGGTTGGTTTCTCGATATTCTGGTCTTCACCCTTTGGGCCGATCCGCATGAACTTCTCCAACGCGCTCAAGAAAGAACCGGGCGATATCGAGCAACAGTTCGATTTGACGGTTCGAACGGAATTCTGAACATGCGAACGGCCCTTGCTCTGGCTGGGCTGATCTTGGCGCTGTCTCTTGGCACCCATGAGGCGGCGCGAGCGCAACAGATGGGCGTCATTCAGAGCGATGTTCTGGTGATCGACCCCGAGCGCATGTTGATCGAATCCGATTTTGGTCAACGGCTTCAAGTTGAGATCCAGACAGAGCGGGACCGGCTTATTGCGCATAATGACCGGATTGCCAAGGAGTTGGAAGCCGAAGAAAAAAGCCTGACAAGCCTGCGGGCGACAACTCCATCGAATGAATTTCGTGCTCTGGCGGATGCCTTTGATCAAAAAGTGGAAGAGTTGCGGCTTGAAAGCGAACGCATGTCCCGCGACCTGGAACGCCGCCGGGATTTGGTGCCGGTGCAGTTCATGCGCGTCGTGCAGCCCGTCCTGGAGGATCTGCTGCGTGAGGCGGGCGCAATGGTGATGATAGATGCGCGCGCTGTGATGCTGCACGCGGGGGCCGCGGATGTAACGGATCTTGCCGTGGTTCGCATAAATGAGCGCATAGGGCGTGGACCTCAGGCCCCGGAAGTATCCGATAAAGATCCGGACCCTGCTCCGGAAGCCCCGGTCGAATAGACAGGTTTGAGATATTGCTCCTTTGTCGTCCGCTTGCTAGGGACGAGCAAGGTGTTATGCGAAAGGACAGCCCATGACAGAGCCTCTCAAATCTGCGGACATCCATCTGATCCAGCGGCTGATTCCGCATCGCTATCCGTTCCTTTTGGTCGACAAGGTGGTCGATATCGATGGTTATCAGTCGGCGCGCGGCATCAAGAATGTGACGATGAACGAGCCGCATTTTCAAGGACATTTTCCGGGCAAGCCGATCATGCCTGGCGTCACCATCATCGAGGCGATGGCGCAGACGGCCGCCGTGATGGTTGGCACCGCTCTGAACATGCAAGACCGAAACATGCTGGTCTATTTCATGGCGATAGACAGCGCCAAGTTTCGCCGCATGGTGGTGCCGGGGGATGTGCTTGAAATGAAACTGCGCACGACGCGTGGAAAGCCCGGCGGCAAGGTCTGGAAATTCTCGGGTGTTGCCGAAGTTGAGGGCGAGTTGGCCGCTGAGGCCGAATTCACCGCCATGATGGATTTGCCGAAAGAGTAACTGCGGCGGTGAGTGGTCCAAGTTGCAACTCGCGCGCCGTCACTGAGTGGCGGCGCGACGCTCTTTTCACTCGGGAACGGTGATTGCCTCGATCTTTGGCATCATGTCTGGCATCGCCTTTTGCAAGACAGCAGAAATCATCGGTTGCTGAATCTGCGCCAGTTGCGGCATTTTGCGCATCACGGCGCCGCCATGCTCTGACGTGTAGAAGTCGCGCAATGCGGTCAACTCTTCCAGCGTCATGATATCAGCCATGATTTCATCCTGCTGGAGCATGACATCGGTCAGAGGTTCGGTTAACTCTGAAGAGAAAAGCTGGCCAATTTGCTCGATCTGTTCTGGTGTCATCGCCTGACGGGTTGCCGCCATTTGTTGAATCATGGGCTGCCAAAGTTGTTTGATGAACTCTTGGATATCGGTATCCGTCATGGTCGCTTGCACATACTCTTTGGCAACTGCAACCCGCGCCTCGCGATCACTGTCTGCATAGGCAGGAAATGCAAGACAAAAGGTCAACAAGGCACCACTCAAAATCCGCATGGGACAAACTCCAATCCTATAAATGCGCCGCCACACAAACACCTCTTCCCCTACCTGTCAACGGGCCGCAGGGCATATGGGTTGCATGGTGTCGCAGGGGTTGATATTTCCAGCGAATAAAACCCGATAGATTTGATCGGAAAGAACTAGAGGCTCCGGTGCAGACCCCAATTCCCCGGCTTGAAGTCAAGAATCTGATGCGTCGGTATGACGGACGCCTCGTCGTCAATGACGTCTCACTACGGGTGATGCCGGGGCATGTGACCTGCCTGCTTGGGCCTTCAGGTTGTGGAAAATCGACGACGCTGCGTATGATCGCTGGGGTCGAAATGCAAGATGCTGGTGAGATCTGGGTCGATGGTAACCTTGTGTGCAACACCGTGTTTCGCATTCCGCCAGAGCGGCGGCACATTGGCTTGATGTTTCAGGACTTTGCCCTCTTTCCGCATCTCAGCGTGGCGCAGAACGTGGGATTTGGTCTTAGTGGTGACAAATCTGCCAAAGCGGTTCGAATTGGAGAATTGCTCGAGCGGGTGGGATTGCAGCGGCATCTCAACGCCTATCCGCATGAACTGTCGGGGGGCGAGCAGCAGCGCGTCGCCTTGGCCCGCGCGCTTGCGCCCCGTCCCGGCATCATGCTCATGGACGAGCCTTTTTCTGGCCTCGACAACCGCTTGCGTGATGGTATTCGCGACGAGACGCTGGAGATTCTGCGTGAACAGGACACGGCAGTGTTGCTGGTCACGCACGAGCCCGAAGAGGCCATGCGCATGGCCGACGAGATCGCGCTCATGCGTGACGGGCGGATCGTGCAACAGGGGGCACCCTATAATGTCTACAATGCTCCGGTGGACCGCAGTGCCATGGCGTTTTTCTCTGAGGTCAACGTGATCCGGGGCAGGGTGCGTGGCTCATTGGTGGATACGCCCTTTGGCCAGTTTCTCTCGCCCGGCGCCTATGAGGGCAGCGAGGTAGAGATCGTGATCCGACCACAGCATATCAAGATCGACTTTGACCGGCACGGGCGCGGCCCAAATCCCACCTCGCAGGACGGCACGCCCGCGCGCGGTGTGGTCGAGCGCGCGCGCTTCATGGGCTCCGAGAGTCTGGTCGAGTTTCGGATGGATCACGACGGCTCTTTGCTCAAGGCAACAGTGCCCAATGTGTTCCTGCCGAAACCGGGCAAGGCGCTATGGCTGATGATCCGCAGAGATCGCTGTTTCTTATTTCCCGTCAAGCGTTGAGGCGCTCGTCTCAGACCAATCGCGACGTCGCTATAGCCGCGCGCACGAAATCAGCAAACAGAGGGTGCGGCGCAAAGGGTTTGGATTTCAGTTCCGGGTGATATTGCACCCCGATGAACCATGGGTGATCCGACCATTCCACGATCTCTGGCAGGCGACCATCAGGCGACATTCCAGAGAATGTCAGGCCACATCCTTCGAGCTTTTCGCGATATTTCGTGTCCACCTCATAGCGGTGGCGGTGCCGTTCGTCGATCGTCGTCGTGCCGTAGATCTGTGCCACGCGGCTACCGTCCTTGAGCACGGCGTCATAGGCCCCAAGACGCATGGTGCCGCCCTTGTCGTCACTGACCTTGCGTTGCACCTTTTCGTTGCCCTGCACCCATTCCTTGAGGTGATAAACAACGGGCTCAAAGCGCCGCTTGCCCGCCTCGTGGTCGAATTCCTCTGATCCGGCGTCCTTGAGGCCAGCCACATTGCGCGCGGCCTCAATCACCGCCATTTGCATGCCAAGACAGATGCCCAAATAGGGGATCTTGCGAGTGCGGGCGAATTCGGCAGCTTTGATCTTGCCTTCGGTGCCACGCTCACCAAAGCCGCCGGGCACCAGAATGGCGTGAAAACCCTCAAGGTGAGCGGCGGGGTCTTCACGCTCGAAAATCTCGGCATCGACCCATTCCACGTTGACCTTGACCCGGTTGGCCATGCCGCCGTGAATGAGCGCCTCCTTGATCGACTTGTAGGCGTCTTCCAATTGCACGTATTTGCCGACAATAGCGATATTTACCGCCCCGTCGGTATTCTGGATGCGGTCCACCACATCCAGCCACACCGTCAGGTCTGGTTTGGGCGCAGGGCTGATCTGAAACACGTCAAGCACCGCTTGATCCAGCCCTTCACGGTGATAGGCCAGCGGTGCCTCATAGATCGACTTGAGATCATAGGCCGCGACCACATGCTCTTTGCGGACATTGCAAAAGAGTGCGATCTTTTCGCGTTCCTTGTCCGGGATCGGCTGCTCCGAACGGCACACGAGAATGTCGGGTGCGATGCCGATACTCTGCAATTCCTTGACGCTGTGTTGCGTCGGTTTCGTCTTCAACTCGCCACTTGCCGCCAGATAGGGCAGGAGGGTGAGATGCATGAATATACACTGTCCGCGCGGTCGGTCATGGCTGAACTGCCGGATTGCCTCAAAGAACGGCAGACCCTCGATATCGCCGACGGTGCCGCCGATTTCGCAGAGCATGAAATCGACCTCATCCTCGCCAATGCTCAGGAATTCCTTGATTTCATTGGTGACATGCGGGACGACCTGTATCGTCTTGCCGAGATAATCGCCGCGCCGTTCTTTCTCCAGCACGTTCGAATAGATCCGGCCAGAGCTGACAGAGTCGCTGATCCGTGCCGGAACGCCGGTGAAGCGCTCATAGTGGCCAAGGTCGAGATCGGTCTCTGCGCCATCATCGGTCACGAATACCTCGCCATGTTCAAACGGACTCATCGTGCCGGGATCAACATTGAGATAGGGGTCAAGTTTGCGCAATCGCACCGAGAACCCACGCGCCTGCAACAACGCCCCAAGAGCGGCCGAAGCCAGTCCCTTGCCAAGCGAAGACACAACGCCGCCCGTAATGAAAATATATCGTGCCATGCGCTGAGGCTCCCGTGTTTCTACGTGTTTGATGGTCGGTCAAAAACCCAGAGATGGCCTCAAAAGACCGCTCTGCCACGGGATTTAACCCTTACAGGATTCGCGAGGTTTGCGCAAGCCAACCGCTAGATGCTGTTGCGTGGCAATCTCCGCCCTCAAAGATTTGTGTCAGTCGGCAGTGGGCGTCAGCGGAGCCGTATCGCCGGATGGCGGCGGCAGGAGGCTGTCTGCATCCGGAAGTGCAGGCGCAGACTGTTCTGTGGTGGGCGGGGAATCAGTCAACCGATCCAGCACCGAAACCCCAGCCGCGTTCTGTGCCGCAATGATGGTAAGTGTAATTGATGTCACAATAAAGGATGCGGCGAGAATCCATGTCATCTTGCCCAGAGCCGTGGCCGCGGCGCGCCCGGTCATGGCACCACCGCCACCGCCACCCATCCCAAGCCCGCCGCCTTCGGAGCGTTGCAGCAGTACCACGCCAATCAGGGCGAGCGCCAAAAGAAGGTGGATGGTGAGGACGACATTTTCCATGGATCACGGGGCCTACGCTTATGTCTCGATCTGCCGCTATCTATGCAATTCTGAGCCTGCCCGCAACCCGGCAATCGGCGCAGGTGCGTCTTATCATCATCATCGGCCATTTTGATGGATCACTCAGCCGATGGATCACTCTCTCGTTCAGCCTGACGTGCCGCAGATGTCTACATCCGTTCACACCTTTGGACGAATTAGATGTTTCACCCGACGCGTCCCCCCGCTATACCAACGCGCGGTTTGGACCAAATGCCGAGGGGTAAATCATGGCAAATGTCGTCGTCGTCGGGGCCCAATGGGGGGACGAGGGAAAAGGCAAGATCGTCGATTGGCTGAGCGAGCGCGCCGATGTGATCGCGCGGTTTCAGGGTGGCCATAACGCGGGCCATACCCTCGTGATCGACGGCAAGGTCTACAAGCTCAACGCGCTGCCCTCGGGCGTGGTGCGGGGCGGCAAGCTGAGCGTGATTGGTAATGGCGTGGTGCTCGATCCGTGGCATCTGATCAAGGAAATAGCTTCGATCCGCGAACAGGGTGTGACAATCACTCCGGAGACGCTGATGATCGCCGAAAATACGCCGCTCATTCTGCCGATCCACGGCGAATTGGACCGCGCCCGCGAAGAAGCGGCGAGCAAAGGCACCAAGATTGGCACCACCGGGCGCGGCATCGGGCCTGCTTATGAGGATAAGGTGGGGCGTCGTTCGGTCCGGGTGGCGGATTTGGCGGATGAGGCCACGCTCATTGCGCGGGTGGATCGCGCGCTCCAGCATCATGATCCGCTGCGGCGCGGGTTGGGGATCGCGCCGGTCGATCGCGAGGCCTTGATCGCGCAGCTCAAAGAAATCGCGCCGCAGATCCTTCCCTATGCCGCCCCCGTCTGGAGAGTGCTCAACGAGAACCGCCGCGCGGGCAAGCGTATCCTTTTCGAGGGGGCGCAGGGCGCGCTGCTGGATATTGATTTTGGCACCTATCCCTTTGTCACGTCGTCCAATGTGATCGCCGGTCAGGCGGCCACCGGCGTGGGTCTTGGACCGGGGGCGATTGATTACGTGCTGGGCATTGTCAAAGCCTATACGACGCGCGTGGGCGAGGGGCCGTTTCCAACCGAATTGCACGATGCGGATGGTCAGCGCCTTGGCGAGCGTGGGCATGAGTTTGGCACGGTGACGGGACGCAAGCGGCGCTGCGGCTGGTTCGATGCCTGTCTGGTTCGCCAGACCTGTGTCACCTCGGGTGTCACCGGCATTGCGCTGACAAAACTCGATGTGCTCGACGGGTTTGAAACACTGAAGATTTGCGTGGGCTATGACCTTAACGGCACGCGGCTGGATTACCTGCCGACCGCCGCTGATCAACAGGCCCGCTGCACGCCTATTTATGAGGAAATGCCCGGCTGGTCGCAATCAACGGAGGGCGCGCGCAGTTGGGCGGACCTGCCCGCCGAGGCGATCAAATACGTCCGGCGCGTCGAAGAGTTGATTGACTGCCCGGTTGCCCTACTTTCCACCTCACCCGAGCGTGAGGATACGATCCTCGTGACAGACCCTTTCGCGGATTGAGGAGAGCCGATGCCACTCAGTTACAAGGCCCGGAAACGCTGGTCACTCGTCGTCTTGCTGATCGGTCTGCCAGCCTATGTGGTGGCCGCAGTGAGCCTGGTGAATTGGATGGACCGGCCATCCATTTGGGTCGAGCTGTTGATCTATGTGGGACTTGGCTTTGTCTGGATCGTGCCGCTCAAGCGTGTGTTTATTGGCGTGGGCCAGCCTGATCCGGATGCGCCCAAGAACTGAGGCAGCGCTTTCATCGTTCGGAAAATACTCAAAAAAACGGCGTCTGCCCCAGAGTAGGCGCCGTTCTTCTGTTTTTAGCCGCGCATCCGCGCCCCATCCACGTCAAAGAGCGCTTCGGTGAGCATCGTCGCCCCATAACGTCGCCCGAGAATCTCAATCTCCGCACGCAAGCCTGGCTGCGCCTGTCCCGAAGGAATGAGCGCGAGTGCTATCGACTTGTCCGCGTGGTGCGAATAGCCACCCGAGGTGCAAAAACCGCGCACCTCATCCCCGATCCAGACCGGTTCGTAGCCGTTCACGTCGGCGTCTGTTGCTTCGACCTCAAACGCCACCAGTTTGCGCGCGGCGCCCTTGGCGCGTTCCGCCTCTGCCGCCGCACGCCCGACAAAATCGGCGTTCTTGGTAAAGCTGATAAAGCGGTCCATGCCGGTCTCGCCAGGGGTGTAATCGGGCGAAAACTCATTGAGCCACGAGCCAAAGAACCGATCAAGCCGCAGCGACATCATCGCGCGCATGCCAAAGGGTTTCATCCCGTGCTTTTGCCCCGTCGACCAGAGCACATCCCAGAGCGCGCGTTGCGCCATCGGGTCGCAGAAAATCTCATATCCCAGATCGCCGGTGTAACTGACGCGCTGCACGAGGCAATCGACCATGCCCACGGTCGCGTGGCGGACATCCATGAAGCGCATCTCGCCCAGCGGATCGCGGGTGCAGGCCATCAGCACATCCCGTGCGCGTGGTCCTGCGATCTGAAACCCGTTGAGCCGATCTGAGATATTCTCGACCGTGACACCCTCTGTCTCGTTCTGCGCGAACCAGCGCATATGGACGGCTTGTGCGCCGTAAGAGGCAGTGAGTTGGAAGCTCTCGTCATTGAGGCAAGACACCGTGAAATCACCCCAGAGCCGCCCTTTGGGCGAGAGCATCGGGGTGAGCGAGAGACGACCCGGTTTGGGAATCCGCCCCGCCATGATCCGGTCGAGCCAGTCGCGCGCGTTAGGGCCGGAGACAAGGTACTTGCCAAAGTTATGCACCTCGTTGATGCCGACAGCCTCTCGCACCGCCTTGACCTCTCGGGCCGTGGCCTCCCATGCGTTGGAGCGGCGGAAGGATGGGGTCTCATAGCGCGGCTCGTCGCCGGTCGCGAAGTAGTTGACCACCTCCAGTCCGTATTGCGCGCCCCAGACCGCGCCCATACTGTCGAATATGTCGTACATGGGCGTCTGACGGAAGGGGCGGGCGGCAGGCAGCTCTTCGTTCGGGTAGCTGACGCTGAACCGTTTCTGATAGTTTTCAATGACTTTCGGGCGGGTATAGCCCGGCGTGATCCAGTCGCCAAAGCGGGCCACGTCCATGGCGGTCACATCGCGTTCGCACTCGCCCTCGATCATCCATTGCGCCAACATGAGGCCGACGCCGCCACCCTGGGAAAAACCCGCCATGACACCACAGGCTGACCAATAGCCGCGCAGCCCCGGAATGGGACCGACCAGCGGGTTGCCATCGGGGGCAAAGGTGAAGGGTCCGTGGATGACCGACTTGACGCCCGCCCGTTCCAGAACCGGGAAACGACGATAGGCGAATTCGATGCTGGCCTCGATCTTGTCAAGGTTGTCCGGCAGAAGTTCATGGCCAAAATCCCAAGGCGTGCCATCGACCGCCCAGGGTTTGCAGGGTTGCTCATAAAAGCCAATACACAGTCCGCGCCCCTCTTGGCGCAGATAGCTTTCGCCTGCCGGGTCCATGACGTGGGGGTGTTCGGTATCGCGACTGTAGATTTCGGGGATTTCGTCGGTCACGATATACTGATGTTCCATCGGGTGCAGCGGCAGGTAGACGCCCGCCATCGCCCCCACTTCGCGCGCCCAGAGACCACCCGCGTTGACCACATGGTCCGTGTGGATCGTGCCCTTGTCCGTCACCACATCCCAAGTGCCATCGGCGCGTTGATTGGTTTCACGCACCATGCAATGCGTCTCGATCTGCGCGCCACCCATGCGCGCGGCCTTGGCATAGGCATGTGTCGTGCCGGACGGATCAAGATGGCCGTCAAGCGGATCGTAGAGCCCGCCCAGAATACCGTCGATATTGGTGACCGGGGCAATCTTTGCGATCTCTTCGGGCGTCACGATATGGGTGTCGAGGCCCATGTAGCGATGCTTGGCGCGTTCGGCCAAAAGCATGTCGAACCGGTCGCGATTGTCCGCGAGCGTCACGCCGCCGACATGGTGCAACCCGCAGGACATGCCGGTGATCTCTTCGAGTTCCTTGTAGAGGTGGATCGTATAGCCCTGAAGGGCAGCCATATTGGTGTCACCGTTGAGGGTGTGAAACCCGCCGGCGGCATGCCAAGTTGAGCCTGACGTTAGTTCTGAGCGTTCCAGAAGCATCACATCGGACCAGCCCAGTTTGGTCAGGTGATAGAGCACGGAACAGCCGACGACACCGCCGCCGATGACGACCACACGGGTGCTGGTTTTCATTGAGAGCCTCCTGATGTTTTGCCAGAGCCTGCCCGCTACGTGTCAAAGATCATGTCTATCAGCGACAAATTCTGACGTATTTGTGGTTCTGCTGCCAAGTGAAACGTTGGCCATCGCGGGGGTGGCGGTTTTCAAAGAAAACTTGTGCCTAGTTTTACCACCGCGACAAAGTATGTCGGAAAATGGCATTCATCCGGAGAGGGGTCGCCGCAGTTTGTGCCGAAACTTGATCAAGGGATCCCCTATGAAGACCCATGCACAGGCCGTCGTGATCGGCGGCGGCGTTATCGGATGCTCGATTCTCTACCACCTGACCAAGCTGGGGTGGACCGATGTCGTCCTGCTTGAACGCAACGAGCTGACAAGCGGTAGCACATGGCACGCAGCGGCCAATATCCACGGGCTGCATGACAGCGCCAATATCAGTCGCCTGCAACATTACACGATGAAGCTTTATAACGAGCTCGAGGCCGAGACCGGGCAAAGCTGCGGCGTGTTCCAGCCCGGCAGCCTCTATCTGGCGCAGACCGAGAACCGCGAGCATCAATTGCGACTTCAGGCGTCCAAAGCCAAACTCTATGGGATGAATTTCCACGAAGTCAGCCGCGATGAGGCCGAGCGCCTGCATCCGTTGGTGAATTTCGACGGTATCCGCTGCATCATGTACGAGCCCGATGGCGGCAATGTAGACCCCTCGGGCGTGACCAACGCCTATGCCGTGGGGGCGCGGCAGCGGGGCGCGGAAATCCACCGTTTCACGCCGGTTACAGCGACGGTGCCGCAACCGGACGGCTCTTGGATCGTTGAGACGCCCAAGGGCAATATTCATACGCCTTGGGTGATCAATGCCGCCGGTCTCTGGGGGCGTGAGGTGGCCAAGCTGGCGGGGATCGAATTGCCGCTGCAACCGACGGAACATCAGTATTTCGTGACCGAGATGATTGCCGAGATTGCCGGAATGGATCGGCGCTTGCCTTCGGTGGCGGATCGCGACGGGGAATATTACCTACGACAAGAGGGCAAGGGCCTGCTGATCGGTGCCTATGAGCGCGATATGCGGTTCTGGGCCGAGGACGGCACGCCGCTTGATTTCGCGCATGATCTCTTTCCCGATGATCTGGAGCGGATCGAGGAAAACATGATGCGTGCCATCGACCGGGTGCCTGTGGTGGGCACAGCGGGGATCAAGCGGGTGATCAACGGGCCAATGATCTGGTCGCCTGACAGCAATGTCATTCTTGGGCCGGTGCCCGAACTCAAGGGTTATTTCTGTTGCAACGGCATCATCCCCGGCTTTAGCCAATCGGCAGGCATGGGCTGGATGGTCGCCGAATGGCTGATCAACGGCGAGATGAAATACGACATGTTCGCCTGGGATGTTGCGCGCTTTGGCCTCTGGGCCAACAACCGCGATTTCGTCAAGGCCAAGGTGCGCGATCAATATGCGCATCGTTTCTCGATTCATTTCCCCAATGAAGAGCGCAGCGCCGGGCGTCCGCTGCGCACGCGGCCCGTCTATGAGATGCAAAAGGACATGGGCGCGGTCTTTGGCCTCAATTACGGCTGGGAGCATCCTTTGTGGTTCTCGGATGCGCCCGGCACGGTGGATACCAACGGCTTTACCCGGCAGAATTGGTGGGCGCCGGTGGGCGAGGAATGCAAGATGCTGCGCGAGCGGGCGGGGATCATCGATATTTCCAATTTCGCCAAATACCGGGTCAAAGGGCCGGGGGCGGAGGATTGGCTGAACGCTGTCTTTGCAAACCGGATGCCCAAGGCGGTCGGGCGGTCGTGTCTGACGCCGCTGATTGGCGTGCGGGGCGGAATTGCCGGCGATGCGACGGTGACGCGGCTGGCGGAGGAGGAATTCTGGGTGATTTCCTCAGGCATGGCGGAACGCTATCACAAGCGGTTCTTTGATGCGGTGCCGTTACCAGAGGGGACCACGTTTGAGAGCCTGACCGACACCGTCTGTGGTTTTAACGTGGCGGGGCCGCAATCGCGCGAGATGTTGCAACGGTTGACGAATGCCTCACTGGCGACGGCGGATTTCCCGTTCATGGCAAGCCGCCGGATTGAGCTGGGTGGGGTCCCGTGCGTGGCCATTCGTGTGAGTTTCACCGGCGATCTGGGCTGGGAATTGCATTGCGCGGCTGAGGATCAGGCGCGGCTCTATAAGGTGCTGCTGGAAGCAGGGCGTGAGATAGGCGCGGGGCCAGTGGGCAGTCGGGCGCTGATGAGCCTGCGCATTGAGAAGGGTTATGGGTCCTGGAGTCGCGAATACAGCCCTGAATACTGGCCGCAAGAAGCTGGCCTGGATGGTCTTTGCAAGATGGACAAAGCGTTCCTGAACAAGGCCGCGCTTCAGGAGGTGATCACGCAGGAGCCGCGCGAGCGACTGGTGATCCTGCATCTGAGTGAGGCGGATGTCACAGCGTCGAACGCGGATGCCACCGGCGGAGAGCCGATTTTCAAGGATGGTGTCGGTGTGGGCCGCGTGTCTTCGGGTGCCTACGGCTATTCCGTCGGCATGAGCCTCGCGCTTGGCTATGTCAAAGGGGGGGCAAGGCCTGGTGAGGAGGTCGACGTTATGGTCTTGGGTCGACCGCACCGCGCGCGCATTCTGGATGCGGCCCCGTTTGATCCTGAAGGCACGCGCCTGCGCGCCTGAGGCGTCAGCCGTCGCCTTTGTCGGCGGCGGCCTCCTGTGCGGCCTTGAAGCGTTTTAGCTTGTCCAAAAGCAGTGCCCGCGCCTTGATATTGGCGCGGCGTACGCGGACAGCGGTCAAAAACGCCTCTTCGGCCGTTTGCGAAGTGGCCCCGAGGATGTTTTGAATGTCGATGATGATGGTCTCATCGCCTGTGGCCTCGATCGCCTTGATCACATCGCGGGCCAATTCATCCGCGAGATCCTCGGTCACTCCCATGGAACAATCCTCAGCGCGTGTTCTCGGTCAGACGCCGTTTGACATAGGTGCTCACCGAGCCGATCATCGTGTCCATATGCGATTCCTTGAAGAAGTGATCCGCGCCGTCGACCTCTTGATGGGTGATGGTGATTCCATGCTGCTCGTGCAGCTTGTTCACCAGTGTCTTGGTGTCCGCAGGGGGAGCGACCCTATCGTTGCTACCATTGATAATCAGCCCGGACGCCGGGCAGGGGGCAAGAAAGCTGAAATCATACATATTGGCAGGTGGGCTGACCGAAATGAATCCAGTGATTTCCGGCCGCCGCATCAGGAGTTGCATCCCAATCCATGCGCCAAAGGAAAAGCCCGCGACCCAACAATGTTTTGAATTGTTGTTCATGGATTGCAGGTAATCGAGCGCCGAAGCGGCATCACTCAGCTCCCCAACACCCTGATCATATTCGCCCTGACTGCGGCCTACGCCGCGGAAATTGAAACGCAACACGGTAAAGCCCATGTTGTAAAAGGCGTAGTGCAGGTTATACACGACCTTGTTGTTCATCGTGCCACCGAATTGTGGATGCGGATGCAACACAATCGCAATGGGCGCGTCTTTTTCCTTTTGCGGGTGGTAGCGGCCTTCGAGCCGACCCTCGGGGCCGGGAAAGATAACCTCGGGCATGGGTTCCCTGTGTCCTCTTCATGGGTGAGTGCGATAATCTTGACGACTTCGCTCGGGCACCTTAGAACTGTTCTAAATTGTGATCCGGGCCAGGATGGCTCAGAGCGAGATAAGCCTTGCGCGGCGCAAGGTCAATCAGTTCGCGTAGGGGAAGATCAATGAAACTGAGCACAAAGGGGCGTTATGCCATGGTTGCACTGGTCGATATCGCCTTGCAACCGGCTGGGGCGGTCGTAACTCTTGGGGATGTTTCGCGACGACAGGATATATCGCTGCCTTATCTAGAGCAGCTTTTTGTCAAACTTCGGCGCGCCGAACTTGTGACCTCGGTCCGGGGCCCGGGCGGCGGATATCGGTTGATGCGGCCTGCGTCTGAAATCCGGGTCTCGGATATTCTGGCGGCGGTGGATGAGACGATTGATGCGCTGCACAAGGGGGCAGGGGCCTCGGGTGGGGCAAGCGGATCGCGGGCGCAATCCATGGCCAATCGGTTGTGGGAAGGCCTGAGCGCACAGGTCTATGTGTTTCTACACCAGACTCGTCTGAGCGATGTGGCGGGCAATTCGCTGGCCCCTTGTCCCGCCGTGCCCAACCTCTTTGCCGTGGTGGACGAGGATTGATGTCAAACCTGTGACGGCATTGCCGTCACAGACCCAGCGTATTTCACCAACAAGAATGGGCGATCATGCACAGGGTCTATCTCGATTACAATGCAACGGCTCCGCTGCGTCCTGAGGCGCGAGAGGCCATGATTGATGCCATGGAGCTCCTCGGCAACCCCTCAAGTGTGCATGCCGAAGGACGTGCCGCCAGAGGGCTGGTGGAGCGCGCGCGCGCGCAGGTCGCGACAGCCTTTGGGGCCGATGGGGCCGATGTGATCTTTACGTCCGGAGCAACAGAAGCCGCGGCTCTTGCCTGTGCCGGGCGGACCCTGCACGGAAGTTTGGTCGAACATGATGCAGTTGGCGCGTGGATCACTCCGGATTTGCCGGTGGATGCTGACGGGCGTGTCACGGTCCTTGATCCCGCGCAATCGGTGTTGCAATTGGCCAATTCGGAGACCGGCGTGGTCCAATCCCTGCCTGAGGGATTAGCGGTCAGCGACATGACCCAAGCCTTTGGGAGATTGCCCCTAGCCTTTAACTGGTCTGGCGCAGAAATGGCGCTTGTCTCCGCTCATAAGCTCGGGGGACCAAAAGGGGTGGGCGCGTTGATCATCCGGCGCGGCACGAATCTGGCAGCACAAATCCGCGGCGGAGGTCAGGAAATGGGCCGTAGAGCCGGTACCGAGAATGTGATCGGTATCGCCGGATTTGGCGCTGCGGCAGAGGCTTGCGGGCTTGATCTTGAAGACGGTCAATGGGCACGGATTGAAAAACTTAGAAACATTCTAGAAAATACCATTGCAGAGTTTTCAAATGAGACTATTTTTGTCGGGAAAGCTGCCGCACGTTTGCCGAATACCAGTTGCTTTGTCACTCCGGGTTGGAAAGGCGAGACACAGGTAATGGCGATGGATCTAGCCGGGTTCGCGATCTCTGCCGGGAGCGCATGTTCCAGTGGCAAGGTCAAATCAAGCCGGGTGCTGCGCGCGATGGGGTTTGACGAGGTCTTGGCGGGCTGCGCGGTCCGCGTGTCGTTGGGGCCGCAAACGACAGAAGACGATATACTGCGCTTTGCCGAAGCCTGGTTGAAGCGACTGCAAAAGCATCGGGGCCGATTGGCCTGATACGTAAGGAGATGGGAATGGCTGCTTTGGATGACGTTCAGGTCAAGGACGGTGTTGATCGTGAAACCGTCGATGCGGTGCGCCAAGTTGGCGAAGCCTACAAGCATGGCTGGAACACCGATATCGAGATGGAATACGCGCCGCTTGGGTTGAACGAAGACATTGTTCGGCTGATCTCGTCCAAGAATAAAGAACCCGAGTGGATGACCGAGTGGCGGCTAGAAGCCTATCGTCGCTGGCTGACCAAGACCGAGCCGGAATGGGCGATGGTGGATTATCCCAAGATCGACTTTCAGGCGCAGTATTACTATGCCCGCCCCAAGTCGATGGAGGTAAAGCCCAAGTCGCTCGACGAGGTCGATCCCAAATTGCTGGCCACCTATGAAAAGCTGGGTATTCCTCTGAAAGAGCAGATGATTCTTGCCGGGGTTGACGGTGCTGAGGATGCGCCAGCCGAAGGCCGCAAGGTGGCGGTGGATGCGGTGTTCGATTCGGTGTCCGTGGGCACCACCTTTCAAAAGGAACTGCGGCAGGCCGGGGTGATCTTTTGCTCGATCTCCGAGGCGATCCGCGAGCATCCCGAGCTGGTCAAGAAATACCTCGGCTCTGTCGTGCCGGTCAGTGACAATTTCTATGCCACGCTGAATTCGGCGGTGTTTTCAGACGGGTCGTTCGTCTATGTGCCGCCCGGCGTGCGTTGCCCGATGGAGTTGAGCACCTATTTCCGGATCAATGCCGAGAATACCGGTCAATTCGAGCGGACACTGATCATCGCCGACAAGGGGTCGTATGTGAGCTATCTCGAAGGCTGCACCGCGCCCAAGCGTGACGTAGCCCAGCTTCACGCCGCTGTGGTCGAGATCATCATCGAGGAAGACGCCGAGGTGAAATATTCCACGGTGCAGAACTGGTATCCAGGCGATGAGAACGGCAAGGGCGGGATCTATAATTTTGTGACCAAGCGCGCCGATTGCCGGGGCGACCGGGCCAAGGTGATGTGGACGCAGGTGGAAACCGGCTCTGCCGTGACGTGGAAATACCCGTCCTGCATCCTGCGCGGCGATGACAGCCAAGGCGAATTCTATTCCATCGCGATCGCCAACAACTATCAGCAGGCTGATACCGGCACCAAGATGATCCATTTGGGCAAGAACACCCGGTCGCGCATCGTCTCCAAGGGGATCAGCGCTGGCCATGCGCAGAACACCTATCGCGGGCTGGTCAGCATGCACCCCAAGGCCAAGAACAGCCGCAATTACACGCAATGCGACAGCCTGCTTATCGGCGACAAATGCGGGGCGCATACGGTGCCCTATATCGAGGTCAAGAACAACTCGAGCCGTGTCGAGCATGAGGCCACCACTTCCAAGGTGGATGACGATCAGATGTTCTATTGCCGCGCCCGTGGCATGGACGAGGAAGAGGCGGTGGCGCTTGTGGTCAACGGGTTCTGCAAAGACGTGTTGCAGGCCCTGCCGATGGAGTTTGCCATGGAAGCGCAGCAGTTGGTTGCGATTTCACTGGAAGGGTCGGTGGGTTAATTCACATGAGCCAAGGTGGAGAAACGGGGTTTCATGCAGCGCTGAGTGACAGTCAAGCCGCCAGTTTCTTTGACGGCGCGCGTGAGGGCGTTATGGCCTTCATTGGCACGGGACTCTTGTGCACTGTTGCTGTCAGTTCATCTGCCCCGAGGGATTACAGGCTCGTCGTGCTGATTATGGGCATAGTCGCAGTTTCCACGCTCAGCATGATTGTCGTTGCAAGGTTCTTTAGTCGTCGCAATGCGCGGTGGCGCGAGACTGAGGCAGAGGCGTACTGCGCTATGATTGAAGAGAATCGACAACGTCAAATCGCCGAGATGAACGATAAGTCTGCCGAGGTCCGGACAAAATGATCGTCACCACCACCAGCACCATCGAGGGTCGCAAGATCGTGGATTATCGCGGCATCGTCGTGGGTGAGGCAATCATGGGCGCCAATATCGTGCGCGATTTCTTTGCCCAGATCACCGATGTGGTCGGTGGGCGGTCTGACTCTTATGAGAGCAAGCTGCGCGAGGCGCGTGAAGTGGCATTGAGCGAGTTGCAAGAGCGCGCAGCAGAGCTTGGGGCTGATGCCGTGGTTGGGGTCGATCTCGATTACGAGGTGGTGGGCGACTCGATGCTCATGGTGTCGGCCAGCGGCACGGCGGTCGTGCTGGACTGATATGGCTGGGTCAGACACCATAGACAGGCCGGTTCTTACCCTGCCCGACGCCGAGGCTGCGCACCTGCGCGAGGTCTATGCGCGCGCAGAGGTCATTCTCGAATATGGCTCGGGTGGATCGACCGTTGTCGCCGCCGAAATGCCCGGAAAGCGAGTGTTCTCGGTCGAGAGCGATGAAGAGTGGGCGAAAATGATGCGCGAGTGGTTCGCACAGAATCCACCCGCAAAGGACACGAACGTGGACGTTCTCTGGTCGGACATCGGTCCCACCAAGGAATGGGGCTTCCCTCGGAATGCGAGCGGCTGGCGGCGCTATGCGCGCTACCCCCTCAAGGTCTGGGAACTGCCAGAGTTTGTTCAGCCTGATGTGGTCTTGGTTGATGGTCGTTTTCGCACCGGCTGCGCTTTGGCAGCAGCACTAAGCACTACGCGACCTATCACGCTCCTGTTCGACGATTACACTCCGCGCAAGCACTATCACCGGGTAGAGGATATGATTGGCGCCCCTCGACGGCTCATCGGTCGAATGGCCGAATTCGAGGTGGAGCCGATGGTTCTCAAGCCCGAGACCCTGTTGACAATTATTGAGATGATGACACGGCCGTGATGCCGCCACGAAATACAGAAGGATGATAAAAATGTTGGAAATCAAAAACCTGCACGTCGATCTTGAAGAAGAGGACAAGACCATCCTCAAGGGTGTTAACCTGACTGTCGAGGCTGGCAAGGTGCATGCGATCATGGGGCCGAACGGCTCTGGCAAATCCACATTGTCTTATGTTCTCTCGGGGCGCGATGGCTACAAGGTAACCCAAGGCAGCGCCACGCTCTCTGGCGTTGACTTGCTCGACATGGAGCCAGAGGAGCGCGCAGCGGCAGGGTTGTTTCTCGCATTCCAGTACCCGGTGGAAATCCCCGGCGTGGGCAACATGACCTTCTTGCGCACCGCCGTGAATGCGCAGCGCAAGGCGCGTGGCGAGGACGAGATGAGTGCAGCAGATTTCCTCAAACTTGTGCGGGAAAAGGCCAAAACGCTGCAAATCGACGCCGAGATGCTGAAACGCCCCGTCAATGTAGGCTTTTCCGGTGGTGAGAAGAAGCGAAATGAAATTCTCCAGATGGCCATGTTGGAGCCTAAGATGTGCATCTTGGACGAGACTGACTCGGGCTTGGATGTGGATGCGATGAAGCTGGTGGCTGACGGGGTGAACGCTTTGCGGGATGCCGGACGCGGCTTTCTTGTCATTACGCACTACCAGCGTCTGCTTGACCACATCAAACCGGACGTAGTTCACATCATGTCTGATGGTCGGATCATCAAGACAGGTGGCCCGGAACTCGCCCTTGAGGTGGAGCAGAACGGGTACGCCGACATTCTGTCGGAGGGCGTGTAATGGCTGCGCCGCAAGCAAAGCAGGACGTGGTTGAGGCGCGGTTGAGTGCGTTGACCCTGCCGGATGGGGGCAAGTGGATCACAACAGCCCGTGAGGCCGCTTTGCGGCGGTTGAGGACATTGGGATTGCCGGACCGCCGTGACGAGTATTGGAAATTCACCCGCCCCGACACGCTGGTGCAAGCCAACGCACCGGAAGCCGCCTTGTTACAGGGGGCCGAGGAACCAGAGGGTTTTGACGCGGTCAATCGCCTGAAACTGGTGTTTGTGGATGGGGTGTTCGATGCCGAGGCAAGTGATGATCTGGCACTCGACGGTGTGCGGATCGAGCGACTGAGTGAGGCAGCGAAAACCGATATCCATTGGGCGCGCGACCTCTATGGCGTTCTGGAAGAGCGCGGACAGAGCCCCGTTCCCCGGTCCCTCGCGGCATTCAACACCGCCTTTGCAAGTGACGGGATGTTGATCCATGTGACGGGTCGTCCGAGGAAGGCTATAAATCTGATTTATATCCATAAATCAAAGACTTCAGACGCGGTATTGCACCATGTGATCAAGCTGGAGACCGGAGCTGAGCTGACCATTCTCGAAAGTGGTCCGGCGGCGGCGCGGCTCAACAAGGTCATGGAAGTCGATATCGCAGATGAGGCGACATTTCACCACATTTGCACCCAAGGCCGAGATCACGAGCGGCGCGCGGTCACGCATCTTTTTGCCCGGCTGGCGGCGCAGAGCACGTTCAAATCCTTTACCATGACAGCCAATGGGAAGATGACACGCAATGAATGCGTGATCGAACTGACCGGCGATGACGCTGTGGCCCATGTGGCGGGCGCTGCGATGGGGGATGGTGATTTTCATCAGGATGACACGGTGTTCGTCACCCATGATGCGCTGCGGTGTGAGAGCCGTCAGGTGTTCAAGAAAGTCTTGCGCAAGGGCGCGACGGGCGTGTTTCAGGGAAAGATTCTTGTCAAACCGGGCGCGCAAAAAACCGATGGATATCAGATCAGCCAAGCGCTTTTGCTAGACGAGGACAGTCAGTTTCTAGCCAAACCAGAGCTGGAGATCTATGCCGACGATGTGGCCTGTTCCCATGGCTCGACCTCGGGCGCAATTGATGAGGACGCGCTCTATTATCTGCGTGCGAGGGGTATTCCAAAGTCAGTGGCGACGGACCTGCTCACATTGTCGTTCCTGGCTGAAGCTGTTGAGGAAATCGAAGACGAGACCCTGCGTGAGGAAATCAACGGTCAGTTGGCTGGCTGGCTGGAGCGCAGGCGCCGCTGATGCCGGTCACAACAGACCTTGTCGCGACCTATCGCGGTCCACGCCGGGTGGTGCGGCGCTTGCTCGCCATGGGGCCGCGTGAGGATCGCGCGCTGGTGATCTTGATCGCGGCTTGCGTTGTTGTGTTTGTTGCACAATGGCCGCGGCTGGCGCGCGAGGCACATTTCACTGGGCAGGAGTTGAATCCCATGTTGGGGGGCGCGTTGCTGGCATGGATCTTCTTTGCGCCGCTTATTCTCTATGCTTTGGCGCTGATATGCCATGGCATTGCGCGGCTGTTTGGCGGTCGCGGTTCGGCCTATGATGCGCGGGTCGCGCTTTTCTGGGCGTTTCTGGCGGCAAGCCCTCTCATTCTTTTGCATGGGCTTGTGGCAGGATTTGTCGGGCCAGGACCGGGATTGCAGGCTGTTGGTCTCTTGTGGTTGCTGGTGTTCTTGTGGTTTTGGATGTCGGGTATGATTGAGGCGGGATGGAGCAAGGCATGACCCAGGCGCAATTCAAGGCGCTCTTGATAGAAACCCTGTTTCGCCCGCGTGACGCTGCGCGGGCGCTGATGGGTTTTGGGCTTCCGCAGCAGATCTTGTGGATGGCTCTGGTGCTGATGTCTGTCCTGAATGCCATCGTCTATTCCGTATCGTTGCGCCTCTCGCCTCCGACGGATCCCACCGCCGTGACGATCATGCCGCCCGCGTTCCATTCACCTCTGCTCTTCACGATTTTCTTGTTTGGGGCGCTCGCCATCACCGTATTTGCTCTGTTCTGGGTGGGTCGATCGCTTGGCGGCAAGGCGCGGATGGAGGATGTGCTGGTCTTGATCTGCTGGTTGCAGGTGCTGCGACTGATCCTGCAAATGGCGGTCGCCATTCTGGTTTTGACTCTGCCTTCGGCTGCGGTTCTGTTGATCTTTCTGTCTTCGATTTGGGGGATCTACATTCTGATCGGCTTTGTCGATACCGCGCATCGCTATGATAACATGCTGAAATCTGCTGGTGTGATTGTACTCTCCATCGCCGCGATGGCGGTTGGATTGAGCATTCTGCTAAGCATTATCGGCGTGGCTGCAATGGGAGGAGCATGAAATGCTCGATGTTGATAAAATTCGTGCCGACTTCCCAATCCTTGGACGAGAAGTGAACGGTAAGCCATTGGTTTATCTCGATAATGGAGCATCTGCCCAAAAACCGCAGGTTGTCATAGATGCCGTCACCAAGGCTTATTCGATGGAATATGCCAATGTGCATCGCGGGCTGCATTATCTGAGCAACCTCGCAACCGAGAAATACGAGGCGGTTCGTGGTGTTGTCGCACGGTTTCTGGGCGTCGCAGATGAGGATCAGATCATTTTCAATTCTGGCACCACCGAGGGCATCAATATGGTCGCCTACGGTTGGGCCATGCCGCGGATGCAGCCCGGCGACGAGATTATTCTCAGCATTATGGAACATCATGCCAATATCGTGCCTTGGCATTTTCTCCGGGAACGGCAGGGGGTAGTGCTCAAATGGGTGGATGTGGATGCGCGCGGGGGGCTTGATCCGCAAAAGGTCGTCGATGCCATCACACCAAGAACAAAGCTGATTGCAATTACACATCTTTCCAATGTGTTGGGGACCAAAGTTGATGTGAAGGCGATCTGCGATGCGGCGCATGCCCATGGCGTTCCGGTGCTCATCGATGGCTCTCAGGCAGCGGTGCATATGCCCGTGAACCTCGATGAGATGGGTTGTGATTTCTATGCGATTACGGGCCACAAGCTCTATGGGCCGTCGGGCTCTGGCGCGATGTATGTGCACAAGGATCGTATGGCTGAAATGCGTCCCTTCATGGGGGGCGGCGACATGATCCGTGAGGTAACGCGCGACAGCGTGACCTATAACGATCCGCCGATGAAGTTCGAGGCGGGAACCCCCGGTATCGTGCAGACCATCGGGCTTGGCGTGGCGCTTGAGTATATGATGGGCGTTGGGATGCATGCGATCAGCGCGCACGAGGATGATCTGAGCCGATATGCTCAGGAACGCCTCGCTGGGCTCAACTGGATCAATGTCCAGGGCAGCATGCCGGACAAAGCCGCAATATTCTCCTTCACAATGCAAGGGGCTGCGCATGCGCATGATATATCGACCATTCTTGACAAGAAGGGGGTGGCTGTCCGTGCGGGCCAGCATTGCACGGGGCCTTTGATGGAGCATCTTGGCGTGACCGCCACCTGCAGGGCCTCTTTTGCCATGTACAACACGCGCGCCGAGGTCGACGTGTTGATCGAGGCGCTCGAACTGGCGCATGAACTATTTGGCTGATTTTGCGATTGCGGGGCAGATCATGCCCCGCTATACCACCGCGCAAGTGGACCCATAGCTCAGCTGGATAGAGCGCTGCCCTCCGAAGGCAGAGGCCAGAGGTTCGAATCCTCTTGGGTCCGCCA
>NZ_JBRJGQ010000016.1:0-71823 GCF_053628575.1 Roseovarius sp. MBR-51
CCTGCGCGCCAAGTTCGAGCAATGGCATCCGGCGTTGAAGCCTTCGTCCGAAACCGAAATGGCTGCATGATTGCCCCACACTTTACGGTACTCTCCTTGCCGCGCGTCCGGATCGTCCGGTCGGTCACAAGGCTGACGTAAGGCAGCATGGAAGAGAGCCGCTTCTCGCCTTTGACCCATGCCGGCAGCGCGGTCACCGGGTCGATGGCGTTCTCAACCTCATCGGCAATTCCATCACGGGGCATAGCTGTCGCCCCCGTGAAGCTTGCGGTTCGCCGTGGGCGGGGTTTCCTGCAAGGTGATCACCAGGACATCGAGGAAGTTCGGATCCCAGTCCGCGGCCTTCCAGAGCGCCGGCCAGGCCAGCCCCGCGAAGACGGCCACCACCCAGCTCTGCACCCAGAGGAACAGGAGCGTCGAGCCGAAGAGCCAGACCATGGCGTACATGATCGGCAAGCCCATCAGCTTGGGCGGCCTCAGAAGGCCGATGAACACGCGGGATTGGTCGGACATCGGTTTTGCTCAGGTCGTCCAGATGGCGGCGACGATGGTGGGCGCCGCGGCGATGCCTGCGATCGCGACTACGACCCAGAGCGCCTGACGGAAATCCAAGATTCCGAAGAGCCAGGACAGAAACACGCCGATCAGCGCGAGCGTGCCGATCACGATGCCCAAGGGGCCGGTGATCGCGTCGACGATGCCCTGTAGCAGCGTCTGCACGGGCGAGAGGTCGATGCTTTGGGCCAGCGCCGGGCCCGCCAGCACGATAAGGGCCATCGCGCCGAGCGCGACAAAGGAAGATTTGGACGTCACGACAGGTCTCCTCTCAGCCGCTGGAACACGGCTGTCACACGGGCCACATGGCCTTGGGTTTCTCGAAAGGGGGGAATGCCGCCATGGCGGGTGACCGCATGGGGACCGGCATTGTAGGCAGCGAGCGCCAGCGCGGGATCGCCAAACTGCTCAAGCATCATCAGAAGGTAACGGGCCGAGCCGTCGAGGTTCTGAGCAAGGTCGTGCGGGTCAACGCCGAGATCGCGCGCGGTGTCGGGCATCAGTTGCCCAAGCCCGATTGCCCCGACCGGGCTCAGAGCGCCAGGATTGTAGGCGCTCTCGACCTCGATATTAGCGCGGTAGAACAGCGCCCAATCACTGACCGACAGGCCCGCCTGACGAAGGGCGTCATGACTGCCGTAACGCAAGGCGGTGGTCTCGATGGCATGGAGGATTTCGAGTGAGGCGCGGACGGCGCGCGGGGCGACCGCTGCGGCAGCCGTCACATCGCTCAGGGGACCATCATCCCCGCGGGACTGCGGTGCTGCAAAGAGAAAGAGACGATCTGGAAGGAGCCCAGTCTGGGCATCGTCTTCGCCGGTGAGCGAGCGCAGAGTGCTCGTGCTCTCGGCGGTGTCGATCAGTCGGCCATCAGGGCTGACCTGGAAGATGAAACCATCGGCCCCAGTTTGTGCAAGGAGGGCCGGGGGTGCTGAACAAACACCTGTACCCAGTGCAACGACGAGCGCAAACGCGCGGTCAGTTGTCCTTGACCAAAACCGGGCCGGTCCTCGGTTCGGACGTGCGCCCAGGTGCTGCGTGACGCTCACGGGCGCCTTCAACGAGCGGGATGCTGGCGGTCGTGCAGCCCATGTCGGCAAGGAAGCTGACAAGGCCGACGATTGTCTTGAAATCGCGCAGCTTGAGGACGCTGCGGCTGGTGACGAGCATCTTGTCGTCGCGCCCATCCGGGGCAACGGCCCGGATGACCCAGGCGCCGTACCAGCTGTTGTGGCGCTTCTCGGCCCCTTCCTTGCAGACCACCTCGATGAGGTAGCCTTCAGCAAGGAGGCCGCGCAGTCCATCTTCTGTAACCACATTCGGGGCTTCTTCTATCATGGCCATCCGCTTCAGGTCCTTTTCTGCTTGGGTGCAGTCTCGGGCCCACGGAGTCGCAACACCGCGGGCGATACAAGACAACATGAACGATAGCAAGACAATTAAAACGACTTGACGAAGATCGCCTTGCTTCGATAACGGTGATATCTGACAAACTTGTGATCTTAAAGGCGGCAAAGGAGTTTTGCCCTGCACATGACCTGTGCGCGCAACATCCCCCTGGTGCTGCTGATCACCGTGCTCGTGGTGAGTGGTCCGGCCCATGCCTGCATCCCGCCGGAGCGGCCGTTCCTGCCCGCGTCACGCGAAGACATGCGCGCCTACGCGGATCTGATCCGAGGGGATTTCGAGGCCTACATCGCCGATGTGCAGGAGTACTTCCGCTGCATCGACGATGAACGCGCGCGGGCTTTTATTGAGGCCAGGGAGGTGAGCGAGGACTACGGGCGGTTCGTGGACGCCGTGGAATAGTAGACTTCCTCTCTACCGGACCACCACGAAGATGGGCCGCGCTGCGCCTATTGCGCGCCCGCGAACCTCAGCCCTTGCGGTCGGGAAACAGCCCCGGCATCCACCGCCCAGCATACTTGGCAGGGAAGGCCAGTCTCAGCGGCGCACGGGTCGATTCTGACGACAGAGCACCAGCTTCCAAAAGCGCTGATGTTACCCGTCGCGCAGTGCGGTCGCTGGTGCCAAGGATGGTCTCGACCTCTCCGCGCTCGATCTGCCCCTGATAGAGCACAGCCTTCAGCACGGTATCGGCTTTTGGTGGCAGCGCTCCAGCACGCATCTCTTCTTCTGCCCAGATCAGGACGCGGTCGCGCAGCCGGTCCGGTCGCATCAGGCTTTCCATGAACTCTACCTGGTCAACGCAGATGCGCAGGAAGAACTGCGCGAAGGAGGCAAGAGCGGCCTCGCTGAGCGTGCCTCGTCCGTCACGATCGCCGCGGCGGGGGCCGTCACACGCGGCGAGGTGTTCCTTGTAGGCTGCCTCGTGTCCCGCAAGCCCGCGCGCCACAGACCACAGTCCCCGCGTATCTAGGGTATTGCGCAGCATTGCGTAGGACATGAGGCGGGCAACGCGACCATTCCCATCAAGGAAGGGGTGCACCCAGAGAAGCCTGTGATGGGCACAAGCCGCGGCTAGGATCGGCTCGATCCTGCCGGGAAGGCTGTAGGCTTTGTGCATTCGCTCCAGAAAGCGGAGAACAGCACCAGGGCTGATGGCGACATGGCGCCCGACTTCAACGTATCGGGTGCGCAGTTCGCCGGGTACTACCGGGATCTTTTCACCTGTCTTTGGGCTTTCGACGAAGAGAAGCTCGGGCGGCAAAAGCTCACAAAACCGGCGATGCAGTTCGATGACCGACGCGGGCGCTGTTGGTGGTTCGGCCATGCCATCTTCGTCGATCCATTTCTGAACGGCGATATGCGCCTTCGCTTCTAGCTGAAGGTTTCGCCTCGATGGATCGGCACTGAAGTCGTTCCGCATCGCTCGTTCGATGTCGACGGGATGGGTGTCATGCCCTTCGATGAGGTTGCTGTAGTAACAGTTCATCGACCGCACGAGATCGGCAAGCGCCTCGGCCATTGAAGCGGGCAAGCTGCTGCGGAAGCCTGCGGACTTCTCCGCCAACTCAAGCACGAGATCATTCAAGCCTGCGCGGGCGGGAGAGCCCTCCGAGACCATGAGTGGCTCGAACAGGCCTACCGTTTCTCCATCGTCGCGAACCATCGAATGACCTTCTCCTTGGCCGCTTCACTGGCCGTGCGAACTTCCATCAAAAATGATGTTTATCATAGTATTGCGTAACAAGATACGGAGAACGCGCCCTGCGACTTGGCCGCTTCACTGGCCGCTTGCGCGTGGATCGTGGTTGCAACTGCCCAATCAGTACGTCGAAGCGAAATCAGGTTTTGGGCGGGCATCTGCGACCACCGTCTGGGGACAACATCGCAACCGAAGCGCTGAAATTGTATTGATATCGGTAGTGTTGTTTTGTATCGCAGCACCATTATAGCGGGAGTCAGCGTCATGAAGCACAGCGTCCGGACCGCGGCGGCAGCCGCGGCAATCACCGTATCTAGCCTTGTCGGGTCGGTCGAGCCAGCGCAGGCCTATCAGGTCGACTGCGCCATCTTGCTTTGCCTGGCAGGTGGCTGGCCGGCATCCGCACCCTGTGCCCATGCACGCGCGGTCTTCATCCGTCGGATTACGCCTTGGCCGATCGAACCGCCCTTGCAGATCTGGCGCTGCCCGATGGGGGCGTCGTTCAACGCCCCTGCCCCGCTTTCGCCAATGGAGCGTCTGTACGACATCGATTTCCGGGACGGGCCTCCGCTGAGTGTCCCGCAAGATCTCCTGCCTCTGGTCCGGGTCCAGTCTGACGAACGCGCTGACGTCGACATCTCGGGTGATGCCTTCGACTTCGTCCGCAGCATCCGCGTGTTTCACATCCAGTTCAGCCAGCGCCGGAACCGAGACGGCGACTGCATCACCTCGGACTCCACGCGCCTCGGCTCCTACGGGGTCCAAGGCGACTATCACTGGACCCGGTCCAGCGTCGCCCAGGTGCCGCCCGCCTCCGATCTGCCCAACACCGGACACTGCAACTGGGTGAGTTATCGCTCGGTCTTCGTCGACTGGCGCGATCATGAAGGCAACTACGGCTTCGAAGAGGTCCGCTACTGAACCCGGCCGGGCCTCCATCGGGCAGGCCCGCCACAAACTCACCTTGCACCGGAGACTGTGCACCGAACTCAAAAAGGGAAACGACGCCAGACCGAAAAGCCTGACGCCGTGCTAGAAGAACCCGTGAACAAGGATCTTCTAGCGCACTGTCCGAACCTCTGCAACCAGCAAAGTTGTTTTGCTTGCAAGAATGTTGTTTGCTCTCGGCATGGGGTCGTCTCTCGAGGAGACACCGACCATGGAACCCACAACCGGCTTGATCCTTCGACGGATCACACAGACAGAGCTGTCCGTATCCGCCCACAAGCTGGCAACAGTCATCCTCGACGCCATCGCGTGGAAGGAGGGCTTCAACGGGCTATCGCGTGGGACGGCCGCTTTCACGCTCGCGGGCCTCGCGTCCAAGATGAACATTTCGCGCCAGTACCTGACCGAACTGCTGGCGGAACTCGAGGCGTCCGAACTGGAGCTGAGGCGAGAGAAGCCAAACGGCAAGTTCGCGCCCTGGCTCTTCCGTTTTGCGGCCTTTGACGCAGCGGGGGATGATCAGGATGTTGAGTCAGGCACAGGCGACACATCACTATCTAGAGATAAAGATAACAAAACTGTATTCTCAGGGCAAATCACTATTGTCGCGGGTTCGAACGTCTTCCAAACCTGTTGGTCGGAGCTGATCAAAGCTGCGAAGAAGGCCCTGCCCTGCTGGAACGTCGACACGCAGGTGATCTGGGACCGCTTCCTAGCCTTCAACCGGACGCGAGGAAACGACAAGGTTCCGGCCGGTTTTCTGCTCGGTTTCATGCGTCGCTGGCGAACCGCACCCGGCACGGTGAACCGACAGAAGCCAGAGGCCACGCCGGCGCCGGCGCCTGATCCACGAGACCAGGAGCTGCACAACCAGATCAAGGCTGCACCGAGTTCGAACCGGCAGTTTCACGCGTCTGACTTGTGTCGCCTCATCGGGCAATCTGCCTATGAAGCGCGTATCCATGACGTCATCCGGCAGTTCGCATGCCCCAGATTCACGGCGACGCTCGCGGTGCATGGGCGAGCTGTGTTAGCGGGCGAGATAGCACGATGACCCTGTCTTGGCGCGTAGCCTGCAAAACGCGCCTGTTTGAACCCTGCCCATCACCCGAGGTCTACAGTTTTCATCCGAGTCTGGACCGACCGCCTGATTCCACGAAACTATCATCAGATGCTTTGACCGCTGCCTGCGCCAGCCCCCGCCCCTTGATCAGTGCATAGACCGCGGGGATGACGACCAGCGTCAGGATGGTGGACGACA
Organism: Roseovarius sp. MBR-51; assembly: GCF_053628575.1. Taxonomy (NCBI): domain Bacteria; kingdom Pseudomonadati; phylum Pseudomonadota; class Alphaproteobacteria; order Rhodobacterales; family Roseobacteraceae; genus Roseovarius; species Roseovarius sp. MBR-51. The sequence goes on from NZ_JBRJGQ010000016.1 coordinate 5,874, forward strand.
CCATTCCGCCGATCATCGGGACGGCGATGCGGCTCATCACCTCGGACCCGGTGCCGGTGGCCCAGAGGATTGGCATCAGCCCGACAATGACAGTGGTCACCGTCATCATCTTCGGGCGCAGCCGTTCGACCGCACCGACCACGATCGCGGCGTTTAGGTCATCGCGGGTGAAGGGACGCTTGTCGCTTGCGGCTTTGGCCCGGGCTTCGCTCAAAGCGTGATCGAGGTAGATCAGCATGATCACTCCGGTTTCCGCTGCGAGACCCGCCAGCGCGATGAAGCCCACGGCTACTGCGACAGACAGGTTGAACCCCATGGCCCACATCAGCCAAACGCCGCCGACCAGCGCAAAGGGCAGCGACAGCATCACGATGAGGGTTTCCGTCATCCTGCGGAAGTTGAGGTAGAGCAGCAGGAAGATCACCGCCAGCGTGATCGGCACCACGACGGCAAGCCGCGCCTTGGCACGCTCATAGTACTCGAACTGTCCGCTCCACCCCAGAGAATAGCCGGGCGGCAGGGTCACTTCGCCCGCAACTGCCGCCTGCGCTTCGGCGACATAGCCGCCAAGATCCCGGCCCGCGATGTCGACAAAGATGTAGACGGCCAGCTGCCCGTTCTCGGTGCGGATGGACGTGGCACCCCGCGTGCGTTCCACCGTGGCGACCTCGCCCAAAGGCACTGTGCCGCCACCGGGCAAGGCCACCTGCACCTCGCGCGCGATGGCGTCGGGGTCCTGCCGCAGAGCCGCCGGATAGCGCAGCGCCACGTTATAGCGCTCTCGCCCCTCCACCGTCTGTGTGATCGCCTGCGCACCAAGTGCCATGCCGATCACCTCCTGCACGTCCGCAATCGACAGGCCATAGCGCGCCAGCCGTTCGCGGTCAGGCACGATGTCAAGGTAATAGCCGCCGATCACCCGCTCGGCATAGGCGCTGGTGGTGCCGGGCACATTGCGCAGCACTGCCTCCACCTGCCGCGCGACGGCCTCCATCTCGGTCAGGTCAGTACCATAAACCTTGACCCCGACCGGCGTACGGATGCCGGTCGCCAGCATGTCGATGCGGGCGCGGATCGGCTGGGTCCAGGCGTTCGACACACCGGGGAATTGCAGCGCGGCGTCCATTTCCAATCGCAGACTTTCCATCGTGACGCCGGGGCGCCATTCGTCGCGCGGTCTCAACTGAATGATCGTCTCGAACATCTCGGTCGGAGCTGGGTCGGTTGCCGTGAGCGCCCGGCCCGCCTTGCCGAACACGGTTTCAACCTCGGGGAAGGTGCGGATGATGCGGTCCTGCATCTGCATCAGTTCCGCCGCTTTGGTGACGGACAGGCCCGGAAGGGTGGTGGGCATATACATCATCGTGCCCTCGTCCAGTGCGGGCATGAACTCAGACCCCAACTGCCGCGCGGGCCATACGGTGGCAAACAGCGCCGCAAGCGCCAGCACCAGAGTCAGGACTCGCGCCTTCAACACCCACGTGATGACGGGACGATAGGCGGCCATCAGCACGCGATTCACCGGGTTGCGGTGCTCTGCCACGATCTTTCCCCGCACGAAGATCACCATCAGCGCGGGCACCAGCGTGACCGACAGAAGCGCCGCCGCCGCCATGGCAAAGGTCTTGGTGGCGGCAAGAGGACCGAACAACCGCCCCTCCTGCCCTTCCAGCGCGAAGATCGGCAGGAAAGACACGGTGATGATCAGCAGGCTGAAGAACAGCGCCGGGCCAACCTCGGAGGCGGCCTCGATCAGCACCTCAAGCCGTGGCTTGCCGGGCGCGGCCCTTTCAAGGTGTTTGTGCGCGTTCTCGACCATCACGATGGCGGCGTCGATCATGGCGCCGATGGCGATAGCGATGCCGCCCAAGCTCATGATGTTTGCCCCCATACCAAGCGCCCGCATGGCGATGAAGGCCATCAAGAGGCCCACCGGCAGCATGATGATCGCCACCAGCGATGACCGGACATGCAGTAGGAACAGGAAGGTGACCGCCGCGACCACCAGCATTTCCTCGATCAGCGTGGTGCGCAGCGTCTTGATCGCCGACAGGATCAGGTCGGACCGGTCGTAGACGGTCACGATCTCTACCCCCTCGGGCAGGCTTTGCGCGATGGTCTCGATCTCGGCCTTGGCATTGTCGATCACGTCAAGCGCATTGGCGCCCACGCGTTGCAGCACGATGCCGCTCGCCACCTCGCCCTCGCCGTCAAGCTCTGCGATGCCCCGACGCTCATCGGGCACAATCTCGACCCGCGCCACGTCGCGCAAGAGGACCGGCACGCCCCCTTCGGCACGGATCGGCACCATCTCCAGATCGGCAATGCCGTCCAGATAGCCACGCCCGCGCACCATGAACTCGAATTCGGAAAGCTCAACCGTGCGCCCGCCGGTGTCCATGTTGCTGGCCGCAACCGCGCGGCCGATGTCAGACAGTGTGATGCCAAGCGCCCGCATCCGCACCGGATCAACGGTGATCGAATATTGCTTGACGAAGCCGCCGACACTGGCGACCTCGGACACGCCATCCGCCCGGCTTATGCCAAAGCGCATCACCCAGTCCTGCAAGGACCGCAGTTCGGCCAGGCTCAGGTTCTCGCCCTTCAGCGCGTATTGATAGACCCAACCCACGCCCGTTGCATCCGGCCCAAGCGCGGGCGTCACCCCGTCCGGCAAACGTGCGGCGGCGGCGTTGAGGTATTCCAGCACGCGCGACCGCGCCCAATAGGGGTCCACGTCATCCTCGAAGATGATGTAGACAAACGAGATGCCGAAGAATGAGAACCCCCGCACGACCCGCGACTGCGGCACGGTCAGCATGGCCGAAGTCAGCGGATAGGTAACCTGATCCTCGACCACCTGCGGCGCTTGCCCGGGATATTCGGTCAGCACGATCACCTGCACATCCGACAGGTCGGGGATGGCGTCGATCGGCAAGGTGCGCAGCGACCACAGACCCGCCGCCACGGTAAAGACGGTGGCAAACAGAACCAGCAGCACATTGCGGGCCGACCATTCGATGATGCGGGCGATCATGGGTTGGCCTCCGGGGTGGATTCAGGCGCAACCAACGCAGCAAGGGCCGCGTTGAGGTTGCTTTCGGCGTCGATCAGGAAGGTGGCGGCGCTGACCACCATGTCACCCGCCACCACGCCGCTGACGATCTCGATCATGCCGCCGCCCCGGCGGCCCACGGTCACCGGTTCAGGCCGGAACCGCCCCTCGCCCAGATCGAGGATCACCACTTGCCGGTCGCCGGTGTCGATCACGGCCCCTTCGGGCACTTGCACCACGGGCGCACCCGCCAACATGATCTCGACATCGGCGAACATGTTGGCACGCAGGCGCCCGTCCGGGTTCGGCAGTTCTATCCGCAGCTTGCCGGTGCGGGTCATCATGTCCAGTTCGGGGTAGATGGTGTCGATCCGGCCCGCCATCGGTTCCCCGCCAAGGCCCCGGAAACTCACCCGAACCTCTGCACCAATGGCAATCTCCATCAATGCGGATTCGGGCACTTCGGCGATCACCCAGACAGTCGAGGTGTCGGCAATGCGAAACAGGGTCTCGCCCGCCTCCGACATCATGCCTTCGACCGCCATCCTTTCCAGCACCACGCCGCCGCGCGGCGCCATGATCGGGATGCTGACCGTTGTCTGGCCCTCGGTCGCGATACGGTCGATCACCTCACCCGGCACGCCAAGGTTTTCCAGCCGTTGCCGCGCGCCTTCCCGTAACCGCCCTTCCGACCGCACGTCGGTCAGGAACTGTGCAAGGGCGGCGGCAATCTCGGGCGAATACAGCGTTACCAGCGGCGCGCCTTCGGTGACCGTGCTGCCAGTGGTCACATCGGCAACGGATTCAATGAAGGCGTCGGCGCGCAGCGAAATCACGCTGATACGGCGTTCGTCCAGTTCCACGAGTCCCGGCGCGCGCAATGTCGCCGCCAGGGGCGCCAGCACCGCTTCCGCCGTCCGCACCCCGGTGCGCTGCAACTTTCCAGGGCTGACGGTGACGGACCCGTCGTCGCTGCCTTCGCCGTCATAGACGGGAATGTAGTCCATCCCCATCGAGTCCTGCTTCGGCACCGGCGAGGTGTCGGGCAGGCCCATCGGATTGCGGTAGTAAAGGATGGTCCGTTCACCTGTCTCCGCCATGGCCGTTTGTGCAGCGGGCTCGGGAGCAGGGCCCAGCGTGAGATCCTGGCTGGCCTGGACAGGCAGGAAGGCCCGCCCATCCGCCGTCTGCCGTTCGGTCGCCGACCATTCGGGCAACCCGTCTGGATGCCTCCAATAGATCACCGGACCGGTAGGCTCTGCTTGTGGGGCATCGGCACCCGGCATGGCGACGGCGTCATTGCCCATCAACACGGCAAGCTGCCTCTCGGCCATGCCCACCAGGCTGGCCACGGTGATCCCCTTTTCGCCAGCGGTCAGCCCGACCCATCCGGCTGTTCCCGCGACAAGGGCTGCGGCTGTCAGCTTGCCAAAGGCGCTCATGGCTCGGCTCGCAGTTCCAGCTCTGCCTTTACGGTGTCTGGTTCACCCTGCACTTTGGCCGCCACCGAAAACCGCCACCCCCCCGCCATGGTGAGATCCGTGCTGAACAGGTAAGTGCCTGGAGCTTCGGTCGGCAATGCAGTGACGGGTGATGTCATCGTCTCCATCCCGTCGGGGGCCATGTCCATACGAGTGGCATAGATGACCGCGCCCTCAACCGGCTGGCCGGTGCGAAGGTCAGTCAGACGAAGTTCAATCGTCACCCCTGATCCGACACGGTGGTCCGTCGAGACGATTTCGAAAAGGTAGTCGTCTGCACCTGCCCACAGGGCAGATACGCCGATGAGAAGTGCCAGAACGGAGCCGCAGATGCGGCGGAACATATGTGTCATGAGGAAGACCCTTTGATTGCAGCGATAGCGCACCCGCGAAGCCAATTGGCGCAGGTGCAAACGGCATCATCCGCGTGCGCACGCACGCGGCAGGGTCAAACGCGGGGAGGTCGCCTCAAGCCATCCGGTGCAAGCCCGGAGGGTGGATGCCTGTCAGGCAGCATCAGGACTGCAGCGGAGTCCCGGCCAGCAAAAGAAAGCCCGGGGACTTGCACCAGCGCGAGCATTGTCGTTCCGCCACGCGCCATCATTTCGCAGGCGACGCCGCATGCCATGTCATCAGGGCAATCGCCCTCGCAGCAAGGGTCGGCAGCTGCCGCAATCTCTGCCGCAAGTCCCGCTGATACCTCACTGACTGTGGCCCCGAACAGGGACACAGCCAAAAGCACTGCTAAAAAGGGACGGACTATCCACGACATTCAGAATGCATGACATGAGAAGAAAAAATCGGCAACGCACATCCGGTTGAACGGAGTGCAGTTGAAGCTCATGCTGCCCGGGGCGCAAAGAGGATAATTGCCGCGCCAAGCACACAGATCGCGGCACCGGTCATGTCCCACGCATCCGGGCGTTGCTTCTCGACAATCCAAAGCCAGCAAAGCGAAGCGGCAATATAAACACCGCCATAGGCCGCATAGGCGCGCCCCGCGAAATCCGATGGCGCGAGAGTAAGCAGCCAGGCAAAGACCGCAAGGCTGAGGATCCCAGGAACCAGCCAGAGCGGGCTCGCTCCTTGCCGCATCCAAGCCCATACCGCAAAGCAACCGGCGATCTCGGCAAGAGCGGCGCCGGCGTAGATGGCGAGCGTTGCGGGTGCTGTCATTGCGTCGCCTCTGTCTCCGGATGCCGATGATCGGTCGCACAAAGCGAATGGTCGCCCAGAACTTCGATGACGCGGCAATCGGCAATCTTGCCACCCGCACATTGAACGACCATGCGCTCGAGTTCGGCCTTCAGCGCGGTCAGTCGCGCAAGGCGGCTTTCGACTTCGATCAGTTGCGACCTTGCGATGGCGTCGGCGGCAGCGCAGGAGTGGTCCGGTCTGTCCGATAGGCTGAGGAGATCGCGGATGGCTTCCAGCGTGAAGCCCAGATCGCGCGCATGCCGGATGAACGCCAGACGCTCCATCGCCTTGCGTCCATAGAGCCGCTGATTGCCCGCGCTGCGTTCGGCTTCTGGGAGCAGGCCGATCTGCTCGTAGTAGCGGATCGTCGGAACCTTCACCCCGGCGGCCTCGCCCAGTTTTCCGATGGTCAGCATCAGATTCCCCTTGAAGCTATAGTTGCTAGAGACATTAGGTTCCTGATTCGATGAAGGCAACTGCCCGCTTCTGGGCAGGAGGGAATACGATGACAGGTTCAACAAGCGAAACATCCTGCGACTGGACCGTGTCCGGCATGGACTGCGGGTCATGTGCGACCAAGATCAAGGATGCGGTGGCGCGGCTTCCCGGCGTCAGCGGTGTAGAGGTTGCGATCATGTCGGAACGTCTGCGTTTGACGCTTGATGAGGCGCAGACCGGGCGCGACAAGGTCGAGAAGACCGTGCGAGCCCTTGGCTACGGGATCGAGCCCCGCAAGGCGGGCGCGAAGAAGGACTTCGTTCTGCCCGGCGCCGCCCCCGTGGCCGAACCTGAGGACGCTGCGGGCCACGACCACGGCCGGGCAGCGATGGCCAGTGCAAATACCGACGACAGCGGGCACGGCAGCCCCGGCCATGTCCATGACGACCCCGCAGATCGCGGCAAGCGCTGGTATCAGACGGGTAAGGGCAAGCTTGTCATCTTCACCGCGCTTCTGCTGGGGGCCGCGTGGATCATCGAGTATCTTGCACCCGAGATCGGCAAATGGGCCTTTGTCGCGGCTTGTCTGATCGGCGTGGCCCCGGTGGCGCAGCGTGCCTTTGCGGCGCTCCGGATGGGTCAGCCATTTACCATCGAGAGCCTGATGACCATAGCCGCCATCGGTGCGCTGTTCATCAATGCGGCCGAGGAGGCGGCGCTCGTGGTCTTTCTCTTCGCCGTGGGCGAGGTGCTGGAAGGCGTGGCCGCAGGCAAGGCACGCGACGGGATCCGGGCGCTGGCGAACCTTGTCCCGAAGACCGCGCAACTGGTCACCGGCGACACAACGCGTGAGGTGCCGGCTGCCAGCCTGACCATCGGCCAGACCGTCCTTGTCCGCCCCGGCGACCGGATTCCGGCCGATGGCGAGATCATGGACGGCACCTCGGGGGTGGATGAAAGCCCGGTCACTGGCGAAAGCGTGCCCAAGTCGCGCGGGCCGGGAGATGCCGTCTTTGCAGGCGCAATCAACACCGAGGCGGCGCTGCGGGTAAAGGTCACCAAGGGCGCGGAAGACAACACCATCGCGCGCATCATCCGCCTGGTCGAAGAGGCCGAGGAGGCCCGCGCGCCGACCGAGCGCTTCATCGACCGCTTCAGCCGCTGGTACATGCCCGCCATTGTCGCGGTTGCCGCGCTGGTGATCGTGGTGCCGCCGCTGGCCTTTGGTCAGCCTTGGAATACGTGGATTTACCGCGGCCTCGCGCTCCTCTTGATCGGTTGCCCCTGCGCGCTGGTCATCTCGGTGCCCGCCTCCATCGCTTCGGCCATGTCCGCCGGGGCGCGCCGCGGGCTCTTGATGAAGGGCGGCGCTGTGATCGAGGCGGCGGCGAAGGTGGATGTCGTGACCTTCGACAAGACCGGGACGCTGACGCATGGCCGCCCGCAGGTGACGGATGTGGTGCCGTTCGGGTCCACGACCGAGGCCGAGCTTCTGGCCGTTGCTGCGGGCGTCGAAACAGGATCGAGCCACCCGCTGGCGATTGCGATCCTGAACAAGGCGAAGGACGCGGGCGTTTCCGCGCTGCCCGCGCAAGACGCCAAAGCGCTGATGGGCAAAGGCGTTGTTGCAATCGTGGGCGGCGCTGCGGCCTATGTGTCCTCACCCCGTTACGCGATGGAAAACGGCGGGCTCGATGGTCTTGGCCTGCGGCAGGCCACGATCTTTGAAGAGGACGGCAAGACCGCCGTCGCCGTGTTCCGCGAAAAGACCCCGCTGGGCCTGATCGCCATGCGGGACGAGCCGCGTGCGGATGCCAAAGACGCGGTGCGCCAGTTGACTGCCATGGGGGTGACATCGGTGATCCTGACCGGGGACAACCCGCGCACGGCCGCCGCGATTGCCGGAAGCCTCGGGTTGAAGTTCGAAGCCGACATGATGCCCGAGGACAAGCTCGCCTACATCCGCGAGATCGGCTCCAAAGGCGGAGTCATGATGATCGGCGACGGCATCAACGACGCGCCCGCGCTGAAGCAAGCATCGGTCGGCGTGGCCATGGGATCAGGCACCGATGTAGCTTTGGAAACCGCCGATGCGGCGATCCTGCGCGACCGGGTGACTGACATTCCTGCAATGATCCGCCTGTCGCGCGCGGCAATGGCCAACATCCGCCAGAACGTGACCATCGCTTTGGGGCTGAAGGCCGTGTTCCTCGTGACCTCGGTCCTCGGTCTTACCGGCCTATGGATCGCAATTCTCGCCGACACCGGTGCAACCGTGCTTGTGACGCTGAACGCCCTGCGCCTGCTGCGGTTCAACCCTGAACGCGAGGCGTAATCGATGATCTCCGGATTTGGCTGGGCCGCACTGGCCCTTCTCTTCGGCTATCTGGCACTGTTCTTCTGGGGCAGCGCGCTGGCCGCACAAGCGGCGGGGCGTCCGGTCTGGCTGTTCGACCGTGCGACCGGACGCGACCGGCTGGCGGCAATCGGGTTCCGCGTGGCCTTTGCCCTGGCGTTCTTCGGGCCGCTTCTCTGGCTCGCCGTGCCTATCCTGCACAAGATCGATCCGCTTTGGACCGAGGGGCGCGCCGTCCTCCTTGGCCTGATCGGGGTTTTTGTCGCGGGGCTTGGCGCGATGGTGGCCTTTGCCGCGCAGATGTCGATGGGATCATCCTGGCGCGTCGGCGTGGTGGGCGGCGAGACGGGCGATCTGGTCTCGGGCGGGCTCTACCGTTTCAGCCGCAACCCGACCTTTGTGGGGCAAGCGGCCCTGTTGGCGGGTGTTGCTATTGCGGTTCCATCAGTCCCGACACTCATCGCGCTAATCCTGTTTCTCTGGTCGGCCAGCACACAAGTTCGGTCGGAAGAAACGGCCCTGCGCGCGGCGATCGGGCCTGAGTATGACCGCTACACCGCATCGGTTCCTCGCTGGATCGGAATCAATCACCAGTTCATCTTGTAGCCAGCTTTGCGGTCATATCACCGCTGCCGAGTGATCAATTGGAGCCTGACATAAAAGACGCCAATTTAAACGTGACGCAAGGGATATGAAATGATTGAAAGGTTCTGGTTTACCCGATCTTTCCCAACATTGGAAACACATCAAGCAACCAGTATGAGAGCGCGCTGAGCTGACCGGTTATCATGGCGATCCCCATAAGGATCATCACCACGCCCGCACCCTGATGCAGACGGCGGCCCACACGTCCCGCGCCACGCAAACGACCCGTAAGGCGGTCGGTGAACGCGGCGACGATCAGGAACGGGATGCCAAGTCCGGCGGAGTAGATCGCAAGCAGTGTCACGCCCTGCCCAATCGTTGCACTTGTCGCGCTCGCCGTCAGGATCGCACCGAGGATTGGGCCGATGCAAGGAGTCCAGCCAAAGCCGAAGGCGAGCCCAAGCACGTAAGAGCCCGTCGGGCGTCCTCCCGGCAGGTCTAGGTGGAACCGAAAATCCCGCTCCATCGCCTGAATACGTGCCGCCCCCAGCATGAAGAGCCCGAACAGGATGATGATCCCACCGCCGAGGAAGTTGAGCTCGTACCGCCAGCGCAGCAATGATTGCCCGAGGGCCGTGGCAGAGGCCCCGAGGATCATGAAAATCGTGGAGAATCCGAGCACAAACCAAAGGCTGAGCCAGACAACCTGGCCGCGGCCCGGGGTCACTGCGCCGCCCACCGAGCGCCCCGCGATATAGGAGACATAGCCGGGCACGAGCGGGAGTACGCAAGGTGAGACGAAAGATATTGCACCTGCAAGAAGAGCCGCAGTCATGCCGATGAGCGAGAGGTCAGCCATGCGAAGCCTCCAGCGTTCTCTGTCGCCACGGCCACCAGCCAAGAGCATAGGAATAGGCCGCAGTCGGAATGACCACCCATTGCAGAACAGGACTCAGCCCTGCGTCGATCACGGGAATGACTGGCATGAGATCGCGGTAAGCCCAGGCTTCACGGATCTCGATGTTCAACCATTCGCTGAATATCGTGTAGCCGAGACCGAAGATCAGCGCAGCAAGCAGAACACGGGGCCCTTGCGTCTGCGGCCACGTGGGTCGGCCGAGCAGCAGAAGCGCCAGAAAGAAGGTGCTGAGCGTGATCAGGATATCGCCACCGGTGCAGTGAACCGCCGCAAAGATGATCTCCCCCAGCGTTCCGGTCAGCCAGATCGTGTAGAGCGGCATATGCGCGAATTCCCAGATAAGGTGCGCGATAGCGGAGAAGACGAAATACCGGCGCAGCGCACCCAGCCAATTGTGCGACTCCCTGACTTCTGTGAACGGGACTGCTGTCATCGGAAGGCTCCGAAGATGCTTTCAAGAAGGCCCGGTTCGGGCGGCGGTGCTGCGTTGGTCAATTCGTTGATGTAGAGAATGAGGTTCACATGGGAGAATTCCGCGCCGTGGAAGATCGCAGCGTGTCGCCCGCCACGGTCGATGACATGGATCATCGGTCCGTCGGTGTCGCGGCTCGACAGGGCGGCGTAGTCATCGGCAGCTTCAGGGATACCGCCCTCGATAGAAATTGCGTGCCAGTTCGTGCTGTCCCAGCCCTCTCCTGCGGGACCAATGGTGAGGAAGGTGACCATCTCGCGCATTGGCGTGACATTCACGCCTGCCTGCACCTCGCGCAACAGCGCCTGCTGCGCCCCGCAGGGTGCGCCACAGCCCTCGGGCGCGAAGCTGATGACGATGATCCGGTCCTGCAAGGCGTCCAGACGCAGTGGCGCGCCTTCGGCCTCGGTCCCGCGCAGATGCGGGGTGCGTCGCAGGTCGGTCGGCTCGAAAGCAGGTTCACGCGCGGCCATCACCTCGTCGATCCGCTCGCCCGGATGGTGCGCGAATCCCGGCACCGGCGACAGGGCAAGCACAATACAAACAAGGATTCCTTTCATTCCGCGCCCTCCGGTCCGGTCGCGGCAATGCCGAGAACCTGAACCTCGACCGTGATCTCCCCGGCATTCTCGAAGGTCAGGGTCAGGGGGAAGGTACTGCCCTCCTCCAGCTTCGCGGCCAGACCCATCAGCATCAGGTGCATGCCGCCGGGGGCAAAGGTGACGGGGGTGCCGGGTTCGATATCGAGCGCCTCGATATGGGCCATGCGCGCGACGCCGTTTGCGTCCGTCTCAGTGCCGTGCAGCATCACCTGACCTGCGACCGGCGTCCGAAGGGACATGAGCCGGTCCGCGACATCGCTTTGCAGTGTCAGGTAGGCGGCACCGGGGCGGTTGGCCAGAATGCTGGCGCGCGCCCACGGCTCGGACACCGTCACTTCGGCGGCGGCGATGGTCGGCAGGGCCGCACAAAAGACGGCCAATGCAATGTTTCTCACGATGAAGATCCTGTCGATTGAATGAGGGTCAGCAGATCGGCTGCAAAGGCTTCGGCGGGCGTGTCGCCCTCCAGCCAGACGTCGACGAAGCGGCCATCCGGTGCCATGACATAAATGTGCCCGGCATGGGCCATGGAGTAGCCGTCGGGCATGCTGGCATCCTCGGCGCGCTCATACCAGACGCGGAAATTTCCCGCAGCTTCGGCGACCTGCGCCTCGGTTCCGGTCAGGCCGACCATGCGGGGATGGAAGGCTTCGACATAGGCGGCCATGACATCCGCCGTGTCACGGGCCGGGTCCACGGTGATGAAGATCGGCGTCACCTGCGCGGCATGAGTCCCCAGTTCATCCATGACCTGCGCCATGTAGGCCAGCGTCGTCGGGCAGATATCGGGGCAATGGGTGAAGCCGAAGAACACCAGCTGCCACTGGCCGTCGAAGCTGTCCGCAGTCACGGCACGTCCGGTATGGTCGGTCATGGTATAGGCATTGGTGATCGCTGCCTCGCCGGTGATGCGGGGGGCGGGCAGGTCCTGCGGGGTCTGTGCCTGCCAAAGGAAGGTAGCCCCGAGCCCGAGCGCGGCAACGCCTGTCAACGCCCAGAGACTACGGCGCAGGGTGCTCATGGATATGTTTGTTGTTGTCATCGGTTTGCTTTCAGTATGGTCGCGCGGGCCATGTCAGGACGAAGCCCGCGCAAGTGTCACCCTTTTTGCTCTGGCATGCCCTGATGCGGTTGATCAGACATCGCCTGCATCATCTCGGAGCAGGTCTCCATCATCGGGCCCATCTGCTGCATCATGCCCATCATGTTCTGCATGCCGGACATATCCCCCATCATGCCGCCACCTTGCATCATCTGCCCATCCATCGGTGCGGGCGCGGTGTCGTCCTGCGCAAATGCCATCGGGGCCGCGATAAAGGCTGCGAAGGTGGCAAGAAGGCACAGTATCTTGGTCGTTTTCATGGTCGTCTCCTTGGGTTGTGTTGAAAAATCAGTCCCTCGTCATATCCGGCATATCGGCCGGGCTCTTTTCCGTGTCACAGTCCTTGCTTTTGCACATGACGCAGTATCCCGTGGCGCACATCACCGCACAGGGGGCGAGGCTCACGATCAGGGGGGCGACGCCGATCGCGGCAAGCCAGCCCCAGTTGAACCAAAGGCCCGCCCCGACCGCGATCATCGCCCCGATCACGGTCTGACGGCGGCTGAATGGCCAGCGCGCGGGTGCGGCCTGACGGCGACGCACAAGAGGTATGTTGGTCATGGTGGGTCTTATCCTTTTGCTATGATTGTCTCGAAGAGCGTGATGTTGCGTGGACTGTCCCAGTCAGCCGGGCCGGAAAGTCGGCCCAACTCGTGCCCTTGCCGGTCGATCAGGATCGTTGTCGGCAGGCCGATGACGGCAAAGGCCAGCATCGCGCGGATGTCCTCGGCAAGGTACAGCTCCAGATGCTGGATGCCGATCTCGTCGTAGAAGCGCCGCACCGGTCCCAGCCCCGCTCGGTCGATAGACAGCGGCAGGACATGGAAATCGTCGCCACCAAGCCGCGCCTGCAGCGCATCGAGCGTCGGCATTTCCTCGCGGCAAGGCGCGCACCAGGTGGCCCAGATATTGAGCAACACCACGCGACCGTGGAAATCCGCCAAGGTGAGGTCACGCCCGTCCCCGTCCACGAAGGGCGGCGAGAGCATCTCGCGCGGGCTCTCGTGCAGCGGCATCACCGGGCGTGCGGCGGCGGGTGTCGCAGCAAAAGCCAGCGCACCGGCCAGCAGGTCGCGGCGCCTCATGTTCCATCCTCCGCTTGCAACCGGCGAACAACGGGCAGGATCTCTTCCTCCAGCGCGCGACGGCCGAATGCGCCGACATGCTTGTAGGCGATGTGTCCCTCAGCATCGATCACGAAGGTTTCCGGCAGGCCGTAGACGCCCCAATCGATGGAAGCACGTCCGTTCCGGTCGGCCCCGATCCCGGTATAGGGATCGCCGAGCTCGTCCAGAAAGGCCAGCGCCGCGCCGGGTGGGTCGCGGTGATTGATGCCGTAGATCGGAACCGAACCGGTGGCTGCCAGTTCAACCAGCAAGGGCATCTCGACCCTGCAAGGTACGCACCAGGACGCCCAGACATTGACGATCGACACCTCGCCGGCTAGATCGGCAGTGGTCAACCCATCGCTGCGCCCCTCGATTGGTGGCAGATCGAAGTCCGGAACCGGCTTGCCGATCAGTGTCGAGGGCAGCCGATCATCGTTGTTGAACAGCCCCCAGAACAAGGCGGCGCCAAGTCCTGCAAAGATCACGACGGGCAACACCGCCAGCGGCGAGACCCGCCGCTTGGTTGGCTGTGCCCCCGCGGTCATGATCCGTCTCCGTCATTGGCTGTTACCTCTGCCTGAAACCCGCGCTCGCGCTCGGGCCAGGTGCTCTTGATGTAGGCCAGCACCGCAGTGATTTCGTCGTCCGAGAGGATGCCTTCGAAGGCGGGCATGTCGCTTTCGTAGCCGGCGACAATCGCGCCGACGCCCAGTTTTGTGATTGTGAACAGCTGCCGGTCGGCATGGTGCCAGGTATGACCGCTGGCGTCATGCGGCGGCGCGGGCATGCGACCGTCTTCGTTCCGCCTGCGCCAATCCGGCTGACCTTCAAGATTGACCCCATGACAGGACGCGCAATTGGCGGAATAGAGATCCTGCCCGAGTGCGACCTGTTCGGCCGTCACCGGCGCGCCCAAAAAGGTCAACCCTTCCGGGATGTCCCGCGGCTCAGCCGCCACGACCCAGGCGGCCACGCCCGCGATCAGTACGAGGGCGCCTCCGGAAACCAATCCAACGCGTGTCATGTTGGCCGCCGCAGATATTTGATCAGCGCGGCCGCCGCGAGGATCAGCACCGCAATCAGCAGCAGGAAGACCACCCCACCCCCCAACATCATGCCCATCATGGGCCCACCCATCATCTGGCCCATGCACTCAGCCATGAAGCCCGTTCCCGGGCCATCTACAGTTCCGTTCATGTTGAACTCCTAAAGTATTTACAGATTTCGCGGACCACGAGGCAAAGCGCAGCCACGGCCAGAATGGGTCCGAGAGTCACCGCGAGGATTGCAACCGCTGTCCCGAACGTGTCAGCCAACAGGCCCGCACCGTCATTCATCGGAATAAACCGCCACGCCGTCCGGCCCGAAGGCATAGGTGCGCAGGGTTCCGGTTTTCGCAGGTGCCATCCCCGGCGCGTTGCCGGGCATGCCCGGCAGGGTGATGCCAGTGATGTCGGGACGTTCGTCCAGCAACCGCTCGATGATCTCGGACGGCACGAGGCCGCTGACGACATAGCCGTCGATCATGGCGAGATGACATCCGATGCCCCGCTCGGGCACGCCCATCTCGACCGACCTTTGGTCGAAATCGCGGTCGTCGATCACATCGACCGCAAAGCCTTCGGCACGCAGATATTCGGCATAAGCGTCGCAGCAACCGCAGCCGGGATCCCGCCAGATGGTAACAGGCTCGGCACTTTGTGCGGCGGCGGATGCGACAAGGGTCGGACGGGTATCGCTGTCGGTCGCGACATAGGCGGCTGTAGCGGCGGCGGCGATCCCCAGTGTGATGGCAAGCATCTTTTTCATGATCGATGTTCCTTTCTCAGAAAGCCGCAAGGGTGGCCCATGTGGCACCCCCGTCCCGGCTGTGTTTCAATTCAGTTTCAGAGGTGGCGGCGATGTGGTTCGGGTCTGCCGGATCAACGGCAAGCGCCCGTGCATGCAGGCTGGACCTGTTTTCCCAAGCCACGCCGCCATCGACAGAGGCCCAAAGCCCGGACGGCAGGGCCGCGTAAAGCCGTTCCGGGGCGCTATAGGCGGAAACCAATGCTCTGACGGGCTCGCCCCTAGGCAACGGTGCCTCGGGTGCGGGCGGCGTGCCCGCCGCCAGCGCATCCATCGCGTCACCCGCCACCACGTCCTGCCAGCGGCAGAAACAGTCAGGCACTCGGGTCACGCCCTGATTGGTCCCTGCGTAGATCCAGATACCGCCCATACCGCTGGCGAGATTGACCGAAGCAAGGGTCAGCACCTCGCGCTCGGTCTCGGCAAGCCAGGGGCGATCCATCACGAAAGACCAACTGGTCCCCGCATCTTCGCTGCGCCACAGCCCGTCGCCCGCAAGCGCCGCATAGACCGTGTCCGGTGCCCCCGCCGCAATGGCGAGCGCGGTGACCTGCGCAAGCGGCAAGCCGCCCGAGGCCGCAGCCCATGTTCGGCCCCCATCGTCGGAGAGGTCCAGACCGCCCCCCTCCAGCGCCGCGAAAAGCCGCCCCGGCCGGTCTGAGTGACAGGCCAGCGCCCGGATCGGGCTGCGCGGTGCTGGCAGAAGGATTGCATCGCCGGACGGATCAAACCGCAACACCTGCGCGCCAGCCACGACAAGCGCATCACCGTCGAACGCCAGAGCAGAGTGTGACGTGTCTTCGGCGCGCACCCACCGCGCTGGCAGCAGCCCGGCGGCGGCCACACCGCCAAGCAGGGCCAGCACGCCGCGCCGTCCGAGTGGTCTTGTGATAGGGTCATTCATGGTCATCATCTTGCTCTCCTCACGCCACACGGATCACACCCATCATGCCCGCAGCCTGATGCTCGAGAATGTGGCAGTGGAACATCCAGTCGCCGGGGTTGTCGGCGACGAAGGCGATCTCGACCCGCTCGCGCGGGGCCATGAGCACCGTGTCCTGCCATTCACGATACGCAGTAGGCACGCCGTTGCGGCTGATCACGCGGAAGGAATGCCCGTGCAGGTGGATCGGATGGTGAAACGCCGTGGCGTTGGTCATGGCGATGACGTGGCTTGCATCGCTTTCCAGCGTTAGCATCGGGTCGAGGATATGGCCCTCCGCCGCCACGCCGTTGACGAACCAGATGCCGCCGTCGTGCATCCGGCTCATCATCCCGCCGCCCATCATGCCACCACTACCGGAAAGGCCCATCTCGCGCTCGACCATCCCGCCCATCATGCCGCCGGTAAAGGTCACCTCATGACGGTGGGCACGGGCCAGGTCGGGCTCGGGTAGCGGGTTGGGGGTCAGCGACATGTCCCAGTCGGGCGGCGCATCGCGCAGGGGCGCCTCGGAATAGGCCAGATCGACTACTTCGAAATTCCGGTCCGAGAAGAACCGGTCGGTGATCGTCAGGGTCTCGCCCGGCGCGCCCGTCATGTCGATCATCAGATCGACCCGCATCGCCGGGCCGATCACCACCCATCCGCGCGCGTCCTGCGGCACATGCGGTGTGACTGGCTGGCCGTCAAGTGCGATGACCTGCGGTGCCAGATCGCCGAAATCCAGCGCGAAGATGCGGGCATTGGCGGCATTGATCAGACGCAGGCGTACGCGTTCGCCCGCCCGCACCGGCACAGCATCCGGCACGCGTCCATTGATCGTGACGGTATTACCCAACCGCCCGGCATGGCTCATGTCGTGGAACCCGCCGAAGTCTTCGGCAATCCCGGCCTCCTGGGTCAGCCGCCAATCGTCCATAACCCAGACCATCTCGCGGTCCACGCGGGGCGGGTTTGCTTCTTCGATGATCAACGCACCGTAAAGCCCGCGCCCGACTTGCTCGAAACTGCGCTGATGCGGGTGATACCAGAACGTTCCGGCATCCAGCGCATCGAAGTCGTAGGTAAAGGTCTCGCCCGGCGCGATCGGGGCCTGCGTTAGATGCGGCACGCCGTCCATAGCGTTGGGCACCCGCAGTCCATGCCAGTGCACGGTGGTACCCTCATCCAGCGCGTTCTCGACCGCGATTCGCAGCCGGTCGCCTTGCCGCACCCGGATCTCGGGCCCCGGAACGGTGCCTCCATAGCACCAGATGTCAGTCTCGCCCCAGGGCTCGGGAACAAGCCGCGCCCGTCCAGGAGCGGCGCGCAGGGTGAAGGGCGTTGTAATGTTCGCCCAGGCCGGGCGCGCAGAAACTGCTGCACCTGCCGCAGCACTACCGGCCAGAAAGCCGCGGCGCGACAGCGCCGGTGTGAATGTCGATTTCATGTGTCTGTCTCATCTGATCTCTACCATTGGGGGTCGCGCTGAGGTCACGCGATCGAGTGCGTCCCGAAACCGTTCAGGTTCCAGAAGACGCAGTCCGACTGTCACGAAAACGCTGGCGTCAGCGCCCGTGGCGTCGGATCAGATAAGGTGTCGGGGTGGGAACGGATCCGGCGGTGCCCGCAGACCATTCGGCGCAGTCACGCTCAGGGGGCGATCCTGGCGAATAATCGGCATCAGGAATTCAAGAGACGCGGATGACGTCAGGGTCACCACACCGGGGGCAGTGCAATCGAGTTGGCACACTGTCGAATCTGCGGCACCCTCGCCATCTGTCGGACAGCCTTGGCAATCCTCCATGGACATCGGGCTGCCATCCATCAGGGCCATGTCCAGCGCCATAGTATTGGCATTTACCGCATGCGCGATATTTCCCGCAGCGAAAATCGCGAGAAAGGCTAAAAGCAACATGGAGGAATATCGACGCATGAGTAAACAATAGTTTGAGCGCGAGCGCGAGTCCAGCCACGACCCTGTGACCTGTCGCGCTGCGACTATCTGGCCTTTCGGGTACACGGCTTGCATCAGCCTGGCTCTTTCTGTGAAATCAAAGCCAGATCCTCGAGGATCGGACAATCCGGCCGGTGGTCTCCCGGGCAATTCTCGATCAGGTGGCCAAGCGTTGTGCGCATCGCTTTCAACTCGGTTATCTTCGCGTCGATAAGGTCGAGATGATGTTGCGCGATCTTTTTGACGTCCGCACTGGCGCGGGCCTTGTCCTCATACAAAGCCAGAAGAGCACGACAATCATCAATGGTGAAGCCGAGTGATCTTGCGCGTCCGATAAACCCCAGCTTATGCACATCGGTTTCGTTGAACCGGCGATAGGCGTTGTCATCGCGTGCCGGATTCACCAGGCCAATATCCTCATAATAGCGAATTGTCTTGGCGGGCAGATTGGTGATCCGCGCGATATCTCCGATATTCATGGCGTGTCTCCTATTCTGCCGGGGCTGGTTGGGCTGCGTGCGTATTATTTGAGGTGCCGGCGCGCTCACCTTCATCCATCTCCGGGCGCAATCTGCGCAGACGCAGCGCGTTTGTCAGCACGAAGACCGAGCTGAGCGCCATCGCCCCCGCCGCCAGAACCGGGGAAAGAAGCAGCCCGAACGCTGGATAAAGCACACCTGCCGCCACCGGAATGAGACCGGCATTGTAGCCGAAGGCCCAGAACAGGTTCTGCCGGATGTTGCGCATCGTGTGGCGGGACACCTGAACGGCGTTCACCACGCCGCGCAGGTCGCCCGACATCAGCACCACATCGGCGGATTCGATGGCCACGTCTGTGCCGGTGCCGATGGCGATGCCCACATCCGCATGGGCCAGCGCGGGTGCATCGTTGATCCCGTCACCGACAAAGGCCACGCGGGCCCTGCCCTCACGCAACGTGTCGAGCGCGGCCACCTTGCCATCCGGCAACACACCCGCGATCACCGTGTCGATCCCGACCTCGCGGGCAATGGCCTCCGCCGTTTCGCGCTTGTCGCCGTTGATCATCGCCACGCGAAGGCCCATGCCGTGCAGGGCGCGGATCGCCTCGGCGCTGGCGGATTTCACCGGATCGGCCACGGCGATTACGGCGGCAACCCGCCCGTCAATGGCGGCATAAAGCGCTGTACGGCCCTTTGCAGCCAGGTCAGCCTCCGCCTTGGCAAGGTCGCCGGGGTCCAGCCCCTCGAGCCCCATCAGACGATCCGCGCCCGTGCTGTCCGTTCTGTCGTCCGTCAGCGCCATGTCGCGCACCTCTCGTCTGTGATTGACGATGGGTGTAGGGTCTGTAGCAACTACAGGCTCAAGAGGAAAATTGCCCATGACCGATCACGAGCGCGAGAGCGGCTTCACACGCGGAGACCTGGCCCGGGCGACCGGATGCAACATCGAGACGATCCGCTATTACGAGAAAACCGGCCTGCTGCCCGACCCGCCGCGCAGCGCCGCAGGCTACCGGACATATTCCGCCGCACACGTCACACGCCTTCGCTTCATCCTGCGCGCCCGCGAACTCGGGTTCTCGATGGAGGATATTCGCGGGCTGTTGGGGCTCGAAGACGGTGCCGCGCCGACCTGCGCCGAGGTCAAGGAGCGGACGGAGCGCCACCTTGCCGATGTCCGCGCGAGGATCGAAGATCTTCAACGCATTGAATTCGTTCTCGCCGAGACCGCCGGCAGGTGCTCCGGCGACGACGTCCCCGACTGTCCCGTTCTCGATACGATCGGATCGCTGGACCGTTGAAGCCGCGATGCGAGACTTGTCTCATCCCTTCATTCTCCTACAAAAATCGGGCCGCAGCCGGACTCAGTCCAGTCAGGCCTCGATCCTCAAGTTGACCTAGAGCGCCTCAGCCGTGCCGTTCACTTCGCCCGTGTCACATTCACCCTCAAAGGTGCCCATCTTGATCGTCATATGAGTTTCGAATCGCCCTAAAATTGGTTCTGCCTAAATCTGTGTGGCGGATAGGATGAAGTCGGCCTCTCAGCAGTTCTGGACTGGCTCAATAGCAGGCGAAACCTTGAAGGCTTCGAACCTCGTGAGTTCGAGGACCTTGCGAGGCTTGCTTGTCTCAGAAAAACGCTCTTGAAGCAGGCGTGCATCCGTTTCAGGTCAGCTTTCGCTGAGCTTGCACTCGCAGGCGATGCCAATCACGTCGTCATGACCTGTTATGATCCTGGTGAACATGGTTCTCCTCCTCTTCCGGCTTGCGGTGACCGTAGAGGTCGGCATTTTCATGCGCGCGGTCTTCGTGCTCGAACTCCAGGCTGGAATGGGTGATTTTGAAGTCTTCCTTCAGCCGGTCCTTGATCGCAGCCTTGATCTTTTCGTTTTCACCCCAGCCGTCCGCTGTCAGCACCACGTGGCAGTCCAGCGCCGGCTTGTGCTCCTGCATCTGCCACAAATGCACGTGGTGAACGTCCGCGACACCATCGACATTCCGCATCGCCTCCACGACGGCTGCGTTGTCGATGTCGGGAGGGCTGCCAAGCATCAGGGTTCGAATCGGGCCGCCGATCTCGGTAAAAGCCAGATAGAGGATGTATAGGGCAATGCCGATGGTGATTGCTGGATCGACCCATCGCATGTCGTAGAGGATGATCAGGGACCCTCCAATGATGACTGCCACAGAGGCCAAAGCGTCCGACAGGTTGTGCAGGAAAAGCGCACGGATGTTTACACTACCTTTCTGCATCGAATAGGTGAGCAGCGCCGTCAACGTGTCGACGACCAGTGCCACACCGCCCAGGATCACCACTGTCCAACCAGCGACCTCGGGCGGGTCGATCATCCGCATGCCACCCTCATAGTTCAGGTAGAAACCGATCAGGATCAGGGTCGTGTAGTTGATGAGTGCCGCGACGATTTCAATCCGACCATAGCCAAATGTCATGCGTTCATCGGCAGGTCGTCTAGCGATTTTGCGTGCAACGAATGCGATCACCAGTGACGCCATGTCCGAGAAATTATGCAGGGCATCGGCGATCAGCGCCAGGCTGCCGGAAAAGATGCCGCCAATGATCTGCGCGACGGTCAGAAGACCGTTGGCCCAGATTGCGATGGAGACCCTACGATCACCTGATTCAGGATCAATGTGGGTATGGCCATGATCATGCGGCACGGTTCTTCTCCTCATGGCTGTGGTTCGGTCGACTGAGTCCAGGGACCTTTGGCAACATTCCACGACGGATGCGGCGAACCCGAGCATTCATCCAGTGACGGATGACGTGGCGATAGAGAAAATCACGCGCAGATCCGAAATTCTGGCTATGTTTCACGTAAAAGTCGTCGGGCGTATCAAAGGTTCCGAAATCACGAACGATACCGGTTTTCTGAATATAAGTGCTGCCGCCGCTCCAACTGACTGGTGGCGCACTCAGGCAATCCGTTCCAGCGCCGTAGCCGCAAAGGCTTTCTGTTTCGCTGAATTCCTTTTGAAGCGACTGCAGGAAGGTGGCGTCTAGAATGAAGCCTTCGAGATTGATCCAGCCCTCTTCTGTTTCGACTTCGACCCACGAGTGCAGAATTTCGGACGGTGCGAGGGGGTAGACTAATTCGGGCACCACGCCACGCTGCAGGGCCTTGTGGATGGTGAAGCCGTGCAGTCGGCAGCGGATGCCTACGCTGCGCAGCAGTGCCATGAGAAGCGTCCCTTTCGTGTTGCACTGCCCGTAGCCGTCGGTCAGCACCGCAGAGGCGGGAATGTCGTCGGCGCGGTTGTAGCCGAAGGCTATTTCGTTGCGGACGAAATCGTAGATGGCCCCGATCCGCGCGTCAGGCGGCAGAGCTTTCCAGCCCCGGGTTTCAAATAGTGCCGCGATTGCCGGGCTCTCGAAATCAAGGAGGCACGTGGGGGCGAGCAATGGGTCGGCGTGGATCATGACATCTCTCCTCGAATCGGTATGGGAGAGAGATAATTGCTACAGCGACTGTAGGTTCAAGAACTAAGAATGCCCACTATGCCGGCATCCAGTACAAGCCGCCAATCACGGAAATCCGGCACGCATGTAGGCAACGATCTTCCAGACGTCGTCTTCACTCAGTTTGCCCTCGAAGGCCGGCATTTCGGTGCCGAACCGTTGGCCACCCTCGAAAATCGTCCAGAGAAGATATTCATCTTCCGCCATGGGCATTTGAACAAGGCTTTGAATAAGAGCCGGGGACGGAACCAGTGACCGCCCGGCGTCACCATCTCCGAGGCCTTGTGCTCCGTGGCAACTTGCGCAGTTGTTCGCGTAGAGTGATTTGCCTTCCTCAATGACCTGTGCCGTCCCGCGTACCGTGCTGCGGGCGCCGCGATAGGCTGTAGGGACCCCTTCGTTCATATACGTCCAATGCCGTTGCATGCGCATTTGTTGACCAGGGCCCATATGACCCCATCCCCAACCTTGCATGTGGTCAGATCCCATGTGGCCGGAGCCCCACCAGCCACCGTTATGCTGCTGCGCCACAGCACCTGCCGCCGACAGGCCGAGCACTGCGGCCACGGCGAGTCCGAATAAGGTTTTCTGCTTCATTGCGGTTCACTCCCATTGTTGTTATTCTTCGCGCCCACACCTGCAGCGGGTCTGTTCTCTGACATTATCACATGAATGCGGCCAGCAGATAGCGAATCCGTAGATTTGAAAGGCGAACGCACTGATGTCTCCGTGGTCGGTCAAGCGTGCCGACCTTTTTGAGCCGCCAGCGCGCGTTTCACGCCCCGCGCGGGGCGGCCAGAATGATTGCGGCGCCAACCAGGCACACCGCGGTCCCCAGAACGTCCCACCCATCCGGCCTGTGTCCTTCCGCGAGCCACATCCACAGAACCGATGCCGCGATATAGACCCCGCCATAGGCCGCAAAGGCGCGTCCCGCCGCCACGGTGTCGACCTGCGCCAGAAGCCAGCCGAACGCCACCAGCGCGGCCACGCCAGGCACGAGCCAGAGGGCGGATGCGCCGAGACGCCACCACGCCCAGATGGCAAAGCATCCGGCGATCTCGGCCAAGGCCGCGAGCGGATAGACGAGCACTGCGGTCATCTCAGGCGCCGATCTCGTCGTGGTCCGTCAGGCACTCGGAATGGTCGCGCAACACCTCCAGCACACGGCAATCGGCCGTGTGCCCGCCGCTGCATTCATGCACCATCCTCTGCAATTCTGTCCGAAGGGCTTCAAGTCGGGCCATACGTTGCTCAACCTGCTTGAGTTGTCGGCGAGCGATGGCATCGGCCTCCGCGCACGACTTGTCTGGATGATCGCTCAGATCAAGAAGCTCACGGATTGCGTCCAGCGAGAACCCGAGTTGCCGCGCATGCCGGACGAAAGACAAGCGGTCAAGCTCACTATCTCCATAGCGCCGCTGACCGCCAGCCGATCGCCCGGGCTCGGGGAGGAGTCCGATCTGCTCGTAATAGCGGATCGTCTGCACCTTCGTCCCGGTCCTTTTTGCCAAAGTGCCGATTGTGAGCATATCACCTCTCCAAACTATCTACAGCCCGTGTAGCTTCAAGCGTTTTTTTGCACAAGTTCCGCTCGGCATCTCACAGGTCAGTGAACATCGCTCTTTCATCCAGAATAGGTCTTGAACCTACAGTAGCTAGAGGGTGTAAACGCGCTTAAAATATAGAATCAAATTCGGGCGGAGCGGCGTGAAGCTTTCAGGTCTTCAAAAAGTGCTATGGGTATTGGCGGGCGTCGCGGCGCTCGTTTTCATCTGGTCGTTGTTGTGGTGCGACTATTTTGTCGCCCAGCATCGGGTCTCGACGGGCGCACTATCGTAAGTATCGTGAACAGACAAAAAAGGACTAACCTTGAAACGGCGCTAGCCTGAGAGCGCGACACCATGGAGAGCGGGTCCAGCTTGCGTTCGACGCGGAAAAACGACTGTTTTGTAGGAAGCCCAGACGAGCATCGCTGTCGCCTAGTTAGTCGGAGTCTTGGCTCTGCCCACTGTTTGAGGGGTCGACGCCGTCACAAAGGCGTTCGGGACTAGCACGTTGCTGTAACTTCCCGAGACTGAGCGCGAAGAAAAAGAGGTCAGAATATGCGTACAACCTTGGCAGGGTATCAGGGATTGCTTATCAGTCTCGCACTCTTTCTTGTTTTTGTGGCAAGCCCTGTTCGCGCCTTGGAATCCAATGCGTATCGTTCCGAAGTTCTGACGGCACGTTTGATCGTCGCGGAAGCAGGAATCGCCCCAGGATCGCAGTTCCTTTCGGCGGGTTTGAAGATTGAACTGGAGGAAGGATGGAAAGCGTACTGGCGGTCGCCAGGCGAGGTTGGCCTGCCGCCAGAGATCGATTGGGAGGGGTCCACAAACCTTGAATCCGTCGACATGCTTTGGCCCGCACCCACGCGTTTCCGCGCCTTCGGAATTGAAAATTTCGGCTATGCCAAACAAGTAATATTTCCATTGCAGTTGCGGCTTGCGAACTCTGATAGAGCGGCCGAGCTGAAGGGACTCGTCGATCTGCTGATCTGCTCCAATGTGTGCATTCCGGAAAGGTTTGAATTGACACTCCCTGTGCCATTGGGAACGGGCGTCGATGCGAAAGCCGCGACCGATATCGCGACATGGGCCGCTCGCGTACCTGTTGCAGGGCCAGAAAGTGCAATAGCGGTCTCGGGCGCATCGCTGAAGCAGGATCAGGCATTGGTTGTTCAAATGACGCGGCCTTCTGGCTGGAACAATCCCGATCTTTTTCCAGAGTTTGGTGCAGGCTCTGCATTCGGCGCACCCGACATCCGCCTTACAAGTGATCGCACCGGTCTCTGGGCAAGTATCCCGATTCTCGCGTTAAGCGAGGAACAAACCTCCCTTCGAATTACGGTCGTAGACGAGGGTGTCGCGGTTACATTCGATGATGTGAACACTACCGACGTTGTACCTGCGCCACCTTACGCATCCGAGACCAGCCAAGATAGGGGTCAGTTTTTCCCGATTCTCTTGCTGTCCTTCCTGGGAGGGTTGATACTGAACGCAATGCCATGCGTCTTGCCAGTTCTATCGATTAAGTTCGGGTCGGCGCTCCGAATGAAGAATCGCTCCCTTTCACAATTGCGCGCGGGATTTCTCGCTACGGCTGTGGGAACTGTTGCTTTTATGTGGGTGCTGGCCTTGGCGGTCATAGCGCTGCAGACGCTCGGATATGCCGTTGGATGGGGTGTGCAGTTTCAGAATGCATATTTCCTAATTGCACTCATTCTCGTTGTCGGACTCTTTGCGGCAAATTTGTTTGGAGTTTTTGAAATTTCTTTGCCCAGCAGCTGGATGGTTAGGCTATCTGGCCGCTTTGGGCGGGGGTATGCCGAAGACTTCTCCACCGGCGCTCTGGCTGCGATACTTGCAACGCCTTGTTCAGCCCCGTTGCTGGGGACAGCCATTGCCTTCGCCCTTTCTGGCACGACAGGCGATATACTTGCGGTTTTCACAGCGATGGGGATTGGGCTTGCACTGCCATATATTCTGGTTGCCGCTTGGCCTGGTTTCCTGTCTCGACTGCCCAAACCGGGACCCTGGATGATAAGCGTGAAGATCGTTCTCGGATTGCTGCTTGCCGGAACCGTTGCATGGCTATGCTGGGTCTTGATTGGTGTGACGTCGCCAACTCTCACAGGCCTGGTGCTGCTGGGTCTTGGGCTCATCGTACTGGCGGCGAGAGCCTATCAGGTTCAGCCTCGTAACGGTTTGCTGTGGGGAATGACTGCGGTTTTGGGCATGACGTTGGCGGCCCCTGCACTGCTGCCAAAAAGCTCCGATGATGTAACAGCCTCGATCACTTCTTACTGGGTCGAGTTCGACCGGTCCCGGATCGCGCGTGAAGTGTCGCAGGGCAAAACTGTCTTCGTGGACGTTACTGCGGATTGGTGCATCACTTGTAAAGCAAACAAAACCCTGGTC
Organism: Roseovarius sp. MBR-51; assembly: GCF_053628575.1. Taxonomy (NCBI): domain Bacteria; kingdom Pseudomonadati; phylum Pseudomonadota; class Alphaproteobacteria; order Rhodobacterales; family Roseobacteraceae; genus Roseovarius; species Roseovarius sp. MBR-51. Next base: position 31,839 of record NZ_JBRJGQ010000016.1, read on the forward strand.
CTGGATCGTGAACCAGTTTTGGGAGCACTTGGCGAGGAAGGCGTGATTGCGATGCGCGCGGATTGGACGCGACCGGACGCGAAAATCCAATCCTATCTCGAGGCGCACGGCAGATACGCAATTCCGCTCAACATCGTCTACGGTCCAGATGCTCCTGAAGGTATCATTTTATCTGAACTACTATCTGCGGATGCCGTTCTCGAAGCACTGTCGGCTGCCAATCTCAGCGCTGTCCGAAAACGATGACATAGTGCCGTTGCATTGCTCAAGGGAGGCAGAACCTACAGTGGTTTAGTTTCAGGTGAAAGGAAAGCTGTTATGTATCTGAGACCACGCGGCCCCAATTTATTTGTTGATCCGATCCAATCGGGCCGTGGCGGCGGCACGCATAGGGTCGGTTTCCGGAAGGCTTTCGGCCAAGGTGCGCGCATTGTCGGCGGCGTTCTGGGCAGCATCAAAGTCACCCAATACACTGTACGCCTCCGCAAGCCGAAGCCATCCTTCAAGATTGTCTTGGTCATCCAACAATCGCGCCGCCAAGCGGTCAACCATGGAGCGGACGAAAGCGCTGCGTTCCTCGACCGACATGTCCTGAGCGGCCTCGATATCGGCCGCACCGGGGCTACGCGCGTCCCGAGAGTCCGGAAAGAAATCAGCTAGGGTGACAGGGCTCTCTCCAACCTGTTCCCCCAATCGGTTGGCGACAGACAGGAAAAGTTCCATCCACGGATAGGCGCGATCCGCTCTCTTGAGGCGCTCGATCAAAAGCGTCCTCGCTTCATCTGGAACCCCGTCCTGTTCGAGGATCCGGGCTCTATAGAAAATTGGGCCTGGATCATCGGGGTCCATCTCCGATGCGCGTTCGATCACGCTTTCCGCTTGCGGCGTCACGATCCCGTTCTCGGCTGCGATCAAGGCCTCGGCATATAGCAATAGGGTTGAGATATCTGCATTGTCGCGGACAGTGACGCGTTCGAATGCATCGGCGGCATCATCGTAACGAGCCATACGCATATAGGTCTGACCGAGCAGAACCCAACCATCACTTGGTCCACCAGACTCGTCTGCTTCAAGCCGGGTTTTTAGTCTCTGGGTCAACTCTGAGAGGTTTGCGGCTTCCTGGGTTTCAGATGCGCGAGACGCCAGAGGCTGGCTTTCGATCTGTGGCGAGCCGATTTGAGAATACAGAGCGAAGGCTACCAATGGCGTGGCAATGGCGGACGCGAAGATGGTGCTTCGCCCACTTGCGCGCGACGATTCACGTGTCGCAAGCCGACCGGCAGCCAGAATGCGGCGTTTGATTTCAACCCTGGCCGCGTCGGCCTCGGTAACGGATATCAGATTCCGCTCTTGATCAGTATCAATTTCGGAAAGCTGATCCTTGAGGATAACCAACGCTCCATCCTTTCTGTTCAGGACTTCACCCGTTCGATAGAGACCGGACAAGAACAGAAGGACAGTGATGGATGCCATCGCGCCTAACACCAACCAAATCATGGGTCTCTCCGTCCTTCATTTTCATGAAAAATGGCTTCGAACTCACGCTCTTCATCGGGGCTCAGTGGATCAGCAGTGCCATCAAGAACGGCCCTGCTTCGGTACCTGATTGTGACAAAGACAACGCCAATCCCAACGGCAAAAAGAACCGCTGGTCCGAACCACAACAGATACGTGGCGGGTTTCAGTCGCGGCCTGAACAGGACGAAGTCACCATATCGATCTACGAAAAACGCAATGATCTCGTCATTTGTTTCATCTGCAATCAGACGTTCGCGCAGCAAGGTGCGCATCGTTCGGGCAACACCCGCATTTGAGCTATCGATATCCTGATTCTGGCAGACAACGCAGCGTAGCTGCTTTGAGAGCTCCCGGGCGCGCGACTCAAGCACCGGATCATCCAGCAACTCATCTGGCTCCACAGCCCATGCCGCGGTTGTTGCGGAAAGCATCAGCACCAGTGAATAGAGCCAACTCTTCATGATTGACCACCTGCTGCGGCCAACGCAGCACGAATTTCATCCTGTGCCTCTGGCGTCACAATGGGACCAACGTAGCGATAGACTACGATACCGTTCGCATCGATCACAAACGTCTCAGGCACCCCCGAAATACCCCATTCGATACCGACCCGGCCCTCGCTGTCTGATCCGATCCTCTCATAGGGGTTGCCAAGCTCCTCCAGCCAGTTTGCGGCATCTGCTGGTTTGTCCATGTAGTTAATCCCCATCAGCCGAACACCGTCCTGTTCAACAAGCCTGGTTAGCACCGCATGCTCAGCACGACAGGGCACGCACCATGAAGCGAATACATTGACCAAAACCGGCTCGCCAATGCTACGAAGGGCTGCGGCCGACAGTCCGGGGGTCTGCGTGCTCTCTACCGGTGGAAGCTCAAAATCCGGAACTGGTTCGGAGACCAAAGCGGAAGGAATTGCGTTAGGATCTCGGTCTGGGTTGAGCCCCCAGAACAAAAATCCACCCAAGACCACTGCGACCAGCGCTGGCATCGCGAGAAGGATTTTCTTCATCATATCATTCCGCCGGTTGAAGCGCTGACGACCGGCTTTTTGGCGACGGCGCACCCACCCGCAATCTGCGGTCCGATAGCGAAAGGGACCCGCCAAGCACCAGCATCGTCGCTCCGATCCATATCCAATTAACCAGTGGTTCGTAGAGAATGCGCAAATTCCACTGGCCCGACGCCTTTTCGGTCGCAGGCTCACTGATGGTGACGTAGAGATCACCTCTGAGCGTTGATCGGATTGCAGATTCGGTTGTGGACGTCCCCGCAACTGGATAGTTTCTGCGCTCCGGACGAAGAAGCGTAATCTCCCGTCCATCTTTCAAGACGCGAAGCTGGCCTTGTTGTGCGATGTAGTTTGGACCACGCAACCGTTCGACACCGTCGAATATTACCTCAAAACCGGCGATTTCCACGGTCGTCCCCGGTTCTGCGAAAAGAACACGTTCTTCCTTCCAGGCTGTGGAACCTACAAACCCAAGCACAAGCATTGCAACGCCAAGATGCGCGAGCGTCATACCGTGCGCAGCGCGCGGCAAGTTCCGCGCGCGACGCAGCGACTGTGAAAGGGGTAAATCAAAGAGCTTGATGCGCAACGCCCATTCGCGCAACGTTGCAACAAAAACCCAGGCTGCAATCCCTATTGAGACCACTGCAAGCAGGGGCCCGTCTGTCTGAAGGTACCAAACGATCCCCGCAACACCAATCGCGATACCAAAAACCAAACGCAGCCGCTGCCAGATACCGGGAAGATCGGCCCGTTTCCAAGACAGGAATGGGCCAATTCCCATGATGATGACTAGCGGCAGCATGAAAGGGATAAACGTCGCGTTGAAATACGGTGGTCCTACAGAGATCTTTTCATCAGTCACCGCTTCCACAAACAACGGATAGAGTGTTCCAAAAAGGACGGTCGCCGTTGCGGTCGCGAGCAGAAGGTTGTTGAGCAAAAGCCCCGCCTCGCGGCTAATCGGCCGAAATACGCCACCCGATCCAAGCTGAGGCGCGCGCCATGCGTAAAGTGTCAGTGAGCCGACAATGGTTACGCCAAGAAGGCCGAGAATGTACACGCCGCGCGCCGGGTCGACCGCGAACGCGTGAACGGATGTCAAAATGCCGGATCGGACGATAAATGTCCCCAGAAGTGACAGTGAAAAGGTCAGGATGGCCAAAAGAATGGTCCAGCTTTTGAACGTGTCCCGCTTTTCCGTGACGATAGCGGAGTGCAGGAGTGCCGTACCCAGCAGCCATGGCATGAAGGATGCGTTTTCCACCGGGTCCCAAAACCACCAGCCGCCCCAGCCAAGTTCGTAATAGGCCCACCAAGAGCCGAGTGCGATCCCCGCAGTGAGGCTGATCCAGGCCGTCAGAGTCCAAGGCCGCACCCAACGCGCCCATGCGGGATCCACCCGACCCTCTATCAGAGCCGCGACCGCGAAGGAGAAGACGATCGAGAAGCCGACATACCCAAAATACAAGAGCGGGGGATGCATCGCCAACCCGATGTCCTGCAGCAGAGGATTAAGGTCTGTGCCATCCAGAGGCGGCGGAAACACCCGCTCGAACGGATTGGATGTAAAGAGCATGAAGCTCAGGAAACCGACGCTGATCCAGGCTTGAACGGATAGAGTTCGCGCTTTGAGACCAACCGGAATGTTTCTGCCCAGCAGCGCGACCCCAGCCCCGAAAAGTACGAGAATAAAGGTCCAGAGAACTAGAGACCCTTCGTGGCTGCCCCAAGTGCCGGCAACCTTGAAGATCATCGGCTTCAGAGAGTGGGAATTTTCAACCACGTTTCGAACCGTGAAATCACTGACAACAAAGGAGCGCATGAGCGCGCCAAACGCAATTGCAACTAACGTCACCTGAAGCACCGCTGTTGTCTTTGCACTTTCCATCCAAAGCACGCGTCCCGTGCTTGCTCCGACAATTGGCAAGATGCTTTGAACAATCGCGACGGCAAGCGCGAGGGTAAGGGCGAATTGTCCGATCTCAGGTGTCATTTTGCGTCCTCCTGAGTAGCGCTTCTGCATCCGAGCCGGACAAGGTTTCCGCATCGGGATAGTTCAGCATGTTCATCGTCCATTCTAGTGAGATCATATCGCGACATTCTCCACTTTCCGCCTGTGTTCGCTTCTGTGAATCGCAACCGAGTTGGGGTTGGGCGGAAAACCGAATGGGATGAAGTTCTTTGCGCGTGCATGCCGTGAGCAGGATCCGACAGTTGATTCGCGTCCTTTGTAGTTCCTGTAGTCGCTGTAGGTTCAAGCGTTATTTTAGACTGATACCTTAAAAAATGACCCATGCTTGCAGTGCATCTGCGTAGCAGCTTTGTATCTGCAGGCCCGGTTTCCGCAGGCGTCGGATTTAGCGGAAATTGCCGTTGCCTTCCCTTGATGGCCACCTGCAGGGTCAGACGAAGCAGCGAAACATTGAGTGACGGCAGGTTTTGAAGCGCTGAATAGAGAGCATTAGCTTCACAGGTGCGTGACGTGCTGCCGCAGGGCAAGAATCACGCTTGAACCTACAGTAGCTAGAGGGTGTAAACGCGCTTAAAATATAGAATCAAATTCGGGCGGAGCGGCGTGAAGCTTTCAGGTCTTCAAAAAGTGCTATGGGTATTGGCGGGCGTCGCGGCGCTCGTTTTCATCTGGCTGTTACTGTGGGCGGACTACCGCGCCGATATTTCCCAAGCCGAGACCGAACCACCTTTCCTTGCGCAGTTCGAACTGACGGACCATATGGGCATGATCCGCACCGAAGAGGACTTTGCGGGTCGCTGGATGCTTGTGTTCTTCGGGTTCGCCAATTGCCCAGATGTCTGCCCGACGACGCTTGCAGAGGTGGCGGCGGTCATGGATGGACTTGGCGAGGATGCCGCAAAAGTGCAGCCGATCTTCATCTCGATTGATCCCGAACGCGATACGCCAATGGCTCTTGCCGACTTTGTGCCGCGCTTTGATGCAGGCATCATCGGTCTGACCGGAACATCCGATCAGATCGCTGAGACCGCTGAAACCTTTCCGATCTACTTCGAACGGATCGAAGAGGCCAGCGCGCCGGATGGCTATACAATGGGGCACACATCGCACCTGTTCCTTTTTGATCCGCAGGCGGGCTTCGCCGATTCCTGGCCCTACGGCACACCCGCCGAAGAGATCCTTGCGGATCTGAGAGAGAGGATCTGATCGCCATGACCCGACTTTCCGGAGAAACGGCCCTTGTTCTTGCTTGGATCATTGCGCTTATCTCATCGCTTGCCGTGCTCTTTATTGGCGAGGTTCTTGGTCAAACGCCTTGCGTCCTTTGCTGGTTCCAGCGCGCCTTCATGTTCCCCCTGGCTGTCGTTCTTGGGCTCGGGCTGTGGTGGCAAGATCCTCGCGTGGGGCGCTATGGCGTTGCGCTGGCGCTTGGGGGGGCGGCGGTGGCGTTGTATCACATCGGCCTCTATGTCGGGCTGATCCCCGAGGCGATCCAGCCCTGCAAGGCGACCGGCCCCTCTTGTACCGACGACAACCAGGTGGTCTTCGGCATTCCGATTCCGCTGATGGCGCTTGTCGCCTTCACGATGATCGGGGTGCTGTCGGCCATTTCACTGAAGGAAAAACAAACATGAATCGACGCGGTCTCGTTCTATCCGTTCTGGCTGTTGGTGCCGCAGGTTTTGGCGGCGCGGCCTGGTATGCCACCCGCCCCCAACCCATTGCAGAGGCAGTCCCTGTCGCGCCTGAAGTGAACGATGTGCTGATCCGGCCCTATTCCCCGATCCTCGGCCCCGAAACGGCACCTGTCACGATTGTCGAGTTTTTCGATCCAGCTTGCGAGGCCTGCCGCGCCTTCTATCCCGTGGTCAAGGATATCATGACTGAGCACGGTGATGCGGTCCGTGTCGTCATTCGATACACTGCCTTTCACGGGGACGCTTCGGTGGAAGCGATCCGTGTTCTCGAAGCTGCGCGGATGCAGCATGTGTTCGAACCCGTGCTGGAAGCGGTCCTGCGCGAGCAGCCGCGATGGGCGTCCCATGGCACTCCGGCACCGGGTTTGATCCTTGAGATTGCCGCAAGCGGTGGTCTGGATGTCGAAGCTGCTCGGACACAGATGCTGGCCCCCGGTGTCGTGGCCGTGCTCAATCAGGACCGCGCTGATGTCGAAGCGGTTGGCGTTCGACAAACGCCCACGTTCTTCGTCAACGCCAAGCCATTGGACCCGTTTGGTGAGGCAGAACTGCGGCGACTGGTCGCGGCGGAAGTTGCGGCCAGCCAAAGTTGATGCTCGGCCAGATACAGGAGAATTCTTCATGACAAAACTATCTTACATCAACGGTTTGACCCTTGTCTTACTGCTCTCGGGCATGTCGACTCCGGCATTTGCCGGTTCGGAGGATGTGGTCGTCGAAAACGCGTGGTCCCGTGCTTCAATCGGGGTCAACCGCCCTGGTGCCGCCTATATGACTGTGCGCAACACCGGTGAAGACACGGTCACGCTGACCGGGCTTACAACACCACTGGCCGTGATGCCCCAGATCCATGAGACGAAAACCAACGCCGACGGCGTCAGTTCTATGGCGCCTGCTGACGAAATCACGATTGAACCGGGCCAAAGCGTAGCATTGGAACCGGGCGGACTGCACGCCATGCTCATGAAGCTGCAAAACCCGATGATCGAAGGCGAGACCTTCCCACTGACACTGACGTTCTCGGACGGTGGTGAAGTGACTGTTGAGGTCCCAATTCTGGGGATCGCCGCGCGCGGGCCGGAGAGCTGATGCAGCGTCGGCATGTGGTCCAATACGGTGCAGCCGGTGTAGGCGCTGTCGCTCTGATGCTCGGGGTCGGCTGGTGGCGGGTAGACGGTCCCGGCGCACCAAAACCGGCCGGCCAAAGGCCTCTCCCCCTGTCGGCGATGGATTTCCGACTGACCGATCACGAAGGCAATGAAGTGGGCCCAGAAGCCCTGATTGGACGCCCGACCATGGTGTTTTTCGGGTTCACCTACTGCCCGGATGTCTGCCCCACGACGTTATCGGATATCTCAGGTTGGCTTGAAGATCTCGGGGACGACGCCGCGCGGATGAACGTGGTCTTCATCACAGTCGATCCAGAGCGGGACACGGCCGAGGCCATGGCCGAATATGTCGGCTATTTTCATCCGGCCATTCGCGGCTGGACGGGACCGGAAGACCAGATTTCCCGCGCTGTAGAAGCATTTCGTGCCTCGTATGAGCGCGTTCCGACCGAAGGCGGCGACTATACAATGAACCATACGGCAAGCGTATTCCTGTTCGATGCCAAGGGTGAACTCGTCACCATGATTGACTATCACGAGCCAAGAGAATTCGCAGTGCCGAAGATCCGGCGTGCACTGACAGAAGACGTAGAGGGGGCAACATGAATATTAGAATTGTTTTGGCGAGCGCTGTGGTCGCAGGCGCTTTTTCGGTGACCGCCATCGCCATATCTGGCGTTCTTTCCAAAGAGCCAGTGCCTCCTGCGATTGCTGAAGCCACCCTCTGGACTCCCGATCCGCTCTCGATGCCTCAGATCGCCGACTACGATGTGACACCGCCCGCTGCATTTCACGCCGACAATGCTAGCCCAATGCGACCTCTGCCGCTCTTGCAATCCGTCTTCGCAGAAACCGCCTTGCCCGAGATTGAACCGCCTTTGATAACCTGGTCGCGTGAGATCGCGTCGGGCGAGACGCTGGATGCGGTCCTGGCGAACGCGGGTATCGCTGCGCCTGCGCGTGCCGAAATCGCGCTCGCGCTTGGTGCAGAATATGACCTGCGCCGATTGCGCCCGGGCCATGAGATCACTGTGATCTCAAAGGTGGACGGAAATCCGAGCCGCGTGGAACTGGCAGTTGACGATGGGGTGCGGATCGAAACGGTCTTTGGTCAGGAACTTGTCACACGCGTGTTGGAGCCAGACCCTGAAATGGTGACGTTCGCGGGCGAGGCAGTGATCGAAAGCTCTGTCTTCGCGGCATTGGACAAGGCGGGCATCCCTGCTCGCTTTGCGGTCGACATGGCGCAGATGCTGGGCGGCACAGTGGATTTTCGACGCGAACTTTCCGGTGGCGAGACGATGCTTCTTCTTTGGCGCGAAGCGCGCGACGGAAACGAGAGGATCGGTCAGCCCGAACTTGCCTTTGCCGCACTGAATCTTGGTGAAACGGTCTACGAGATCGTCTGGCCGGATGACGGCAGCGGCAAAGCGACGATCTATGTTGATGGAGAGGTCCTGCGTGTCTTTGCCCAACCGGTGGAAGGAGCGCGGCTGAGTTCCGTCTTTGGCCGTCGCACACACCCAGTCTATGGGAATGTGCGCATGCACACCGGCGTCGACTTTGCTGCAGCAAGCGGTACGCCGGTGAAAGCGACGGCGCCCGGACGCGTGAGCTTCATCGGACGTCGCGGTGGATATGGCCGGGTGGTGGAGATAGCGCATGGATCCGACACCCTGACACGATACGCACATCTCAGCGAGGTGCCGGACACACTCGAACAAGGGCAGCGCGTGATGGCCGGAGACATGATCGGTCGCGTCGGTGCGACCGGCACCGCGACCGGCCCCAATCTGCATTATGAGGTTCTTGTCGATGGTCGCCCGACGGATCCTCTCTCAGACGACCGACTGGCAGAGGCGGCCGAGCGGGATGCGGATGACACGGCTGCACTTGAGCGATTGGCTGAGGCACGCACGCTACTGGCCGAGAGGCTCACCAGCGAATTTATGCAAACAACAACCGAAAGGCTTTAATCCATGAAACGACTGGCTCTCGCCCTTGCAGTCACGCTGGCCTGGTTCCCCGCGGCGCAAGCTGTCGCCGATGCGATCCAGATTGATGTCCGGAAGACAAACGGCTGCGGCTGTTGTCTGTCCTGGATGAAGCACCTCGAGGAAAGCGGATTTGCGCCGACAGGCGAGGACATGTTCGGGGGATCTCTTGTGCGCTTCAAACTCGACAATGGCGTGCCTCAGCGCATGGTCTCCTGCCATACGGCTTTGGTCGACGGCTACGTGATCGAAGGACATGTACCGGCATCAGACATTCAGCGTTTGTTGGATGAGCGTCCAGATGCAGTGGGGTTGGCGGTGCCCGGAATGCCCTATGGATCGCCCGGCATGGGACCGGAAGACGATCGTGAGGCTTATGAGGTCTTCCTGATCCGCGGCGATGGATCGACCGAGATCTTTAGCAGTTATTCGGCCGCTGACTGACGTATCGGCGAGACCTCAGCGCTTGGAACCCTTCTCCCCAATTACCCTTGGCTTTCTTGGAAGCCTGGCCGCCGGATCGCTGACCGCGGTCGGGGCGATCCCCGTTCTTTTCGGGCGCATCCCATCCCGGGCTACACGCGATCTGCTACTTGGCTTCGCAGCGGGTGTCATGCTCGCGGCCTCGTTTTTCTCGCTGATCATCCCGGCTCTCGATGCAGCCGAAGGACAGTTCGACAACGGTGCTCTCCCGGCGGCCATCGTTTGTGTTGCGATCCTGCTTGGCATGGGCGCGGTCGCTCTGATGAACGAATGGCTGCCGCATGAGCATTTCAAGACGGGGCGGGAAGGCCCAGACGCTGCTTCGCTGCGCCGCGTCTGGCTCTTCATCATTGCGATCACGATCCACAATTTCCCCGAAGGACTCGCCGTTGGTGTCGGGTTTGGGGCTGACGGTCTGTCTGGTGGCTTGCCGCTTGCGATTGGCATCGGGCTGCAAAACGCTCCCGAGGGTCTCGCCGTAGCGGTCTCATTGCTTGGTGAGGGTTATTCCAGGCGCCGTGCGTGGGGGATTGCCGCCCTGACAGGTCTTGTCGAGCCGGTAGGCGGGCTTCTTGGGGCTGGGATCATCAGCATCTCGCAGCCGCTGTTGCCATGGGGGCTCGCCTTCGCCGCCGGGGCGATGCTCTACGTCATCAGCCACGAAATCATTCCCGAAACCCACCGTTCAGGCCATCAAAACAGGGCGACACTCGGTCTCGCAGCCGGCCTCGTGATCATGTTGTTCCTCGATGTATGGCTGGGAGGATGAGATGAAACTGACCCATTTCCAAGGTTTCATTGCGGCTGGAACTGCTTTTCTTGTCGATCAGGTGACAAAAGCAATTGTCGTCGCCAATGCGGCAGATTTGAGCGCCGGAATTCCGGTCTTTCCCGGTTTCAATCTCATCTACCTGCGCAACGATGGCGTGACATTCGGATTACTTGGTGGCGCGCCATGGTGGAGCCTTACGGCGTTGGCCCTCGCTGTCTGCGGCTGGTTGACCGTCATGTTGGTGCGCACTGCCAACCCGGTTGAGGCTATCGCCTATGGTGCGATTATCGGTGGCGCGCTCGGCAACGTCCTCGACCGCATCCGGTTTCGGAGTGTGACGGACTTCCTCGATTTCTATGTCGGATCCACGCATTGGCCCGCCTTCAACATGGCGGATGTTTTCGTGGTCAGTGGCGTGGGCCTACTGCTCATAGCCCCTTGGTTGAGCGCCAAGTTGAAAACAGGCACATGATGGCGGGCTTGCGACCACTGACGGGTCGTGGCCGTTACATTCCCCTGCGATCAGGGATTAGCTTTGCAGCGGGCGGTTTAACGGTTTTAACCCTTCCACCATTCTCATGGCTCATCGTTGTTCCAGTCGCCTTCTCAGCACTCTTTCTCGTCCTCCGGCAGGTTTCGACAGCGCCTGCCTTCTTCATCGGCTGGGTCTTCGGAATGGGCCAGTTCGGGTTTGGAGTTTCCTGGATCGCCGAGAGCTTTTACGTCGATTCCGAACGTTTCGGTGCCCTTGCGATCCCGGCAGTCGCGGGACTGTCCGCCGGACTGGCCATTTTCCCGGCGATTGCGGCGATGTTATTTGCCACCATCATGCAGCGCCGTGCTGTCGGCGACACTACGGCAGGTCTTCTGCTTGCAACCTGCTGGGTTGCCGCAGAATGGCTGCGTGGTCATGTCCTGACAGGGTTTCCCTGGAACCTTGCCGCTTATGCCCTTGTCGAACACGCCGCTCTGCGCCAACCCGCCGCCTGGGTAGGAAGCTATGGGCTGAGCTTTCTCACGGTCTTTATAGGGCTGTTGCCCGGTGTGTTGATTGTGGCGGCACCAAACAGACGCGTGCCTGTTCTCGTGCTCTTCGCCGTTGTGGTGATGGGCCTCTGGGGTGGCGGCGCGCTGCGTTTAGGGACGAATGTGCCTCCGACGGACAGCGCTTTGCGCATCGTCCAAGGCAATGTGCCGCAAGTCGAGAAGTGGGCACCGGGCAGCCGCGAGCGAACGCTGGAGAAATATTTGGGCTTGTCGGCGCAACCTGGACGCTTCGACCTGTTGCTGTGGCCGGAAACGGCCTTTCCCGGTTTTCTGGACGAGGACGCCTTGGCGCGTAGGCGGCTATCCACGGTTCTGCCAGACGGCAGGATCCTTTTGACAGGCGTGCCTGACCGCGTAGAGGGCGATGGGGGAACCCGATATTTCAACACGGTTCAAGCCTATGACGGCAGCGGCGAAATTCTGACGGGATATGCAAAACATCATCTTGTTCCGTTCGGGGAATATGTGCCCCTGAGAGGCTGGCTGCCGATCGAGCGGCTGACCGAAGGTTTGGGTGATTTCACGCCAGGACCAGGGCCACGCACGCTGGCGATCCCGGGTGCGCCTCTGGTCGCGGTGGCGATCTGTTACGAAATCATTTTTCCGGGCCAGGTAGTCGATGACCTTTTTCGCCCCGACTGGATTTTCAACGCCACAAATGATGCCTGGTTCGGGACCAGCATCGGACCCGAGCAGCACCTCGCCTCCGCGCGCATGCGCGCGGTCGAAGAAGGGCTTCCTGTAGTCCGGGCGGCCAACACCGGGATTTCCGCGATCATCGACGCCAAGGGAGAGATCATCGCGCGCCTCGAGACCGGACAAACTGGAGTCATAGATGCCAGCCTGCCGACAGCGCTTGCGCCCACACCTTACGCACGTTTCGGTGATTGGACATCGCTGGCGCTCATCTGTGCGGTCTGGGCTCTAGCCTTTACCGTCGGATTGGTCAGACGACGTTTCAATTCAGAAAAATCAAAATCGGAGGAATCGTGATGCTGGTGCTCGCAGGCTTTGTCGGAGGGGCGCTCTGGGGTGGCTATCTGGCGCAACGGCGGAAAGGGAACCGCCTGGATATACTTCAATACGCGACAAGCTTCGGTATTGCTTTCGGCCTGCTCGCTTTTTTCGCCTCGGTGATCCTCTTGCGCATCACGTCTTGAGATTACTTTGGCACCGGCAACGAATTGAAACGACTATTCAACATATTACTGTACTTGCTCCTGGCGGTTTTTGCATTAGGACTGACCGTATCCGGTGTCGTCTACTTTCTTTTGCGCGCCTCCGTCCCCGACTATGACGAGGATTTCAGTGTTGCGGGTATCGAAGGTCCAGTCGATATTCTGCGAGATGCTGCGGCCATACCGCACATTTCTGCAGACTCCGCTCCGGACGCCTATTTCGCGCTTGGTTTCGTTCACGCTCAGGACAGGCTTGGCCAGTTATTGAGGGCAAGGCGGGCAGCGCAAGCCTTGATGCCACTTGACCGGACGATCGAAGTTGAGCCTTCGACAGCCCAAGCGCTCGACGCATATGCCGCAGGTGTCAACGCGTGGCTTGGCCTGGTGTCCGAAGGCGGGCGCGGCAGAGGCTCACCCGATCTGTTGATCGCGGATGAGAGAATGATCGCAGCCTGGAGACCCGTCGATAGTCTCAGACTTGCCCAAGCGTTTCTGAACGATCTTCAACCCGAGAGACGGCAGAATGACCTGTCCGGCTTGTCAGATCTACCGATCCCGTCGGATCGACCTCTTTTGCCCGAGCTATTTGTGACCTCGCCCAAGGTCAGCCTCGATGCTTGGGCGTTGCCTGGAGACAGAACAGCTACCGGAGCACCAATTCTCGCCGCCGATATACGTGGCCCCTTATCGCTGCCTTCTGAATGGTACCTGGCGGATATTCAACTCCCGACCGGAGCCGCGATTGGGGCTACATTGCCGGGTGTGCCCTTCATTGTCGTCGGTCGCAGCGAACGCGTCGCTTGGGCGTTCCGATCTGTGTCCCAGAAAGCCGTTAAAGAGCCAGAGAATCCCACGGCCGCGCAGGCCAGCAATTTTCTGATGATGCTTGACCGTCTGGCGCGGTCCGCCGATGTGAACGATGCTATGGACGCATGCATGAACCTGTCACCAGCCGGATTGGAGATTCTTGCGATCGACCGAGAAACCCTTGCTCGCTGGCCTGACAGGGAGGTCGAAACTCCTTTATCGTTTCGAGACGCCCGTCTGGCTGCTCTTGATGAGCGGCAGCCGATATTCTCGGTCGAGGGCGCGATTACGGTGCAGCGCGACACGGTCAGCGCTGCCGCGCGGGCGCTTCTTCCTATAATGGCAAAAGAGCTTTGGTTCGTGGGTTCCAGAGGTGCTCTCGAAGAGAACCGCGCAAATGAGCTTCGCGGCGATATTCTGGATCAACTTGCCCAATGGAATGGCGACATGGATCGCTTTTCACCGGAGCCGCTCGTGTTCTGGGCCTGGGCGCGCGCGTTGCAAAAGCGAATACTTCAGGATGAATTTCCATCCGCGACGAAGGTCTGGGCCAGGCCAAATCCCGATGTCCTATTTGCGGTGCTTTCAGATCGCGGAGGGAGCGCAATCTGGTGCGACATCCGCCCGTCTACCCGCATCGAGACCTGCCAGGATCAGGTTCGTGCGGCCCTGGATGATGCCATCGGCTGGCTTGTCGACCGCTACGGACCCGATCCGTCCGCCTGGGCCTGGGGCGAAGCACACGCTTTGAATATGGGGTGGGCACCAATCCGATCGAGCGGGATCATCAGCGATCTGCTGTCTCTCGAAGCCCCATCTTCCGGCGATCCCGACACACTGATTGCAACACTGTTCACTTCTGACAATGACCGCCCGTTCGCGACCAGCGCGGGCACCAATTTTCAGGCGGTCATGTCGTTTTCGGAAGAAGCCGGATCCTATTTCATCGCGCCCGCCGGTCAGTCCGGCCACCCGCTCTCACGATTCTATGAAAACCTTTTTCTCATGTGGATGCAGGGCAAATACCTCGCGATGTCCACTGATCTGTCCTTGGCCCGGGGTGGCGCTGTGGGAACATCCCGACTTTTACCGGCATCTGTCCAAAGGCCAACAATACAAGATGACAGGAGCCAATGATCGCCTACTTCCTCCTTTTCGACCCGTTTGGATACGCGATTTCGCCAGTGTCCCTTGTTTCCGTCAGCTTGGCCGCATGGATCTACATGCGCGGCGTCGCGCGATCCACACGGCTGCGCGGGACGGTTTCCATTTGGCGGCAAGCCCTGTTCTTCGCTGGCTTGACCTGCATTCTCGCGGCCACGAATGCGCCTCTGGCTTCGTTGGGGCACAGCCTCTTTTCGGCGCATCAAGTGGAGCACCTTCTCCTCCGCCTTGCAGGACCACTACTCATCGCGGTCACTCAGCCGTGGCGATTATTGCAAGCCGGTTTGAACAGACGGTGGCGTCGATACCTCGGCGCTCTTGGAAAATCTATTACTTTGCGGTTCTTGGCACATCCGGTAACCGCCACTGCTGCGCTCATCACGTCGCTCTTTATCTGGCAGATTCCAGTGCTTTACGGACTTGCGCAGCGCATCGCGGCGATCGAGGTGTTCGCCCATTTTGCGATGGTGCTGGCAGGGATCTGGTATTTCGGCATGCTCTTCGACCCGAGAGATCCCCCTGAGGGCGCGAGGCGCGGCGCAAGGCTGATCTCTGGTTTTGCGGTGATCGTTTCAAACATTTTTCTGGGTTCCTTGACGACACTCAAAGAGGTGAGCCTCTATGCCTCCTACCAAACGGCGGGAACCGGGTTGCTCGATCCCCTGTCCGACGAAACCATGGGTGGCTATACGATCTGGGTCCCGTCCTCGATGCTGATGATCGCCGCGATCATTCTGGTCATGAACGGGTGGAACGCGGCCGAGGTGCGTCGCTGGAATTCACGATATGAGTTGGTGCGAGGCTCGAACTCCGCGGCGCTCGAGTTTCCGGAAACGGCCGAAGAATTGCGTCTGAAAGTGGCAAAGCCAAACCGCGACATGGGCCGGACGCTCGCCATAGGCGCCTTGGTCATGTTCTTCATCGTCATGACGACGGTGGTGACTATTGTCTATGCGCTTTGAACAGAGGAGCAAATCAAAGGTTGTACCCACGTCTTTTCCCGCGATCGACATTTTCGCTGCACCGTCGTCGCAGTCAGAGATTTTGGGCACACTATCTCGGGCTGGCCAAGCTCAGAGGACACGAACGATTTTCTGCACTAAAGTTGACCATCAGAACAGACCCACCAGCCTTTGACTGCTGACGCCGCCGCCTCCTGAGTCTTGCTTTGCTGAATTTCGCGAGAACTTGATGCTGCGCTACTTGCCGCTCTCAGATTGCAGGAGGGCGTGTTCGAAGGCCTCCAGCGTGGTCGTGCTGACGTGATGCTCGATCCCCTCCGCATCGCGTTCCGCAGTCTCTTCGTCGATTCCCAGGCTGAGGAGAAACGCGACGACGATCCTGTGCCGCCGGCGGCAGGCCTCGGCCAACTCCCGACCGGCATCCGTGAGGAATATGGCGCGGTAAGGTTCCCGCCGCACCAGGCCAGCAGCTTTGAGTCGCGAGATGTTCTTGGTCACGGTCGGCGGCTTCACTCCAAACCGTTCGGCGATTTCCACCGGCCTTGCCTCTCCGCGCGACTCGATCAGTTCGGCGATCAGTTCAACGTAATCTTCCGCCATTTCGCTCTCATGTGCCTGACGCACGGTCGCGAATCCCTCAGCCTGTGCTTCGGGAGCCCTGTCGACAGTTTCGAACGGTTCATGTTCCTGTGATTGCAGCTTTGTCATACTTGGGACTTTGCAGGGAAACTGCAGGATTGACAACTTGTTTGCATAGGGTAGATAAATTAGCCGTGGCTAACTTTGAAGTTGGGAGACCACGGTGATTCAGAAATTCCTTGGAGCGTTCATTGCCGCACTCGCAAGTGCGCTCGTCCTGTCCGGACCTGTCGCTGCGACGCCCGCCAAGGAGGCCCCATGGCTTCCAGAGGCGGCGGCCTACCGGTTGACTCTCTTCCTCGCGAATCTCGAACTGCTGCCCTGGGATGACGTCGGGACCGCCTGGGCCGAATCCTACCGGGGTTCGGAATTCGCTGTCGGTGCATTGGCATGGCTGAACGGCAGCAGCGACATTGGACCCGCGCCCCTTCTGAACGCCATAACTCGCAAGGACCGCCAGGCGGTCTTCGCCGAGGCGACGCGGCTGATAGCGCGCAGGATCGACGAGGAACTGGACCGGGCAGTCATGGCCGACGACCCTGCACGTGCACAGCAGGCCGTGCGGACAGCTCGAGAACTCTATCGCGCATTCGCGGACGGTATCTCGGCTGCTGATCCCGACGCTTCGAGACGCATCGGCCTCGCCTGGCTGGAACTCAACAGCAGCACAGGCTCCGCCGGTGTTCTTGGTGCTGGTGCCACACCCGCGAGTCGCAAAACCATGGAAGCCGCGCGCGAAGTCATCTCCGGCTATCTCGCCGAGAATTACCTCGTTGACGATTTCGCGCCCCGCCGGACGCTGAGCGCGCTGCCGGAAACTGTTGTCCTAAGTGGCCGCACCATCGAGGTGCCGCCAAGCCTGCCGCCGGGGTCTGACATGTTCGATCAGGATCCGCTGCCGCGCCTCGTCCTCAATTTCGAGGAGCAGGGCATCGACGAGACCGACCTGCCTTTGGTGGCATATGGCGACATGTTGTTCGACAGCGCGCAAATCTTTGGCAATCCGGCGCAGGACCTCGGGGTCGCTTGTTCGACCTGTCACAACCGCTCGGACGTCAACCAGCGGCTTTTCATTCCGGGTGCGAGCCATCAGCCAGGCGCGATCGATGTCGATGGCGCCTTCTTCAATCCGATCTTCAATGACCGGCGCGATGATCCGATTGACATCCCCAGCCTCCGTGGCCTGCGTTTCACCGGGCCCTACGGCCGCGATGGCCGCTTCGCCTCCTTGCGTGATTTCACCCGCAACGTCATCGTCAACGAGTTCGGCGGCGATGAACCGACGCCCTTCATGCTGGATGCTCTGCTCGCCTACATGCTCGAATTCGACTTCCTGCCCAACTCCATGCTGACACCGGATGGTCAGCTGACCGAAGCCGCTCCCGAGGCCGCGCAGCGCGGCGAAGCGATCTTCAATACGCCCTTCGCGGCGCTCGGCGACCGTTCCTGCGCCAGCTGCCACGTCCCGGACACGAACTTCCTGGACCGGCAGGCCCATGATATCGGCTCGGTTGCGTCGGCCTACGATGGCGCCCGCACCGGTGCGATGGATACACCCACGCTGCTCGGCACGGCCTACACCGCACCCTATTTCCATGACGGATCTCTGCCGACGCTGGCCGCTGTCGTGGACTGGTTCGACGAATCGAAAGCGCTCGGGCTGACCGCGGCGGAGAGGGCTGACCTGACGGCCTATCTGGAGACCGTGGGCGCAGCGAATGAGCCCTATGAGGCATTCGACGCCGAGAACACCGCCTTCCGGCTGGCATTCTCCGAACTGACGACATTCGCCTCGACGCTCAATACGTTGCTGCCACAGAGGGATGCGGAGCACATTCTGCTGCTGACCGACACCGTCGCCGCGGACCTTTCGGCGGACGCCAGCACAATGTCGAACTTGGCTGCGCGGCCCGAGGTCTACGCGTTGGCCGAGCGGCTGGCCGAGGTCGGTGCCGCCGTGCGCGGTGAAGACTGGGTGGCCGCCGAAGCCAGTTGGACCGCGTTCAAGTCCGAAGCCGACGCAATCGAAGAGAGGGCATTCTGATGGCAATCCATCTGAATCGCAGAACGATGTTGGCACTGGCCGGTGCGGGCGCAGTATCGCTCGCAACCCCGTTGGCCGCGCAGGACACTGCGTTGCGGCTGGCTTTCATCCCGCAGGAGAACCCCGAGA
Source organism: Roseovarius sp. MBR-51 (assembly GCF_053628575.1). Classification (NCBI taxonomy): domain Bacteria; kingdom Pseudomonadati; phylum Pseudomonadota; class Alphaproteobacteria; order Rhodobacterales; family Roseobacteraceae; genus Roseovarius; species Roseovarius sp. MBR-51. Next base: position 50,366 of record NZ_JBRJGQ010000016.1, read on the forward strand.
AGCTTCTGGGCGACATTGAAGCCATCACCGGCTGGCTGGCTAGTGAGATCGACGTCCCCGTCGAAGGGTTTGTTACCATCGACCATGCGGCAGCGGTCGAGGCGCTGCGCAATGGCGACGCGGATATCTACTTCATGGGCGCCCTGCCTTTCGTCCTGGCCGAGGCCGAGATCGGTGCCGTGCCACTCCTGTCCGAGGTCTACCGCGACGCGCCGAGCTACACGGGTCGCATCTTCGTCCGGCGCGATAGTGGCATCGCAGGGCTTGCCGACCTGCGCGGGCGCGACATCGCCTTTGCCGATCCGATCTCGGAATCTGGCTATCTCTATCCGCTCGCCGAATTCGTCGAGGCTGGGCTGATCGACGGTCCGGGCGCGGCGGAGGCATTCTTCGGCCGCGTCTTCTTCGCAGGCGGCTATCAGCAGGCCATGCAGGCGATGGCCGAAGGTCTGGTCGATGCCGCGGGTGCCAGCCAGTATGCGGACCTGCTCCTGACGCCGCAGCAGCAGGCACAGGTGACATGGATCGCGGAAAGCCCGCCAATCCCGAGCCATGTCGTGATCGCGCGACCCGGGTTGGATGCCGAGGTGCAAGACCGCTTCACCAACGCGATGCTGCAGCTCAACGAACCTGAGAACCGCGACAAGCTGCGCTATCTCTACGGGCCGGACGGCTATGTCAGGGCCGACTCCGCCGCCTATGGCGGCGTGCGCGACATGGCACGGCGATATGGGCTCCTGGAATGAACATTGCGATCCGGATCGACGACCTGAACTTTGCCCATCCGGGCGGGAGTGTTCCGGCGCTGGAGCGGGTCTCGCTTACAATTTCGACCGGCGAAAGCGTCGCTTTGCTCGGCCCGTCCGGGGCAGGAAAAACAACGCTGCTGGCATTGCTCGACGGCAGGCTTCAGGGCTGGCGCGGGCGCGTTTCAGTCTTGGGTGCGCCGCTCGATCCCGACCAACCGCCGCCGCGCGCAAGCCGACCTGATACCGGTTTCGTGTTTCAGGAATTCGCCTTGGTCGAACGCTCCACGGTTCTGCGCAACGTGCTGAACGGCCGCCTAGGCCGGATGGCGCCCCTGCGCGCCCTGCTGGGGTCGCCAACGCCACATGATCTCGACATTGCGCGCACAGCCCTCACCGATTGCGGCATTGCCGATCTCGCCGAACGCCGGGTCGACAGTCTCAGCGGCGGCCAGCGGCAGCGCGTGGCCATTGCGCGGTGTCTCGCGCAGGAGCCACGGCTGATCCTCGCCGACGAGCCGGTGAGCAACCTCGACCCCACCCGCGCTGGGGAGGTCTTGGCGCTGCTGACCGGGGCGGCGCAAGCGCGCGGCGCAACGGCGCTGTTTTCCTCGCACCAGCCCGACCTGGCGCGGCGTTTCGCGCAGCGCATCATCGGCATGCGGGATGGGCGGATCGCCTTCGATGTACCGACCTCCGAGTTGAACGATGATGCGACGGCGGAGCTCTACCGCGAGGTCGAACCATTGCCCGGTCTCAGCCTCAGGGCGGTGTCCTGATGCAGTTTGGCGGGTTTGGCGGGTTCGTTACCAGCGCCCTGATCGCCGGCGCGATCCTCTGGTCCTTCGCCACGACCGATGTCGAGTTGTCGCGTCTCGTTTCGGCCGGTCCGCGGATCGCTGACTTTCTCGGGCGGATGTTCCCGCCCGATCCGACAGTGATGGCCGAGATCAGGAAGGGCAGCGCGGAAACGCTGAGAATAGCGATCCTCGGTTCCCTCGGCGCTGTGATCCTGTCGATCCCTCTGGCCATCCTCGCCTCCGAAACGATGGTATCGCCTGCGGTGTTCCGGCCGATCCGAACGCTGCTTGCCTTCATCCGGGCGATTCCGCTGATCCTCGTGGCCATGCTCATGGTGGGCGCTGTGGGGCTCGGGCCGCTGCCCGGCATCATCGCGGTCGCCTTTCATGCAACGGGGATGCTCGCCAAGTTCTATGCCGAGGCGATCGACGGCGTGTCCCGCGCGCCGATCGCCGCACTGGAAAGCGCGGGCGCCGGGCCGCTCGTGCGGCTCAGATACGCGATCTGGCCGCAGATGGCGCCGGTCGTCGCCCGCGACACGATTTTCCGGTTCGAGTTGAACCTGCGCGAGTCGCTAATCCTCGGCATTGTCGGCGCGGGCGGGATAGGCTTTTACATCCAGACCTACGTGCGCTCTTTCCAGTATGATAAGGCGGCCAGCGTCACGATGGCGGTCGTCGCCATGGTCATCGCCATTGAGGCGATCAACGTCGCGCTGCGGCGCCGCTTCACCTGATCCTTAAGCGTATATGTCGATCGGTGTCCCGTCCCTGACCATGGCATAGATTTCCTCGATCTGGCGGTCAGTGACGGCGATGCAGCCTGCTGTCCAGTCGCGGACATTCATTGGGTCAGTCCCCTTGCGCGGTCCGCCGTGGATGAAAATGTCGCCACCGGGCGACTTTCCTTGGGCCTGCGCAAAAGCGATGTCTGCCGCGTTGGGATATGAGATGCCGATTGACAGGTGAAAGAGGCTGTCCGGGTTGCGCCGATCAATCACGTAGGAACCCTCCGGCGTACGGCCGTCCCCCTCGAACTGCTTGTGACCTTCGGGCGCGAAGCCTAATCCGATGGGATAGGTCCGCAAGACGTCATCCGCCCCGTCCAGAACCAGAAACCGCTCTGCCTTGTACATGCGTAGCCGGGCCACTTCGGGTCCGTTGTACGACCGGAACTTGCTGGCACAGCCTGACAGGAAGGCGGCAAATCCGCCCATCAAAAAGGCGCGCCGTGGAAATCTGGTGTTTGTCACTGCTCGACGCCCCTTTTTGCGAGGTCTGTTGGTGCCAGAGGTTACTCTAACGAAGACGTCGGATCAATGACCGTGCGCCAGTGCTCCCTTCGCCATCTGCTCGCCCACCGGTTCACCGCCCGAAGGCCCGTCCTTGATCCGATGCCCGTTCAAAAGCCGCAGCGCATTGGCGACCACCAACAGGGATACGCCTACATCCGCAGCGATGGCGCCCCACATCGAGGCCATCCCGAACGCGGTCAGCCCGACGAACAGCGCCTTGGTTGCCAGCGATATACCGATATTCTGGTGGATAATCGTCATTGTCCGGCGAGAGTGAGCAATCAGCCACGGCACTCGAGCCAGATCGTCGGTCATCAGCGCGATATCGGCCGTCTCGATGGCCGCGTCCGAACCGACAGCCCCCATGGCGATGGCATAATGCGCCCGCGCCATCGCCGGTGCGTCGTTCACGCCGTCACCGATCATCGCCACCATGTCGTGGGTTGCCACCAGTTCCTCGATGGCCGTCACCTTGTCTTCTGGCAAGAGATCGGCACGCACCTCGTCAATGCCGACCTCGGCCGCCACTGCACGCGCGGTGCGCTCGTTATCGCCGGTCAGCATGACGATTGTCTTCACGCCCTGCGCGTGTAGGCGCGCAACGATCCCCTTTGCATCTGGGCGGATGCGGTCGCGAAGCTCCAGTACGCCGGTCACGCCGGTCTCGTCACCCACGGCAACGAGGGTGCTCCCTGCCCCTTCGATCCGATCCCGCAGATCCGCCGGAATGGCATTGCCGAACCCCTTCTCTTCGGCGAAGCGATCCGAGCCGAGCCAGATAGCGCGCCCGTCGGCGCGTCCTTCCAGACCGCGCCCGGGCACGGTGCGGGTGTCCTCTGCGGCAGACACGGAAACACCATCGGCTTCGGCGCGCGAGAGGATGGCGCGTGCCAGCGGGTGTGAAGACCGCGCCTCCAGACTTGCTGCCAGCGCCATGAGATCGCGTGCGGAAACGCCGACCAGTGGGTGAACCGCCGCCACCTCAGGCTCGCCCATGGTGATCGTCCCGGTCTTGTCCATCGCCAGTGCCGTGGTCCGCCCCGGCGCCTCGACATAGGCGCCGCCCTTGATGAGCACCCCCGCCCGTGCCGACGCGGTCAGCGCCGCCACGATAGAAACCGGCGTAGAAATGACCAGCGCGCAAGGACATGCGATGACCAGAAGGACCAGAGCATTGTAGAACCAGTAGTCCCAGGCGCCGCCGAGCAGCAGTGGCGGCACCAGCGCGATGGCGATCGCCAAAGCCATCACGATGGGTGTGTAGATGCGCGCGAACTTGGCCACCCACTGTTCGACCGGCGCGCGGCGGGCATGGGCATCGCCCACCATGCGAATGATTTTCGCGAGCACCGTGTCCGAGGCGGCCTTCGTCGCCCGCACCGTCAGTGTGCCCTCGCCGTTGATCGTGCCGGCATAGACCTCGTCGCCGGGTTCCTTGGGCACTAGCGCGCTTTCCCCAGTAATTGGGGCCTGATCGACGGCCCCTGCCCCGTCCACGACCTCACCGTCGAGGGGGATCCGGTCGCCGCCGCGCACGATAAACCTTGCATTGACTGCCACGGCCGCGGCCGGAACGTCGGATTCAGATCCGTCGTCGTAAAGAACCCGCGCCGTTGGCGGCGCCAGATCGAGGAGAGATGAAACCGCGTTGCGTGCGCGACCGACACTCCAGCTCTCAAGATAGAGCGACAAAGAGAAGAAAAACGCGACCGTCGCGGCCTCGAAGAATTCGCCGAGCCCGATGGCTCCTGCAACGGCCACCACCATCAGTAGGTTCATGTCTGGCGAAAGTCGCCGCGCCGAAGACCATGCCTTGGGCGCAACCAGCCAGACCCCAAAGAGGATCGCGACGGCGAAGATCCCTGCTTCCGCCATAGGCATAGGCACCTCGCCATGCCCCGCAAAGAGCCCGAGCGCGCCGCCCATGCCGGTCTCGACAATGTGAAAAAGGAATCCCGCCGCCCAGAAGCCGCCGCTCAACGAGGTAAAGCGCTTCTGACGTGCCAGATGCGCGGCCTGATCCTCTGCTGCGTTGTCGGCGTCCCACGGTTTTGTGCTCATGCCGGTACTCGCGACCAGTTGCGAAACCTCGTTGTCCGAAATTCCGACTGCGGTATCCAGAATCGTCATCCGACCATTGATGACATCGAACGCCAGATGCTCAGTCCCGCCGACTTTTGGACCGACCACCCTATTCAGGATTGCCACCTCTTCGGCACAATCTAGACCGGAAACTTGAAAACTTCGCCCATTCGAGGGGATGGATTGTGCCGGTCCCGTGTTGGCTCCAGCACCGCAGCACGCAACACCTTTTCCATGAGAGTGGGGAACTACGCTCGCATGTTTGTGATCATCACCATGATCGTGACTGCAGTCAGAGCTGTGCTTGTGGTCGTGGCGGTGGCCATTGGAAGACATGGGATTGACCTCGGGATTCGTTCATTCCACATTGAGATAGCCCCTACAGTAACTAGAGCTTCAAGAGCAAAAACAGAAACTTGGTCAAATAAGGACACAGACCTGCGGAACCTTGAAACGCGCCGTTAAGTCTGAGGACGCGGCTGACCTGCCAAAGAGTGAGATAGATATGCTTCAAAAATATGCGGTGATCATGGTTGCAACATTGGCCCTGGCTGGCTGCGCGGTGCCTTCTAAGGAAGACAACGATCCATTCAGGATCGGCAATGTTCCAGAATCTGTCGCAGCCCTCGCTGCACCCGACCAGGATCTCATCACGGCACGGCTACGTCCCGAAGATAATTGCTATTGGTATGCCCATAGTGGGCCGGTGGAAACGACCTTGGTCCCGTTGCGATCGGCAGGCGGCAATCCCATCTGCGTCGCGCGCCAATCCTGATTGACGCGTCCAAGCGTCGGATTGACGGCGCGGCTTGGGTCAACTCTGCGGAGTCACGCTGTCCTCGGCCGAATATAGGAACGCCGTCGAGCCAATCTCCACATTCGGATACAGATCGTTTATGTGCGCCATGACCATCCGGACGCAACCGGAACTGGCTCGGCCGCCGATGCTTCGCGGCTGTGGTGTACCGTGGATGCGCAGATAGGTGTCTCGGTCCCCGACATAGAGATAAAGCGCCCGTGACCCGAGCGCGTTCTCAGGTCCGGGTTCCATACCGTCAGCGATGTCGGCGTAGAGCTCCGGGTCGCGGTCAATCATGTTCTGTGTTGGCTGCCAATGCGGCCACCTGACCTTGCGCTTGATCGTGTAGACGCCTGGCTCATAAAGTTTGCCACGAGCAATCGCTACGCCATAGCGCATCGCCGTGCCGCCTTCCTCGATATGGTAAAGATAGCGCGCGACAGCATCGACATGGATGTCACCGGCCACAAGACCATCTTTAGTTATAACCCGCTGCGGCAGAAAGCGCGGGTGCAGGCCCCACGGGTTTGATGTGGCTGGGTTATAGCCCGGCGGTGTAATCTGTGCATCCCAAGCCGCCTTTTCCGCTTCAGTGGGCCAGGTGTCAGCGAGGAGCGGACTCGAGATAGACGCCGAGAACAATGCGGCAGTCGTCTGGATGAAGTGTCGTCTTGTCAGCATATAGATTGCTCCGTTCACGCATTGGACGGCAAACCGAACCTTACCCCGAACGCAGTGTTGTTCGCCCGGGAAAGAGTGAGGCGTTATTGGCAACTTGCTCCATGGTGCCGTTCTATGTCGGTGGCTTAACTCCTAAAGCTACTAGAGGTTCAAGAGAAATTTTGATGCCAGACGATCTCGGTAATACTTCGGGCCCGTTCGTTTCTTTATCAGTCTAAGCGCTGTCACGATCTGTGGGGTGAAACCAGGCTACTGCCACGATGCCGGGCCTCGTCTTGATCTTCGCTTCAATTGTGATCCTTAACTCGCTATGCCGAGCAGTTAAATTGAGCGCTTTCAATAATGGGTCTTTTCAACACGTTTGGCAGCAAGCCCCATATAAAATTTTGCCTCACGCGGAAGTGGTCGTGATGACGTGCATTGGGATATTATCGTTCACGCTTCGCGATAATTGTCACAAGCCCCAACACCTTCTGCGACCACATCAAGCAGGGCGTCTACATCATTTAAAAGAGCTGCTATGCGCGGACTGCTGATCCGGTAGCGAATGAAGCGCCCATCGCGGTCGCTGGCGACAAGTCCGCAATCCAGAAGGCATCGCAAATGATTTGACACGTTGGGCTGCGATAGCCCTGTGCGTTTGACGATCTCGTGAACAACCAACGGTCCTTCACACAGCACGCCCAGTATCGCCAGTCGGCTCGGGTCGGCAAGACCGCGAAAGAGCTTTGCCCTACGCTCGATGCCAGCGGCCGCAGCATTGCGATCGGCGAAGACTTGCATCATATCACTCCTTGCTGATATGTTTGAACTTGATCCACTTTAGCAGGAGTATTGCACCGATGGCCAACACCGAAAGCACCCGATCGACAGCAGATACGTCGCCCGTCCGTTACCGGGTTTCCGGAATGGATTGCGCCAAGGATGCCGCCCAGATCGAGCGGGCGGCGCAGTCTGCGGGTGTCGCGCCCGACGCAGTGAAAGTATCAGCGGCGACCCATATCATGACTCTGAAAGTCCCTGAAGCAAGCCTGCCGGAGATTGAAAAAGCCGTTGAGACAACGGGATATGGGTTCGACCGCATCGAGAGCGACGAGGACCTTCAGCAAAGTGCGGCCCATCAGGACCCGGGCTACCGCCGCGCGCTCTGGATCGTCGTGATTCTAAATGTCGGTTACGGCGTTCTGGAAATGATTGGTGGGTTTATTGCCGGGTCACAGGCGGTGAAGGCCGACGCGCTGGATTTCATCGGCGATGGCGCGATCACTTTCTTGGGGCTTCTTGCCATCGGATGGAGCCTTCTCTGGCGGGCACGCTCTGCCCTGATCCAGGGCATCTTTCTCGGCCTGCTTGGCCTTGGGGTCTTTAGCACGACCATCATAAGGGCATTCGAGCCGACAACCCCAGACGCCACATTGATGGGGATTCTGGGCCTGATTGCTCTTGTGATAAATGTCATCTCCGTGCTGCCGTTGTTGCGGTACCGCAAGGGCGATGCGAACATGCGCGCTGTCTGGCTTTTCTCGCGTAACGACGCCATCGGCAACGCCGCAGTCGTTATCGCCGCTGGGCTAGTGGTTTGGCTGGGCAGCGCTTGGCCCGATCTTATCGTCGCGTTCGGGATCGCCGGACTGTTCCTGCACTCGTCATGGGCGATCATCCGCGACGCGCGGGCCGATCTGAAGGCGGTGGCATGAACAGCCGCGTTCTCGGTGGGCTTTGCGCCATCGCCGCGTTTGGTGTTGATCAGGGCACCAAGGCTCTTGCCCTGAACTCCCCGGCGCTTGAGAACGGGGTCGAGGTTCTGCCCTTTCTCAACCTCGTGCGGGTTTTGAACGATGGGGTCAGCTTCGGTATGCTCGGCGGGGTCGTACCCTGGTGGGGTCTGGTCGCACTTGCTGCCGTGGTCGTGGCATGGCTGCTGATCTGGCTATGGAAGGCTCCGGACGGGCTGACAGGTGCGGCGCTCGGTCTGATCATCGGAGGCGCGCTTGGCAATATCCTTGACCGTCTGCGCTATCAGGCCGTCCCTGACTTTCTCGACTTCCATTACGGGTCATACCACTGGCCGTCCTTCAACTTGGCTGACGTGGCGATCTTTTGTGGGGCAGCATTGCTGTTCTGGGACAGCTTTCGCACCTCGAAAGTCAGGCCGGAAAATCGGGAACAAGACAATCGCAAGGGAGATGTCACGGGGGGATAACAGCTAACAGGCAAAGAACTTTGGGAGGGAATTCGGCTTGAGATTTTTGGATTGGATTGACCGTGGCATTCGCGGCATCGGCGTCGTGACTGCGTGGCTGACAGTTGTTTCGATTGCTGCTTATGGCGCGCTTCAGATGCTGGATCGCAAGCTACAACTTGGCGTGTCGAGCTATTTGCCGGACCTGTCCACGTCACTGCTGTTCATCCTAATTTTCTTGACCTTTGGGTATACCTATCTGCGCGACGGTCACGTGCGCGTTGATGTTCTTCGCAGACATTGGTCCGCCCGCCGCATTGCTTGGATCGAACTGATTGGCGGCCTTTTTGTCCTTCTGCCGCTCGCCGCCATCCTGACCTACTACGGATGGGACGGTTTGATGCGCACCACGAAATACGCGGAAACCCAGTTGTGGGCACAACGCATTGCCGGGGTCATCGGCCCCATCCTGCTGGCTCTTGCCGGGATGATCGTAGCCCTTCGCAACATCGCCTTTCTGACAGGGAGACGTGCGCAAGGTGCACCGGAACAAGCAAGCGGCCTGCACAATGGTGAATGAGGTCCTCACGGTTGCCATGCTTGTCGTGATGGCGATTGGGGTTTTCAGTGGCTTTCCGGTGGCGCTGGTGCTCGCGGGGACAGGCTTCTTGGGGTTTGTCGCTGCGGTTTGGGTGGGGATCACTGATTTTCAGCATCTGGGGCTGATCTACCTGAGGGCCCGTGGTGTACTGACCAATGAATCAGTCCAATTCACCAGCGTTCCAATGTTGATTTTTCTTGGTCTGATCCTGAATGCCAGCGGGATTGCCGAAACCATGTTTCGCTTGCTGGGGCGTCTTCTGACAGGCGTTCCCGGTCGCTACGCCATTGCGACTTTGCTGATCGGCCTCGTTCTTGCGCCCGCCGCCGGGGTGATCGGTGCTTCCGTCATAACTGTGGCGTTGGTGGCCTATGCCCCGATGATGGCGTCGGGCTACGCACCGCGAACCGCAGGAGGCGCTGTCGCAGCTTCTGGAGCATTGGGTGTCGTGTTCCCGCCAGCCGTGATGCTGTTCTTCATCTCGAACGTGTTCTATCTGCGCATCGGATTGATGTATGTGGCCCTCATCGTACCTGTGCTTCTGATGGTCATGGCCTTCGCGGTCTACTTTGCGGTCACCTTGAGAAAAACGGTCGAAATCCCGCTGGACACACCCAAGACCAATCTTGTGTCAGACCTCTTGTTTGTACTCGCGTCTGTCGCGGTCATCGCATCCATTCCGCTCAGCATCATTCTGGGCTTTGCGACACTAACAGAGGCGGCTGGAGTAGGGGTTTTTGGCGCGCTATTGGTCGCGCTGGCGCGAAAGCGCTTGTCTTTCTCATCGTTGAACTCTGTCACGGTGCAGACAAGCACGATGACGTCGATGGTCTACTTCATCGTATTGGGCGCATCGGTATTCTCGCTTAGTTTCCACCTGGTCGGTGGACCGGACGTCATCTTCGAGTGGATATCCGCATTCGATCTCACCCGGTGGGAACTGTTGGCGATCCTCCTTGGCGTGATCATCATACTTGGGTTTGTTTTTGACTGGATCGAGGTGCTGCTGGTCTTTGTACCAGTGTTGATGCCGATCTTTTCGGAACTCGACTTCGCAGATCACGTCGGCTCTGCCTACTTTGCGCAAATCTGGATCGCTGGCCTGATAGCACTGGCCTTGCAGACGTCTTTTCTGACGCCTCCCTTCGGCTATGCCCTATTCTTTGCCAAGATGGCGGCACCTAAGGGTATCAACCTTTCCGATATCTATCGCGGCGCGGTACCGCTTGTCGCCATCGAGATCGTATTGATCGCAGCCCTGATCTCGTTCCCTCAGCTTATCACTTGGTTGCCTGAAATGTCCCTTGGGGATGTGGATGCGCCGCAGCTAATCCAGCGGTGAAAGATGTTTTGAGCGCGGATGCAGTGATTTCCTTCGAAGCGGCACTGCTCTTTCGGGGCCACTTCCGCACCGCGAACAGAAAGGCTGAACGGGGCCTGAGCACGGGAAAGCAAACAGGAGGATAACGAATGTCCAGCATACCATCCGCAGAGGGCTTTGACAGCACACTCACCCTGCTGCGAAATCCGTATGGATTCATCTCTCAGACCTGCCGCGCGCTCGACACAGATCTGTTTGAAACCCGCATCCTCCTTCAAAAGACGATCTGCATGACCGGGTCGGCGGCTGCGGAAGTATTCTATTCCGACGATAAGCTGATCCGCGCGGGCTCGATGCCAGGCCGCATACAGAAGACCCTGTTGGGTGAAGGCGGCATTCAGGGATTGGACGGCGCTGCCCACCAGCACCGCAAGAAGATGTTCATGTCGCTGATGGGGACCGAGCATATAGCCGCGCTTCAGGGAATGTCGCTTCACATGCTAGACAATTATGCACCGGATTGGGAGGCGAGGAACGAAGTCGTTTTCTACGACAAAGTGCGCGAAATGCTCACGAGAGCCGTTTGCGCCTGGTGTGGGGTTCCGCTTCCCGAGGCGGAGGTGGCGACCCGAACGGCGCAACTTACAGCGCTTTTTGAGGACGCCGGGGCCATCGGCCCGAAACATTGGGCTGCACGTCTGGCGCGCCACCGCCTGGAAAAATGGGCAGCGGGGATGATTCAACAGGTCCGCGATGGCGAGCTTCAGCCGACGCAGGAAAGCGCCCTTCATGTCATCGCGACGTGGCGTGATCTTGACGGCGCGATACTGCCCCCTGTCGCGTTGCCTTTAAATCCGGCACACGGCGCGTTGGGCGCCCTGCGCGCATGCGCGAGCGGTCTTCATCCGCCGGCTCACTCCTTGGCCGGTGGAACCGCCCCTGCAAATCTGGCGCTGTCCGATGGGGGCGTCGTTCAACGCCCCTGCGCCGCTGTCGCCGATGGAACGGCTCTATGACATCACCTTCCGAAATGAGCCGAGGATCAGCGCGCCGAATGATCCGCCGCTCCTCGTGCCAGTGCAGTCTGATGAACGGGCCGACATCGACATCTCGGGAGATGCCTTTGACTTCGTTCGCAGCATCCGCGTTTACCACATCCAGTTCAGCCAGAGCCAAAACCGAGACGGCGACTGTATCCGCTCCGATGCGACGCGCCTCGGGTCCTACGGGGTCCAGGGTGACTATCGCTGGACGCGATCAAGCATTGCCCAGGTCCCTCCGGCATCGGCCCTCCCGAATATGGGGCACTGCAACTGGGTGAGTTACCGCTCCGTCTTCGTCGATTGGCGCGATCACGAAGGCAACTACGGCTTTGAAGAGGTCCGATACTGAACTTGTGTGGGCCTGCGTGGGGCAGGCCCGCACCCGATAAATCTTGCACCGGAGACTGTGCACCGAACCCGAAAAGCGAAACGACGCCAGACCGTGAAGCCTGACGCCGTGCTAGAAAAACCCGTGAACAAGGATTCTCTAGCGCACTGTCCAAACCTCTGCAACCAGCAAAGTTGTTTTGCTGGCAATAGTGTTGTTGTATCGCGGCATGGCCTCGGCTCTCGCAGGAGACACCGACCATGGAACCCACAACCGGCCTGATCCTTCGACGGATCACACAGACAGAGCTTTCGGTATCCGCCCACAAGCTAGCGACCGTCATCCTAGATGCCATCGCATGGAAAGAGGGCTACAACGGCCTGTCGCGCGGAACGGCCGCATTCACCCTCTCGGCCTTGGCGGTGAAGATGGGCATCTCACGCCAGTACCTGACCGAGTTGCTAGGTGAACTCGAGGCCTCCGATCTGGAGCTGAAGCGAGAAAAGCCCAATGTCGCATTTTCTTCACTATTTCAGCACGTGATTATAACTTTATTCCTTGATGATACCGGGATAACGCACATCGTTTTTCAGCTTAAGGCTTCAATTTTGGTTCCGTATTTCAGCAAGTGGCAGCACAGGAGGCGTATGGCGCATCAGATCTGGAATTTTGCATATCGATGACGTCCGACGGCTTGGGCTTGAGCAACAAGGGTCTCGTGTGAGCTGGATCGGTGGCGCGTTGCCCTTAAATCGGGTCATCCTCAATTTGTGTGGCGGGACGGTAGCATTCTCACCCACAACCATTCTGGACCGGCCCGGCCGTACATGGCGCGTTTGAGGGTCTTCAGGCGATTGATCTGACCTTCTGCTTGGCCATTGCTCCATGGCATCTCGATGGCGTATTTGACCGCATCGAAGTCCCAGTTCAACCTGCGTGCGAAGCGCACGAGTGGCGCTAGGTCGGCTTCGATCGCGTCACAGGTCCATGCAGGGAGAGGGTCTGCTTCGCGGCCGCACAGGATACCGATTATCCGGCAGTTTGGATGCCCGAGGTTCACCGCGACGCTCGTGGCACATGGACAGGCCGTGATGGCAGGCGAAATCGCGCGATGATGATGGTGGGAATTTTGGAATTAAGAACCACACATCAGCCCCGGATCGACCTGATTTGTCAGCAGGGTCCTCCGAACCTTTGCGCGTTTCCCGATAAGTCCCACAATCCGCTTCGGAAAACTGACCGAGCGGAGCCCTATATTCGAAGTAGTTGGCGCCTAAATACGACAGAAGGTTTTTCGTGTGCGCGCGACTGACCAAGCCTAAGAACGCAGCCAAAACCAGAGGACGGCCACCGCGATTGCTGCAAGGGCCACAGGAAAAAGGAGTGGCGCGCGCCGCCGAGGCTTGATCGAAGCAGCGCCCGTCCTGGACTGCCCGAGACGCTCCCTTCCGGTCGGCGTCAGAGCATAATGATCCGCGCGCGGGACGCGCAAGAGGCCAACATCGACAAGGTGCTCAGCCAGCGCCACAACCTATGGAGCGCTTCCGTCGAGATCGAGCTCTCCATTCTCTGCCGCCTCGGCGCACTCAAGCAGAGCGGTCCAGGTGGAGGATGACGCATTCCCATTCGGCGGGGCGTCTGAGGTGTCTGCGCTCATGACGTCAGTCACCGTTTCGCGTCTTTTCCCAGACACGCGTCCAGGCCACACGTTCGGCTGGGCAGACCAGCCCGTCTCGCTCTAGGCGCCGCAGAAGGTGCAAGATTCCGCTGTTGCTCATGCCGAGGGCGTCACGAAGCTCTGCCTGTGTGCGTGGACGCTCAAGCGCGGAAAGAACATAGCGGCGTCGCTCCTGTGGATCAAAGGACTCTCGGCGCCGCCGGCGCTCCGACGCGACTCTCTGCATCACGCGGCCTCCTCGTGGGCGTCGACACCGTCCTCAAGGCTCTTGAGCGCGTCCTCGACGGAAGCGGCATAGTGGACGAGTGGCCGTTTCAGGCCGTGTGTTACGAACACGCGCTGGATGTCGCGGCTTGCCCCTGTCAGCCAAAGGGCCACGCCACGCTTGTGTGCCTTGTGCGCAAGGCCCTCAATCATGTTGGCCCCGGTGGAGTCGAGGAACGGCACTGCCGAGAAGTCGACGACCAGCGCCTTATGGCTGTCCTGAATGCGGTCAAGCACCGATCCGATCGAGGCCGTCGCGCCGAAGAAGAGCGCGCCGGTGATACGATAGACCACAACCTCGGGGTTTGCCGCTTGCTCCTCGTCGTAGGTCGCACGCGGGTGCGTGGAGTCCGCTTCATCACGGCCGACGAAGGCAGTGTTTTCAGCGACCCCGGTTGTCTGGCTCATACGCTGGATGAACAGGACTGACCCGAGTGCGAAGCCGACGATGATGGCTTCGGTCAGATCGCGGAAGATGGTCAGGAAGAAGGTCGCGCCAAGAACTGTCGCCTCGCCCCAGCCCGAGCGCAGCAAGATCGCGATGGCGGGTTTCTCGATCATGTTCCAGGCCACGACGGCCAGAACACCCGCCAGTGCGGCGAGCGGAATATAAGCCGCGAGGGGGGCGGCGACGAGCATGAAGAGCAGGATGAACAGGGCATGCAGCATCCCGGCAACCGGCCCATGCGCGCCCGCCCGCACGTTGGTTGCCGTCCGCGCGATCGTGCCCGTAACGCAGAAGCCGCCAAAGAGGGACGCCCCGATATTCGCCGCCCCCTGCGCGACAAGCTCGCAGTTCGAACGGTGCCGCCGCCCGGTCATGCCGTCGGCCACGACGGCCGACAGAAGCGACTCGATGGCGCCGAGCAGGGTGAAGGAGATCGCCTCCGGAAGCACCGCCAAGATCTTCTCCATCGAGAGTTCCGGCAGGCTCGGGGCAGGAAGTGAGGACGGGATCCCACCGAACTTGGTGCCGATGGTCTGAACCGGCAGCCCAAGAAGCGCGACGACTGCCGCCGCTACCGCGACCGCGATCAGCATGCCAGGCCAATGGGGACGCCGCCGGCGCAGGCCGAGAATGATGCCGACCGTCGCGACAGACAGCAGAACAGCCGCGGGCGTGATACTGTCCCGGGCCGCCCAAAGTACGGGCAGTTTTTCAAGTAGCTCACCGGGCTCATGATCGAGCGTCAGGCCGAAGAGCTCCTTGATCTGGCTGGCGAAGATGATCACCGCGATCCCAGCCGTGAACCCGACAGTGACTGGGAAGGGAATAAACTTGATGAAGGTGCCAAGCCGCAGGAACCCGACTGCAGTCAGCATCAAGCCCGACAGGAAGGTTGCGAGGATCAGCCCGTCCATTCCGTGCAGTGCGACGGTACTGGCCACCAGCACGATGAAGGCACCAGCTGGGCCACCGATCTGGAAGCGCGAACCGCCAAGAAGCGAGACAAGGAAGCCGCCAACGATCGCGGTGTAGAGCCCCTGTGCCGGGGTCGCCCCCGAGGCAATAGCGATCGCCATCGAGAGGGGCAGTGCGACGATGGCAACGGTCAGACCGGCAATGGCATCCGCCCGCAACTGGGGCAGTCCATAGCCCTCACGCAGGACGGTGACGAGTTTCGGAGTAAAGAGTTCGACGAAGCTGGGTGCCGTTCTCTGTCTGGTGGTCTGGTCTTT
Organism: Roseovarius sp. MBR-51; assembly: GCF_053628575.1. Classification (NCBI taxonomy): domain Bacteria; kingdom Pseudomonadati; phylum Pseudomonadota; class Alphaproteobacteria; order Rhodobacterales; family Roseobacteraceae; genus Roseovarius; species Roseovarius sp. MBR-51. The sequence continues at coordinate 65,866 of NZ_JBRJGQ010000016.1, forward strand.
CATCTTCGGCCGCACCTTTGAGGGTAGCAGCGGGATCGTCGGCTTTTTGTCGGCGGTCGCCGTCGCGTGTTGAGTTTTTCAATGTCTGGGTGGAGGCACCTTGAGGCGCACACCGCGTCCGCCCGTCGTGCTGACGGAGCCTTCTCCAATGAGTTCTGCCCCCGCAAGCTCAAGCGCTGCAATGACCTTGGTCAGGCTGTCGACCACGCCGCGCACATTGCCGGTGCTTGCCTCCATGCGCTGAATCGTCGGCACGGAAAGCCCTGCCAGTTCGGCCAGGGTCTTCTGGTCGATACCGAGCAAAGCACGAGCAGCGCGCATTTGGGGGCCAGTGATCATGAGGTATCCTGTGAATGGGGTGACCCCTATCTAAACCGTTATCTTTGATATGTCAAATATCAATATACGTGGTTTCAATATGCATTCGTCTATCTCCATCCCCGATGTGGCGATCCACATCGGGGTGTCGCATTTTCTTCACTATTTTCAGCACATGATTATTACGTGATTTTTGGAAGATACCACGAATTGCACATCATTTTTCAGCTAAGGGCTTCAATTTTGGCTACGTATTTCAGCAAGTGGCCGCCCTGTTGGCGCATGACCCAGCCGGTCTCGGAAGTTTCATATCGATGACGTCCGGCGAAGCGCATGCCTCGGATGAAGCGTGGGCCAAGGCGACGCGTACCGCGCGCGAGTTGGACCGGATTCTTGACGGAGCGGCGCCGGTGCGTGAGGCCGTGATGCGCGCGGCATCCGAGCTGCGGTTCTCGACACGCCAAGTCTACAACTATCTGGCGCGGTATCGGGAAGAGCGCAGGGTATCGTCCCTTCTGCCGCGAAGGAGTGGAACAAGACAACCAAGGATCAACCCCGCAGTCGAGAACATCATCGCGGTGACCCTGCGGGAGATGTGGTTGCGCCCGGAGCAGCCGGACCTTGCACCGATCGTTGAAGAGATCCGCACCCGCTGCGCAGAGGAAGGGCACACTCCACCCGCCTATGTCACTGTCGCCCGGCGGATCCCCATTCTGTTCGCCCCGGAAGAAATTGCCCGCCGCCGCCTGTCGGATGGTAAACACCTGCACCGGCTGAAGCCGCGACCGGGCTACATCCGGGCTAACCACGCGCTCGACGTTGTCCAGATCGATCACACGCCGGCAGACATCCAATTTGTTGAGGTGATTGATGACCACGGTGTCTTCGTTGGTCGTCCCTATCTGACCATCGCTGCAGATGTGGCCACGAGCGCGATCATCGGCTTCTGCCTGACCCTCGAGCGGCCGTCACGACTGTCTGTCGCGCTTTGTCTGGCGCACGCGATGTGCTGCAAGATTGACTGGCTGGCAGAACGCGGTATCGATCATGCCTGGCCGATGCACGGTCGCCCGAAGCAAATCGTCGTCGATTCCGCCAAGGAGTTCCAGAGCAGCACCTTCAGCAGAGGATGCGCGGACTATGGCATCGCCATACGCATGCGGAACAAGGGCACCGTGCATCGGGGCGGAGTCGTGGAACGCCTGCTTGGGAAAGTGAACACCGCGCTACGCGCCTTGCCCGGCAAGACGGGGCGTTCCATCGCGGATCGGGGCGACTATGCCTCGGAAGCGCGGGCACGGCTCAGCTTCGCGGATCTTGAACGCTGCATCGCGCTCGCGATCATCGACCACAACCTGAGCCAGAATGCGCGCAGGCTGACCGTTCCGGCGAAAGAGTGGGAAGATCGGTTCCAGCCGAAGGACCGGCCTATCGATGCGCCTGTCGATGTGCTGCTGAATTTCCTGCCACGCAAGACGCGGAAAATTTCACCTCAGGGCATCAGTCTCTTCGCCATCGACTATTTCGAGCCCTGGCTTGGCCCGCTGGTTGCGCGTCGTGACCGGCTGGAGCCGCTCGATCTGTGCTATGATCCTCGCGACATCAGCCATGTCTACGTCAAGGATCCGGATACGCAGGCCTGGCGGCCGGTCAGGCGACGGGACGGACTGGCCGAGCCGATCATGCTTTGGCAGCACCAGGCGGATCGACAGCAGCGGCGTGAAATCCAGCGGCGCCCTGTGCAGGAGGCATCAGCCATCCGACGCGAAATCGCCGCAACTGTTGCCGCCGCCAAAACCCCCAAAAGCCGTTTGAAGGAGATGACCCGCGCCCGGCATGCCACCGAGGCAAAGAAGCCTTATGCCGACTTCGCTACGCCTTCCGCCTCGGCCCAGGCAAAGCTCGACCCGGATCGTCCGCGGCGGGTCTTCCCAATCGAGGATTGGTAAGGTGCCGGACCACCTCATGTCCGCCACCGTCCCACTCTTGCAGGCCGATGACGCAGTGCGGATCGCCCATGTGCGCGCGCCGCGCTGGATCAGCCATCCGGCGGCCGGCGCGACGCATGACGCGATGCGACTGCTGCTTGAGCGACCGCCATCCCTGCGCCCACGCGGTTTGCTGCTTGCCGGTCCCTACCATAACGGCAAGACCATGATCGCCGAACGCTTCGCCGTCGAACATCTGCGTGTTGCCGAGCAGCAAAAGGTGTGGGTGTTTCAGACCCGGGAAGGTGCAGGGCTGTCGCATTTCTATGCCAGCATCCTGTCCGGATTGCGCGCGCCACAAGCCGCTGGCTGGCGCAGCCTGGCCCGCGCCGGCGATCAGGTCGATCATCTTCTGGAGCGCCTGAAGCCGCGCCTTTTGATCTTCGACGAGTTCCACAGCGCGTTGCGCGGGCGGCGCGAGGATGTGAAGGCCATCTTCTCGTTCTTGCGGCGGATCGCACGAGTGCATGACATCTCACCCGTCCTTGTCGGCGAAATCGCGATCTACGATGCGGTGCATGACACGGACGAAATGGGCTCACGCTTCGATACGATCCCCATTCCACGCTGGGCGTATGACGAGGATTTCGCGACGCTTCTCGACAGCCTGGAAGCCAGTCTGCCGCTCGCCGAAGCCTCCGATCTGTCGCGCGAACCCTTGGCGAAGATCATCCATGATCTGTCAGAGGGGCTGATCGGCGAGGTTGTCGAGATCGTCACCCGTGCCGCAGTGGCGGCAATCTCGCGCGGTGAGGGCCGGATCACGGGCGCAACCCTGTGGGACCTCGGCTATGTGCCTCTCTCGAGGCGCCGTAATTCCGCTTTGCGTCACGATATGACATGAGGTTTGGGCCGACCGAGATATCCGTCACACCTGCAGAGCGGTATGAAAGTGTGGCGGGAAGCCGTTGGCCAGTGAGCATTATGCCCGCACCAGGTGAACTTCTGTCGAGTTGGCTGCACCGCCTCGCCTACGCGAACGGCATACCTCCGCACTATTTTGGCACGCTTCTCGGAGCGCCGGGTGAGAACTGGTCGGCGCGGCTTGATCGGGCGTTGCCCGATCGCATCCTGCAGTTTCTGCGAGAGCATACCGGCATACCCGTGGAAGACATCGCGGCTCTGACCATTGCCCCTGACCCCTTGGCCCGGCTGCGTTTGCCCCTGCGGGCATCGCCTCAGCAGAGTTGCGCACCCAGGAGGCAGGTTACCTGGCTGCAGTTCTGTCCCGCTTGTCTGACGGAAGACGAAACGCCCTATTTTCGCCGAGGCTGGAGCCTGGCGACACGCGTTTCTTGCTTTCACCACGGTTGTCGGCTTCGGGACAGGTGCCCATCTTGCGGGGGCGGATTGGCTCCGTTCAGCCAGAAGCGTCTTGTGCCGCATCAGATCTGCGCCCGGTGCGGCGCGGCCCTCTGCAAACGCACCCGTCCTGCCACCAATGGGGTTCGGCGTCTTGAGCGTCTGATCGACGATCTGCTTCGTCTGCAGGCAGCAGGGCATAGAATGGCAGAAGGACGATCACTGCCGGACCTTCTTGGATCGGCTTGCTTTCAATTTGGTAAACAGAGTGTATCCATCGTGCGCCTCCCCCATCGGGATCGCTATCAGCTGTTTCAGAAATTGGCGGAAGGGCGGTCGACGCCGTTCGAAAAGAGAAGAAGTTCCGCGATTATCTATTGGAAACGCGTCGTTCAGGCTGCGCCAGCTTGGAGCGGACTGGTCACATCTTTCAGCGATGCCGTCCTGCCTCGGCCCAAAGCTGGGCCTTGCTCTACCACCGCTGGCCCGCATTTGGCGGATCTCGTTCAGGCGGCCGCGCGGCTCGATCAGCAGCGGCAAGCGCTGTAAAAATTCCCGGTGAGTTTCAGGCGCGCGCGGCCAGCCCGGCATCATTCAGCTGTTCAGCGTCTGGCAGGTCGCGCAAGCTCTCCAGCCCGAAAGCTGCGAGGAACGCGTCTGTGGTCACGAAGGTATAGGGGGCACCACGACGCGGCGCGCGCGGCCCAGTTCCAATCAGACCCTGCGCATGCAGCCTTCCGATCAGGTCCCGGCTGATCTCTTTGCCAAAGATGTCTTTGAGCCCATCGCGGGTGATCGGCTGGTGGTAGGCGATGGCCGCCAAAATCGCGACGTCGAACTCGTTCAGGTCCAGCAACTGGTCTCCGACATCCGCTGCGGCGCGGATCGCAGGCGCGTAAACAGGCCGCGTCCGGAACATCCACCCCCCTGCGACCATGGCAATCTCGAACGCCCGCCCTTCCAGATCAGCGGCAAGGTCTTCCAACAGCAGATCAACCGAAGTCCCCTGCCCCACTATGCGCGCCAGATCCTCGCGCGGTACAGGCGAGGCAGAGGCAAACAGCACCGCCTCGATCCGGCGCATCCATTCCCGCCAGCGCAACTCCGGTGGCAGGTCGAGCAACTCGCGATCAAGCTCAGCTTCTGGTCGATCCTTCGACTTCCTTTCCGGTCGCATGTCCGAACCGCGAAACCGGTTCCCACTTTCGCTGTCCATGCTCATGGCTACACCCCGTAGAGCCGGAATGTGTCGCGCCCGGTTAGCTCACGGACCGCGCCGAGATCGACAAGCCGGTCACAGAGCCGCCGCGCCGCGCGGTCCGGCAAAGGCAGGGCACTGGGCGCCACGGCGTCCTGCGTCAGGAATATTTTCACCGCCGCCCCTGCCCCCTTGGCCCGAAGCTTTGGTGCAACTCCTTTCAAAAGCGAAGCCCGACGCGCGAGATCGACAGCCAGACGCGCGGCCTCGACCGCGGATGCGGTCACTGCGCGATGACAGGCTAGGCGCAAATCGTCACCCCGCTTGCGCAGGTCTGTGCGTTTCAAACCCGCGGCCAGCAGCGGCACGACATGATCCCAACCAAGCGCCTGGGCGAGGGCGGCGTCCGCGAGGATCAACGCCGGGACTTCGGCACGGGGTGCCTCCGTCAGGACAGCATCCAGCGCCATCGCGGCACGGGTCACCGGCGCTCCCTTCCCCGTATCGAGCCATGTAGCAATCTGGCCCAACTCCAAGATCGGCAAGGCTCGGCCCAGAGCCTTGATTGACACCGGCCGCTCCACCGCGCGACGCCAGGCAAGGTAAGTTTCCCCCGCGGGACCAGGTAGATCGCCAGGGCGCAGAAGATGAATCGCGTCGCGCAGCTCTGGGGCTCTTTCCGGACGACCAGAAAACCCGACACATGCCTCGGCCGCTCGCAGCGCCAGCCGATCCCGCAACAAGGCTTTGGGGACCTCTTCGCGTCCCAACACAAGATGCAGGTGGTTCAGCGCCGCGCCCGATAAAAACGCCACATCTTCAAAGGCTTCAGGACGTGCCGAGGTGACCCATGCGGGCATCCGGGGTAGAGTGTCTGTGTCGATGGAGTGTTCCGGTCGGGCAAATGTCATGACTGAAGCCTAAACCATCGCGGCGCTTTGCTCCAGAAAATAGCACAGAAAACGCCTCGCTCTATCTTTTGCCATGATGTCCGATAATCTTGCATTATCGGACGTAAAAGTGATATGTTCCACGACATGTCATGTCGCTTTAGTTTTGTCGGATAGCCGGAATTCATGAGATTCAAGCACTTCCCTGAAAAACGAGTCGGGGTTCATGAGATTCTGTACCGGTATTTATGAGACTGGATGT
>NZ_JBRJGQ010000017.1:0-70621 GCF_053628575.1 Roseovarius sp. MBR-51
TCTCGCAGACTGGCGAGGACGCCGGAACCCGCAAGGCGACCTATGAGGAATCCGTCGGCTGGTATGCGGGGATCACCGCGGACATGTTTAACTGAAATCGCGCGATGACCACGCGCAAAGAGGAGACTTTTCAATGAAACGCACAGTTCTGGCCGGAGCTCTGGCCCTCATGGCCCTGCCTGTCGCTGCGGCCGAGCAGGCCACCACCTATCCCTATGAAGGCAGCTTTGACGACGCCACCTTTGCCGTCGAGAGTGCGATTGTCGGTCGTGGGCTGGTCATCGACCTCCAGAGCCACGTGGGCGAGATGCTGAACCGGACCGGCGCGGATGTCGGCAGCGACGTGAAGATATTCGAGGCGGCGGATATCTTTCTGTTCTGCTCCGCCACCCTCTCGCGCGAGGTGATGGAGGCCGATCCGATGAACATCGCCCATTGCCCCTATGGCATCTTCGTTGCGGACCAAGGGGGCGAGGTCTTGATCGGCTATCGCAATTACCCCGAGGGCGAGATGCAGAAGGTGCAGGCGTTTCTGGACGAGATCGTGCAAGAGGCGCTGGAATAAGCCCAAGGACCGGGCCGCAGCACAGCGGCCCGGTTGACCCAAGTCAAGACATTCTCTTGGGCGAATGTGTAAGCTGACTTCATGAACTCTGGATGGATGCCTGCCATGCTGGAATCCCTGATCGACACTTATGGAGACGGTGCAGTGCTAGCCATGGCCGGCGCGTTGGTGGGCCTTCTCTTTGGTGCGGCGGCGCAACATTCACGGTTCTGCCTGCGCGCGTCCACGGTGGAACTGGCCGAACGCCATGTCGGGCCGCGCCTCGCCATCTGGCTCATCGCCTTCTCGTCAGGTGTGTGTTCGGTGCAGGCCGCTATCGCGCTTGGCTGGCTTGATGTCAGCGACGCCCGCCCACTCGCGGCCACCGGATCGCTTTCCGGCGCGCTCATCGGCGGGCTGATGTTCGGGTCGGGTATGATCTTTGCGCGCGGCTGTGCCAGCCGCCTGCTGGTGCTCTCGGCCAGCGGCAACCTGCGCGCGCTGGTCGCGGGGCTGGTTCTGACGCTGGTGGCGCAGGCTTCGCTGCGGGGGTTTCTTTCGCCCGCCCGCGAATATCTGGCCGCACTCTGGACGGTGCCGGGAGGGGCGGCGCGCAACCTGCTGACCACTCTCAACCTCTCATCCGGGTCGGCTGCGGGCATTGCCGCGCTGGTGTTGCTGGGGTCCTTTGCTCTTGCCCATGCCCGGCAGGTGCGCCCGTCCCACGCGGTTGCCGCGGCACTTGTCGGACTGGCGGTTGGGCTTGGCTGGATTGCGACCTATGCCATCGCCCAGGTGTCCTTCGAGGTGGTGGCGATCTCTTCGGTGACTTTTACCGGCCCCTCGACCGACACGCTCATGGGGCTGGTCAACGAGACCGCGCTGCCGCTTGGCTTTGGCGTCGGGCTTGTGCCCGGCGTCTTTGTCGGCGCGGCGGCCATGGCGCTGATCACGCGGGAATGGCGGATCGAGCGGTTCGGCTCCGACACGCCAATGGAGCGTTATCTCATTGGGGCGACGTTGATGGGGTTCGGCTCGATGCTCGCTGGGGGGTGCGCCGTGGGGGCCGGCATGTCGGGCGGGGCGATTTTCGCGCTGACCGCATGGGTTGCCGTTGGTGCCATGTGGATCGGCGCGATGGCGACGCATCTGGTCCTGCGCTATGTGGCCGCGCGCCCTGCGCTCGCCTGAGCGTTACTCCCACTCCATCTGCTCGAACACCCGGCCCGCGTTCTTGGTCGCCAGTTCCTCATATGTATCGAGGTTGCGATAGGGCGACTGATCGACGTAATAGGCCCCCGCCAGATCGCCGCCCGCCTCGATATGCTCGGCGATGCGCGCGCGCAGGTATTCAAGGTAACCCTTGGTATAGCGGCGCACCTGATCCATGTTCGTCGGGTGCCCATGGCCGGGGATCACATAGCTGGCGTTGAGCGGCTCGAACTCAGTGTCCCAGGTTTCCAGCCAGTCGGCGGTGATCGTGTTTTCGAAGATCGGCAACATGCGCTCGTGAAAGGCCATGTCGCCCGAGATTACAAGGCTTTGCCGGGGCAGCCAGACGACGATATCGCCGGGGCTGTGCGCGGGGCCGAGATGGCGCGCCTCGATGCGGAAATCGCCCATCTCGACGATATAGTCCTCCTCGAAGGTTTCGGTCGGCGGCTCAACCCGCGTGCGCTCGGCCTGGTCGCCGGTGACGCGCTGCGCCGCCGCCAGATCGCCGCCGCCCTTATCGGCGAATTCCTCCGCCGCGTCCATATGGGCGATGACCGGCACGCCCTGATCCACCCAATAGCCGTTGCCGAGCATGGCATGGCCCTGACCGTTCTCGGTCAGGACGAGCCGGACCGGTTCTTCGGTGACGTTGCGGATCTCCGCGTGGAGCGCCTCGGCGAGGGCATAGGACGCGCCCGAGTTCACCACGACGACCCCCTCGCCGGTGACGATGAAGCTGAGGTTGTTGTTATGCCCCGCGTTCTCATGGGTCGGGGGCGCGGTGGCACCGATGGCCGACCACACGCCGGGGATGACCTCCACCGGTTTTGAATAAAGCGGCGAGCCGGGATATTGATCGGCGATATCCTCGCTGGCAAGCGCAAGGGCAGGGGCGGTGAGGCAGAGCAGGACCAGAAGCGTGCGCATGGGTTCAGGCCTCCGGCACGAAGCGATAGGCGCCGTCGTGGCGTTCGACATGGCCAAGACCGCCCTCGGGCAGGTGAAAGCCCACCATCGCCATCTGGTCGGTGGCCAGCATGTCCAGAAGCCGGGTGCGCGTGGCGATACCGGTCTCGGCGTCCTGGTCCGAGCCCGATGGCCAATCGGGACGCGCCAGCGCCAAGTGGCCATTGCCAATGGCGTCGCCCACCACCATCACGGCCTCGCTACCCTGCCGGACCTCAAAGGCCATGTGGCCCGGCGTGTGACCGGGGCTGTCATGGGCGAGGATGCCGGGCAGAACCTCTTGCCCGTCGAGAATGAACTCGATTCGGTCCTCGATCTCCGCGAGACGCCGGGCCGCCCCCACGGCAAAGGCGGCACGCGCCTTGCCGATGCTCTCGACCGTTGCGGGATTGGTCCAGTACTCCCATTCCGCCTGTCCGATCATGTAGCTGGCATTTACAAAGACCGGATCGTCGAAATCGTCCAGCACCCCCCAGAGGTGATCGGGATGGGCATGGGTAAAGATGACATGGGTGATCTCGTCCGCGCCCACCCCCACGGCATCGAGCGCCTCGGACAGCTTGCCCGCACTTGGCATGAAGCCTGCACCGGACCCGGCATCGAACAGCACCTTGCGCGGCCCATCCTGCCAGAGCGTCAGGTTGCAGGGCGGCGACACCGTATCGCCCGTGATCCCGTGCGCAGCGAGGATCGGCCCCGCCTCGGCTTCGTTCAACGAGCCGAGGACAAAATCGCGCGGCAGGGTCAGATGCCCGTCGCTCAGCGTATCGAGCCGTCCCGCGCCAAGGGTCAGCGACTGCGCCCCCCCTGCGATCTGTGCGAGCGGGATGGCTGCTGCAAGTTCAAGCAGTCTGCGGCGGGTCAAGGGCATCGCACGTCTCCATATTCCATTATTAGAATATGAATACGCACCTTCACCGGAAAAACAAGCGGAGATGTTCGCTTGCGTTTCGCGTTCAGGCGGCGCGGGGTGTATTGGGCACCAGCGCGGTCCAGGCGTCATATTGCGACAGGAATACCTTGCCTGTCAGCTCGTCAAGGAAATGGCTGCGTTTGAGGCGATCCATGACTGGGCCCTTGACCTCGCTCAGATGCAGGGTGATGCCAGCCGCCTTGAGCCGTTCATTGATGGCCTCGAGGCTTTCGAGCGCGGAAAAGTCGATCTCGTTCACGGCCGAGCACATGAGTACGACATGCCGGATCGGGCAATCCTCGGCCACGCGGTCCTGGATTATGTCCTCCAGAAAGCGCGCATTGGCGAAATAGAGGCTCTGATCGACCCGCAGGGTCAGGACCGCGGGATTGGTCTTGACCCGGTGGCGCAACACATTTCGGAAATGTTGTGTGCCGGGCACCAGCCCGACCTCGGCGACATGCGGGCGCGAGGTCTTGTAGAGATGCAGCGTCAGCGACAGGATTACGCCGGCCGAGACACCCGCCTCCACGCCCAGCCCGAGGGTAAGGAGGATTGTGGCCAGCACGGCGGCGAAATCGGCATAGGAATAGGCCCAGGATTTGCGCAGGATCGAGAAATCCACAAGGCTCAGGACCGCGACGATGATCGTGCCTGCCAACACGGCCTTGGGCAAAAAGAAAATGAGCGGCGTCAGCGCCACGGCGGCGATGGCCAGCCCCACGGCGGTAAAGGCCCCGGCGGCGGGGGTCTCGGCACCGGCGTCGAAATTCACCACAGAGCGGGCAAAGCCCCCGGTGACCGGATAGCCGCCGGTGAAGGCCGCGCCGAGATTGGCCGCCCCCAGCCCGATCAGCTCTTGGTTTGGATCAATACGTTGACGTTTTTTCGCGGCCAGCGTCTGCGCGACCGAGACCGATTCAACAAACCCGATGATCGAGATGAGGGCGGCGGGCAGCACCAGCGCCGAAACGAGATCGGGCGAGAGGTCGGGCAAGGTCAGCGGCGGCAGGCCTTGCGGCACCGCGCCCACGATAGCCACGCCGCGCCCGTCCAGCCCGAAGAGCCAGACAGCGAGCGTGGAGACCGCGACCGCCGCCACCGGCCCGGTCTTGGCGAGGATATCGGCCATGCGTGGTCTGAGCCCCGCGCGCAACAGCAGGGGCTTAAGCCCCTTGCGCACCCAGAACAGGAACCCCGTCGCCAGCACGCCGATGATCACAGTGGGCCAGTTGACAGCGTTCAGATGCGCGGCAAGGGCACCCAGCATCTCGATCAACGTATGCCCGCCCGCAGGCACGCCGAGGATATGCTTGAGCTGGCTCGTGGCGATGAGGATGCCCGAGGCGGTGATGAAACCCGCGATCACCGGATGGCTGAGGAAATTGGCGATGAACCCAAGCCGGAGCAGCCCGAGCGTCAGCAGCATCGCGCCCGACAGAAGCGCCAGAGTCAGCGCCGCCGCCGCATAGCCCATGCTGCCTGCCTCGGCCACCTGTCCGATCGCCGCAGCCGTCATCAGCGAGACCACCGCCACCGGCCCCACGGCTAGCGCGCGCGACGTGCCGAAGAGGGCATAGAACATGATCGGCACGATCGAGGCATAGATCCCCGCCTCGGGCGGCAACCCTGCCAGAAGCGCATAGGCCAGCGATTGCGGGATCAGCATGATCGTCACGATCACCGCCGCCATCAGATCGTTGGTCAGCGTGTCGCGGCTATAGCTGCGGCCCCAATCAAGGGGTGGGAAATAGCGGGCAAGAGAGGGCATGAGTGGTGGTCTTTCGGGTGCAGGGTGTATCAAGGAAACAGGCCCCGGCGCGGCGAGCCGGGGCCATTTTGGTCGGACAAACGCACGGGTTTACCCCCCTGCGCTGATCTTTTCGGGGCGGGCCATCCATTCGCGGCCCTTGAGCATTGCCTTCCAATAAATCGGCGGCAGCATCTTTTCCTTGAGCAGCCAGGCCAGTCGGCTGGGCTTTGTCCCATCAATCAGAAACTTGGGAAAGCTGGGTTTCATCACCCCGCCATAGCCGAACTCGGCCAGCACGATCTTGCCGCGCTCCACCGTCAGTGGGCAGGAGCCGTAGCCGTCATATTGCGCCACCGGTTCGCGCCCGTTGATGTCGGCCACGATATTCTCGGCCACCACCGGGGCCTGTATCCGCGCCGCCGCCGCCGTCTTGGCATTGGGTGCGTTCATCACGTCACCGAAGGACCAGATATTGTCATGGGTCTTGTGGCGCAGCGTCGCCTGATCCACGTCGATCCACCCGGCGGCATCGGCCAGGGGTGAGACGCGGATGAAATCCGGTGCCACCTGCGGCGGGCAGACATGGATCATGTCGAACTCCATCGTCACGCGTTCAGGGTCACAATCGGGCTTTTTCACCTCGAAGGTCGCGCGGCGCGCAGGCCCGTCTATGACGACGAGATTGTGGAAGAAATTCAGCGCCGCGCCATATTTGTCCATGTAGGATTGCAGCGCGGGCACATAGTCCTTGACCCCGAAGAGCACCCCGCCCGCGTTGCAGAACCCGATCTCGATATCCTTGAGCCGACCGGTGCGAAACCAGTGATCGGCCGAGAGATAAAGCGCCTTTTGCGGTGCGCCCGCGCATTTGATCGGCATCGGCGGCTGGGTAAAGAGCGCGCGGCCCTCCTTTAGCCCCTGCACCAGTTGCCAGGTGTAAGGTGCCAGATCGTAGCGGTAATTCGAGGTGACGCCGTTGCGCCCCAGCGTTTCTTCCAGCCCCTCGACCGCCGCCCAGTCGAGTTTCAGCCCCGGACAGATGACGAGACGGTCGTATTTTACCACCCGGCAGCCGTCGAGGATCACGGCATTGTCCTTGGGTTCGAACGCGGCGACGGCGGATTTGATCCAATGCACGCCGCGCGGAATGAGGCTGCCCATCGTCTTGGCGGTCTCGGGCGCCTCGAAAATGCCGCCGCCCACCATGGTCCAGCCGGGTTGATAGTAGTGGATTTCCGCCGGGTCGATCACGGCGATCTCCAGCCCCGGCTTGCGCGCGTGCAGGCTCGCGGCCACGGCAATGCCGCCCGCGCCACCGCCGACGATCACCACGTCGAACTTCGCATCGCCCGTATCGGTGGGGGTCTTGCCACCATTGACAATCCGCCGGGCGACCCCGGCCATGTCGTAACCGGCGGCCTTGGTTGAGGCGAGGATTTCGGGCACCGGGCGGGTCTTGGCCTGGCTCAATGACCAGAGCGTGGCCGAGCGTGTGCCGGTGCGGCAATAGGCAAGGATCGGGCCGGGCAGTTCCATCAGCGCCGTGCCAAAGGCCTCGGCATCCTCGTCGCGCACCATGCCTGATGTGATCGGCTGATAGCGCGTCTCGATACCGGCGGATTTGGCCGCGGCCTCGATCTCCTCGAAATTCGGCTGATCGGCACCCTCACCATCGGGCCGGTTGCAGAGGATGGCGCGAAAACCCGCTTCGCGGATCGCCGCCACATCCTCTGCCGTGATCTGTGGGCTGACCGACAGGGCGTCAGTCACCTTGTTGAGTTGCATCGCGTTTCCTCCCTTTTGGGTGTCCTCAGGCCCGTGCTCAGAGCGCGTTGATCGGCAGCTTGAGCATCGGACGGCCGTCCGCATCGGTGGGCACTTCGCCTGCGCGCATATTGACCTGCAAGGAGGGCAGGATCAGCCTCGGCATGGCCAGTTGCGCATCGCGCTCGGTGCGGAACTTGACGAAATCCTCCTTCGTCTTGCCGCCGCCCACGTGGATGTTATGGGCCTTTTCCTCGGCTACCGTGGTCTCCCACGCGATGTCGCGGCCGTTGGGGCCGTAATCGTGGCACATGAAGAGCCGCATTTCGTCGGGCAGCGCCAATACCTTCTGGATGCTGTCATAAAGCGTGGCCGCATCGCCGCCCGGAAAATCCGCGCGTGCCGAGCCGCCATCGGGCATGAAGAGCGTATCGCCGACAAAGGCCGCGTCGCCCATGACATGGGTCATGCAGGCGGGGGTATGGCCGGGAGTGTGCATGGCGAAACAGGTCATGCCGCCGATGGTGTAGGTGTCGCCGTCCTTGAACAGGCGGTCGAACTGGCTGCCGTCGCGTTGAAATTCGGTGCCCTCGTTGAAGATCTTGCCGAACACGTCCTGCACGATGAGGATATTCTCACCGATGCCAATCTTGCCGCCCAACTGGTCCTGAATATAGGGGGCCGCCGACAGGTGATCGGCATGGACATGCGTCTCGAGGATCCATTCGAGGCGCAGCCCGCGCGCCTTGACGCGCGCGATCATCTTGTCGGCATGGGTATAGGTGATCCGCCCGGCGGCATAGTCGATATCCATCACCGAATCGACAATCGCGCAGGCGTCCGAGGCAGGGTCCTTGACGGTATAGCTGATGGTGTTGGTATCTTCGTCGAAGAACGCCTCGACCTCGGGTTTGATGTCCATGTTCACAGGATAATCGGTCATGATGGTGTCTCCTCTCATGTCTTTTTTTCGCTCAGCGTTGGCAGGTGCGGATGCCGAAAATCCGATACAGCAGGCAAAAGCGCATGCCCGCCGTGGCCAGCATCACAATCCCCACAGCAACCGCGACCCATTTGGGCGCGCCCACGGCCAGAGCGGGGACAAACCCGCCAAAGGCAAGCACAAGAAGCGCGATGCCGATCAGCACGCGCAAGGCCCGGTCAATCGTTCCGATATTGGCAGTCATGGATTTTCTCCCGTTAAAGTTAAGTTACATTTAGCGTAGACATTTGGACTCGACCGGTCAGTGACAATGTCACGCGGATTGAGTCAATCATATTCTATCGTATGAATATGACTGTTTAACCTGTATATGAAATGTAACTATATGTCGCAGGGTATACCGTGGTGGACCGACGGTTTCAGCCCGCCGTCCGAAGCGGCGCGACGATCCCTTCCTGCAAGGGCAGGATACGCCCGAGCAGCTCGTCGCGGTTGGCGGCGATATCGGCAATCGTCACCCCGTCAAGCACGTCCAGAAAGGCGTGCGTCGCCTGCGCGAGGGTGGAGGACAGCTTGCAGATGCCGATCAGCGGGCAAGTATTGGTGGCGCGGTTGAAGCATTCAACAAGGTCAAAAGGCCCTTCTGTCAGGCGCACGACCTCACCCACGGTGATTTTTTCCGGCGCGCGGGCGAGACGAAAGCCGCCGCCGCGCCCGCGTTGCGTCTCGATGAACCCGGCCTTGCCCAATTCATGCACTATCTTGACGATATGCGGACGCGCCAACCCATGCACCTTGACCACATCATCGACCCGCACGAGGGCGGGCGCGCGCAGCGCGGCAAGCTGAAGGCACCGAAGCGCGTAGTTCGTATAACTGGTCAGCCGCATGGATGATCGTCTTTCTTTTGCAGGGTCAGCACCGGGACATAAGCGTCATGAACCGCATTTGCCATGTGAAAGGCTATCGCACCCTGCGCGGTTTCGCCACAACAAAGATATATTTGGAATATTGCATATGTGAGAGGGCCGCGCTAGCTGATCGTCGAAGCTATCGAAAGGACAGATCATGTTCGAATCGTTTTCAGCCGAGACACTGGCGCGGATACAGTTCGCGTTCACCGTCTCGTTCCACATCATCCTGCCGGCCTTCACCATCGGCCTTGCCAGTTATCTTGCCGTGCTGAACGGGCTCTGGCTCAGGACCCGCGACCGGACCTATCTTACGCTCTTCGACTACTGGAAGCCGATTTTTGCCGTCGCCTTCGGCATGGGCGTGGTCTCGGGCATCGTCATGTCCTATCAGTTCGGCACCAACTGGTCAGTGTTCTCCGACAAGGCCGGGCAGGTGATCGGGCCACTGATGGCCTATGAGGTGCTGTCGGCCTTCTTTCTCGAGGCGGGCTTTCTCGGCATCATGCTCTTCGGGCGCGAGAGGGTCGGCGACGGTCTGCACATGTTCGCCACCGCCATGGTGGCGCTCGGCACGCTGATGTCGGCCTTCTGGATCCTAAGCGCCAATAGCTGGATGCAGACGCCGCAGGGTCATGGCATCAACGAGGTCGGGCAATTCGTGCCAGAGGACTGGTGGGCGATCGTGTTCAATCCCTCCTTCCCCTATCGCCTCGTGCATATGGTCATGGCGGCGTACCTGACCACCGCCTTCGTCGTCGGCGCGGTCAGTGCGCTTCACCTGCTGCGCGACCGGGCAAGTGCCGCCGCGCGCGTCGGCTTTTCGATGGCGATGTGGATGGCGGTGATCGTGACCCCGCTGCAAATCTATGCGGGCGACCTGCACGGGCTCAACACGCTGGAGCATCAGCCCGCCAAGGTCATGGCGATGGAGGGTCACTTCGAGAGCCACCCCGAGGGCGCGCCGCTTTACCTCTTCGGCATTCCAGATCAGGAGAATCAGGAACTCGACTATGCGCTTGGTATTCCGAAGCTGTCCTCGCTCATCCTCAAGCACGACCTTAACGCGCCGCTGGACGGGCTGCGATCCGTGCCGCGCGACGAGCAGCCCCCGTTGCCATCGTCTTCTGGTCGTTCCGCATCATGATCGCCATCGGCTTTGCCATGCTGGGCCTCGGTGTCTGGGCCCTTGTGCGCCGGGTGCAGGGGCGTCTCTACGACAGCCCGATGCTGCACCGCGCGGCACTTGTGATGGGGCCTGCGGGCTTTGTCAGAAGAAAGTTGGTTGGGATGGAGGGGGTGCCCGAATAGGTTCGCCGGATGACCCAGCGCTCCCCCTTCCGGTACTTCAAGACCAGCCCCGAGGTCATCCGCCTAGCGGTGATGATGTACATCCGGTTCCCTCTGTCGCTGCGCAATGTCGAGGATTTGTTGCACGAGCGCGGCATCGACATCAGCCATGAGACCGTTCGGTTCTGGTGGAACCGCTTCGGCCCGATGTTTGCCGCTGAGATCCGCAAACGGCGTGTCGAACGGATGCGCTCCCTTCCTCACTGGCGCTGGCACTTGGACGAAGTTTTCGTGAAGATCAACGGTGTCACCCACTACCTCTGGCGGGCGGTCGATCACGAAGGAGAAGTTCTTGAATCCTTCGTCTCGAAGAAGCGGGATCGCAAGGCTGCATTGAAATTCCTTAAGAAAACGATGAAACGGCATGGCCGTGCTCATGTCTACGTGACCGACAAGCTGCGCTCCTACGGTGCTGCGATGAAAGAAGCCGGCAACTCCGACAAACAAGACACCGGTCATCGCAAGAACAACCGTGCGGAAAACTCACACCTTCCGTTTCGAAGGCGCGAGCGCGCCATGCAGCGGTTCCGCAGCATGCGAACGTTGCAGAAATTCGCCTCCGTTCACGCCTCAGTCCACAACCATTTCAACCACGAGCGCGCCCTCTACAGCCGACAGAATTTCAAGGCCAACCGCGCCGCCGCTCTCGCCGAGTGGCGTCAACTCTGTGCAATCTGACATGAGCGGGTTTGGGCAAAGAGAGATTAGTTCGCATTGGTCTGACACCACCCCGGTGCCGCCAATGATCTGGTCTTGGCCTGCTCCGCCGTGGAGGGCGTCGTCGCCAGCGTTGCCATGGATGAGGTCGTCACCGTCCTCGCCCCACGCCTCGTCATCACCGGCACCCGCAACGACGGTATCATCGCCGGTGCCGCCAATGATCTGGTCTTGGCCTGCTCCGCCGTTGAGGGCGTCATCGCCTGCGTTGCCATAGATGAGGTCGTCGCCGTCCTCGCCCCACGCTTTGTCATTGCCGGCGCCCGCCTCGACGGTATCGTCTCCGGTGCCGCCAAAGATCTGGTCTTGGCCCGCTCCGCCGTGGAGGGCGTCATCGCCTGACTCTCCATGAATGAGATCGTCACCGTTCTCGCCCCACGCTTTGTCATTGCCGGCACCCGCCTCGACGGTATCGTCTCCGGTGCCGCCAAAGATATGGTCCTGGCCGTCACCGCCATTGAGAGCGTCATCGCCAGCGTTGCCATGGATGAGGTCGTCGCCGTCCTCGCCTTGCACGTCGTCATCACCGGCACCCGCAATGACGGTATCGTCGCCGGTGCCACCAAAAATCTGATCCTTTCCACTTCCGCCATCGACATGGTCATTGCCAGCGTTTCCGTCGAGGACGTCGTTGTTGGCTCCGCCGTTAACCTCGTCATCACCATCACCAGCTTCGACGGTATCATTACCTCGGCCGCCGAAAATCTTGTCCTTGCCGTCGCCACCGTATATTTCGTCATGGCCAGCGTCTCCGTAGATCACGTCGTTGCCGCCCTCGCCATAGAGACGGTCATCGCCCGCACCACCGGAGATCCAATCGTCACCATCTCCTCCGGCAATCAGGTCATCACCATCATTGCCGAATAGGCTATCGTCGCCGTCGCCGCCGGAAATATTGTCATCACCTGCGCCACCGTAAATCCTGTCACGCCCTCCCAACCCGGCTAGATTGTCGTCAGCGTCCAATCCAAAAATTGCGTCGCGCCCTCGCGTGCCAACTATCAGGTCTTCGCCATCAGTTCCTGTAAAGATGTTTTCGATTACGTTCAAAATTGCAGTCTGATCAATGCTGAACGCGCCGTCGCTGATCGAGTACTCGATTTGGACCTCGCCCAGAGCATCTGTATCTGCGAAATAGCGCCAGCCATCGCCTTTGGGGTCCATATGACCCACAGTGCTGCCGTTGATTGAAACCCCTAGAAGATCGCCATCGTGATCCTGTGTCTCAGACAGAAGATGAGCCAAGGAAATAGCGAGCACGGCACCGCTGCCGATATCCCCAAGGTAAACGGCACTTGAGTTGCGCGGGGCACGGTTGCGATCCGGCTGTGGATCGGTCTCAGTTTGATCCGGGTTTTCTTCTTCTGCCACGGTCGGAGGACCCTCGGGTTCCGTCTCGTCGCTCGGATCGGGGATGGAGGGCGGAGACCCCGGTTCCACAACGTTGTTTTGGGGAAACTTGTTAATGCCCGGGAATAAGTTGAACGGCGGAAGAATGGTGTTCGCCGTTACGCGTGGAATCTCTGTGCCAAAAACCAAGTCTGGAAGCGGTTCGATGAACATGCTTTCAAATCGGCCTAGAACCACCGGATATCGGAATGATACGATCGTTGGTCCTTCTTCAACCCAAGGTGCCCCCGGTCGTCCAACGCTGTCGTCAGGGACATTTTCATGGGGTGCCAGACCCGAAGTGTTACGGCTTTCAGTGAGCTCTTCGGTGTCTTCCTCCGGCGGTTCGTCTTCTGCTACGGCCGCGACATGTGGGTCTGACCATAGAAAAGAGCGAAGATAGAGCCCCAACCCTATAAGGCCGACGAACCAGCCGCTGAGGAGTTTGGTTTGACTCTGTTCGGGTTGTTCCAATCCCAAGGGGTCGGAGGGGTCCGATTGCGCGGTCGTTGCGGAGCGGAAACTTTTGACGTCAATCACGATCAGCCTCCCTTCTTCGCCTTGCGTCCCTCATCCAGCATGTGACTTTCGACATGTGTCTCTGTCGAATGCCGTTCTGAGGCCACAGAAGGCTTGGTTGCGCTGGCAACCGAAACAGGTTTCGGGTTCAGAATTTGCTCTCGTGGACCGAATGCGGTCATCTTTCCAGCCTGGATCACGCCGATCAGGTCGCATGCCTGAAGCGCTGAGGGTCGGTGAGCGATCAGAACAACGATGCCGCCGCGCTTTTTGACTCCCTCAATGGCCGCGGTCAGAGCGGCTTCTCCTTCGGGGTCAAGATGCGCATTGGGCTCGTCTAGGACGACCAAGAATGGTGATTTGTAGAGCGCACGCGCCAATCCCAGACGCTGCCGCTGTCCGCCCGAAATCGACGTGCCCATCGGTCCTAAGTATGTCCGGTATCCGTCTGGAAGCCGCACGAGCATCTCATGCACATTTGCGGCGCGTGCGGCAGCAACGATCGCCTCTGGGTCAGGCGTTTCAGCGAGACGCGCGATGTTCTCTTCAACCGTCGCGTCGAGCAGGGCGACATCCTGGGGCATGTAACCGATATGCGTCCCGCGGTCGTCGTCACTCCATTGCGTCAACTCGGCACCGTCCAGTCGAACTGATCCCCGCAACGAGGGCCAGATGCCGGTCAATGCGCGGGCCAGCGTGGTCTTTCCTCCACCACTCGGCCCAATGATCCCGACAGCTTGTCCTGCCGCTGCCTCAAAGGTGATGTCGCTGAGCAAAACTCTCCCGGTTGCTGGCGCAGCTACAGTGATGGCCTCCACTTTCAGGTTATATTTCGGGCCCGGTAGCCACATCGGTTTGGGTTGATTTTCGAGCACTTCGACAGTGTTCCGCAGGCGACGCCATGACGTGCGCGCAGATTCCATGTTCTTTGCATTTCCAATCGCTAGGTCTATCGGAGCCATGGCACGGGCCGAAGCAATGGTTGCCGCAATGATAGCCCCGGCCGACAATTCACCGCGAATGGTGAGATAAGCCGCGAGCCCGAGGATCGACGACTGCAGCAACATCCGAAGCACCCGCGAAATGGCACTATAGGTGCCTGATATGTCGCTGGTGCGAGTTTGCAGTTCCAGGTGCCGATCATTGGCGGCCGAGAAACGCGCAACGGCCCGCGACGCAAAGCCCATTGCCTTCAAAACCTCAGCGTTGCGTGCGTTCGAATCCGCGATTGCGTTGCGCTCGATCGTCGCTGACACGGTGGAATTGCTCCAACTCCGGGTCCGCAATTCCGCCGTGATCGCCAGTGTGGCCAGAACAAACGCGCCACCAATCGTCAGGGCGCCCAGCATCGGATGCAGAAAGTAGACGAATGCGAGAAAGATCGGCATCCACGGCAGGTCAAACAATGCAATCGGTCCCTGAGACCCGAAGAAACCACGCAGTGTGTCGACATCTCGACCCCGTTCGAGCGCCTCGGAGGTGGAATATCCCAGGCGGGGCATGTCGACGACCAATTGATGCGCGACGGGTGCCAATCTACGGTCCAATCGCGCGCCGACACGAATGAGAATTTGGGTGCGAATTACGTCGAAGACGCCTTGAAAGAGATAAAGCCCGATTGCCAGAACAGAAATAGCGACAAGCGTCGGGACGCTGCCGCTGACCAGCGCTCGGTCATAGATCTGGAGCATGTAGAAAGCGCCGGTCAATGCCAGAATGTTTATGACCCCTGAAAGCAGGAGCAGAAATACAATCAATCCCTTGATACTACCGAGCGCTTTGGCTGCCGCGTTCCCGGACGTGTTCTTTTGATTTGCCATGATGTGCTCTCGCGTCTGAAAAATGAAATGTGACCGAGCCAATCACTCCGGGCAGGATAAGACCCGCCCGGAGCTATTGTCAGCCTGACTCAGAGCTGAAAATCGTCCTGAGTCAGGTCGTGGCGCCCCCGTATCGAGATGCTGAAATCAGGCGCGTTATCACCTTCGATGTTGCCCTGAACTACGGTCACGTCACCATTTGCACCGGTCTCGTGGGTCACGAGGAGCTGACCGCCGCCTGTGAAGGCGTCAGAGACGAGTGTGAAGGTGCCGTTGCCAGATCCAGAACCGTTCGCGTCGATCTGCGAGAGGTCGATCTTGTCGCCGGGTTCAAAGGAACTGATCGTGTCACCATCGGCATCCGAAGCTGACAGGAAGCGATAGACGTCATTGCCCACGCCGCCGTCCATCTCGTTTTGCGCACTGCCTGCGGTGATGGTATCGTTACCCGCACCCCCGATGAAGGTCTCGATACTCCACAACACGTCGTTCCCAGATTGAGCACTTGACGCATACCCGCGTCCACCGGCGCCGCTTCCAAGATCAACGCTGGCATCGGCTGTGATCTGCGACATATCGAGGGTATCTGTGCCTGATCCGCCGCTGACGTTATCGCCGTAATAAACGTCGTCACCATCGTTAGCAGTTGCCACGAACAGATCAGACCCGGCGCCACCTACTGCGAAGTCATTGCCAGCCCCACCCTCAATGAAATCGTCACCGCCTTCACCGAAGAGCCTGTCATTGCCGCCGTCGCCAAAGATCATGTCCCGTCCGCTGCCAGCCAGAACATTGTCGTCGCCATCGCCAGCAAAGATCATGTCCCGTCCAGCCAAGGCCAGAATATTGTCCCCTTCGGCACCGCCAAAGAGCGCGTCGGCAGCCGCCGTTCCAATCACATTACCTGATGCTGCAAGAGGCGGCGGGGTCACGTTGCTGTCATTGTCTTCTGACTCGTCGTCGTCCTCGTCGCCTTCGTTGTCGTCGTCACTGGCAGTATCGTCGTCCTCGTCGTCCTCCTCACCGGCAGTAACGTCCTCGTCGTCATCATCACCGGCAGTAACGTCCTCGTCGTCATCATCACCGGCAGTATCGTCCTGGCCGTCGTCTTCACCGGCAGTGTCATCGTGACCGGCAGTGTCGTCGTCATCGTCTGTGGCGTCATCATCATCATCGTCGATCCCGTTGGCATCGAAGAGGTTGTTGTCGATATCCGTAAGACTGGTGTTTCGAGCGACAATACTGGCAAAGTTCGTGTCCTCTCCGAACTCCTGATAGAAGTCGAAGTTGTCAAACCGGTCGATGTAGTAGAACCGGTCGCCCTCTTGCAGGCGGTCGAGCTGTTCATGAAGCACGACCCAGAAGGTCTGACCAACCATCCCGCCGTTGACATGCTTTTCTGCAAGACCACCAGTCCACAGATCGACGCGGTCGATGCCCTTGACGATCTTGCTGCCATTTGCGCCATCCTCAAGCATGACGTCAGGGTTCACCGCGACAAAGGCGGCAATCTGAGCAGGTGTCTCCAACACGAGGTCGGGATAGGCCTCCATCAGCCGCGCCATATCTTCGTCGCTCACGTCATTGCGCGCCTGGAAATCCGCCCAACTGCTGTAAGGTGACAGATCGCCCGCCATGTCCACAGCTTGTGAAACATAAGGATCAGTCGAAGCCGCGAGCTGAGCGCGAACTTGGTTCATCGTCCCAAGTCCCACGTCCCAGCCACGGGCAACGTTGAAGGAGAAGAGGTCGGCATTGATCCGAACGAGATCCGACCGGATCGCCTCCACGATCCTGAGATCGACCTCTTCCGCCGCTTGCACCGCCGTGCCGCCGATAATGGCTGCGACGCCGTATTGTGCGTAGCCCGGAGCGGGAACGTAACCTTGTGGTAGTGGTCCGTTGAAGACTGAGGGATCATTGCTTGGGTTGAGGAAGGCGTCGTACAAGGGCACCTGAATGAGTTCCCCATTTGGCCCCTGAACCTGTAGGTTCTCACCGACCAGCGAGTGACCAAAGCGATAGGCTGCGGCCGCGAACTCGTGACTGATCCGAGGGTCCACATCGGGATTGTACCCATCCCAGCCGTGATCTTCCCTGTCACCGTCTGCATTGCGCAAACCGCCAAGAAGCTTGTCCGCGAACTCTTGGAACACAACGCGCTGATAATCGCTCTCGTTGAGCATCTTGGCAGCCTGGAAGATTTCCTCGTCACTTCCCTCAAATCCCTGAGCGAGCAGATTCTCAACGTGGAAGTTATGGTTCCGCGCCCAGACTGTGTGCACCGATGTCAGCGCGAAATTCTCGTTCGCGCGGCCATCGCCCGCCATCCGGTGATCAAGCAGGTCGATGAACGGATTGGCGTCGAGCAGTAGAGGTTGGCCGGAGCCAAGGAAGTCCGCAGCGAGCGCCTGCACCATGTCCGGGTTGATCTCCCCGGTGATCTCATCGACCAAACCCGGAAGAACGTCCTGAAGTCTTGCTGCGCCACCTGGCAAACCTGGATCCTCAAAGTATGTTTCCGCCTCCCAATGGTGCAGGATCAAATCGCGCAAGGTCGGCAAGAGAGTGAATGCCGGATCCGAAGGATCGGCTTCGCCCCCCAGAAGCCGCATGCCAAACCCATGTGCGCCATCACTTTCGCGCAGGAATTGGCCAACAAGCTCATGACTGCCATAGGCTTGGTTCTGGTCGACGAAGGGCGACGTCATGTTGGTGTGTTGCGGCACTCCGTCTTCGTCATAGCCCGCGACTTCTGCGCGCGTAAGGTCAGCAGGATTGTCAGAAGTCGGGCTGCGTTCCGCACCTGGCCCTCCAATTTCGATCGTGCCGAAGGCGGGGTTCTTGGCGATGAAGTCGAGCCCGTGGTCGAAGTACTGACCGAAGGCCATGAACAGCGCACTCGCATTCATCGCATTTGGGGCCGTCGTATCATCGTGCGGGCCGAGAATGTTCGAGATTGCACGCGGATCGAGACCATCAAAGATCGGGTTGATCTGCCGGTTCCCATTTTCATCCGGATCGCCGTAACGCGCCTCGGTCAACCGGATGAAAGGTTCACCCGCCGCCCCATACGCTGGATTGGCCTCATTGTTGCCCTCACCGCTGAGCGTTCTGACGCCGGTGGCTTCTTCGGTGTCATCGTCGCCGTCAAAGGCCAACTCACCGTTGACGAGGTTCTTCAGACCTTCCAGATCGCGGGCGCTCAGCGAGAATGATCCATCGGCGACGTCGTCGTCGGACGTTGTACCACCACCAACACCGGGCAATCCGCTCGATCCATCAAAGGTGACACTCGATCCACCACGGCTAACCGTGACCATGCCGTCTTCGTTGACTGTCACGACCGGATCACCGATTCCGGGCAGTTCGATCACGTCTTGTGGCCGTAGCGTGCCAATGATCGTGTCGTTGCCACCCTCGCCTCGGAACACGATCCGGTGTGCCGATGTCAGAGCAGTGATATCGACAGTGTCGTCGGCAGCCGTGCCATTGACGGTGATCGTGCTGAAGTTGAGACTCGTCGGAACGAAGTTTCCGACAATCGCGACCGTGTCTCCGCCAACAACGCCGCCGTTTGGTACGCCGTTCCCGTCATTTGCGGACACCGCGAGCGTGTCGACAGCGATCTCTTCAATGTTGTCCAACTCGGCGACCACCGTGGTCGTCGTGCCGACGGTGCGGGTGATCACGATCTCTGTCGATGCGAGGAAAGACGTCCCGAGGCTGGCCGCCAGGCCAGCGTTCTGGCCACCAGACATCGCATAGATAGTGAAGGTTTCAGCTTCGGCGTTGCCCTGAAGGCGGAAGGTGTCGTTGCCGCCTCCGCCATCCACAACATCGCGGCCATCGGTTGAAGCCTGAATAATGGTGTCAGTACCAGCACCGGCAATGATGATATCGTCATCCGCGCCGCCGTTGAGAACATCATTGCCGCCGCCGCCGTCCAACTGGTCAAAGCCTGCTCCACCGTTCAATACGTCATTCCCAGCCTGTCCGTTCAGGATATCGTCGCCACCGTTGCCGTTGAGCGTGTCGTTTCCGCCGATGAAGAGCGGGCTTACACCGTTGAGGAAATCATTGCCGGCGCCACCATTGAGGAGATTGTTATTGAAAAGTGTCCCATTCAGCGTGACGCCGGTATTCTCGGCAACCGCAAGGGTCGGCTCGGAATACACTGTCTCGAGCGTACCGCCTCCGTCTGTAAAGCTCACCTCGACCCGAAGCTGTCGACCGATCTCGCCGATATCGCCAAAGAGCTGCTGGATGAAGTTTGGATCATTCGGCGTGAACGTCGCATCGGTCGCACCGGGAATATCGGTCCAGACCGCACCATCCAGAAACTGCCACTGGAAGCTGAACGCGCCAAGGCCATTCGCGTCGGCTATGCCGCTTGTATCGACCGTCAGAAGCTGACCCTCGACTGGCGAGACTTGGCCATTGGTCGGGGTCGGATCGTTGATGACAGGCATTCCTGTCGCTGACCGGGGGACCGCAAGATCGCCATCCGCAAAGCGCAAAACCTCGATGTTGTGAAGGGTGTCGATACCGTCGTCGATCAGGATGGCGGGATTGGTGCCAAACCCGGTATGTTCCACCTGAAACACATCGTTGCCAAGGTCGGTGATCGTGTACTGGTCCCGGTTATCGCTGAACACGGCGATGTCGATGTCATCCTCTTGTCCACCGTCGAGAATTTCGCGCACGATGTTCATCTGGGCCGGCACGATGGTGCGCGAAACCAGAAGTTCAAACAGGCTTTGTCCTACCCAGGCAGGGTCCACCCCATCCTCTGCGGTAAAGATATGCCGGAGTGTATCGACCGTCGCAATTTCGTTCGCTGCGGTATTCTCGTCATTCGGATCGCCGGTGATACGAATGCGCACATTCAGCCAGCGGTCACCGTCGATGATATCGTCGCCGCCATTGCCGGTGATCAGATCAGAGCCACCACCGCCCATGATGATGTTACCATTTTCCCAGAACTCCTCGCCGTTCAAGAGCGAGACGAGATCCGAAAGGCCATCAATCCGGTCAATGCCCGCCTGATCAAGCCCATCGTTGAAGAGTTCTCCTTCCGCGCCCTCTCCGGTTCCGGGCGCAACGCGGTCGTCACCGATCAGCGTGTCGTTCATCTGCCAACCTGACAATCCCTCGACCTTGTCAAAGCGATTGCGCAGGATATCTTCCTGTTCGGTGGTGAAGATCTTGATGCGCATGTCGGCATATGCGTCGACCGCCACGCCCTTGTACGAGACCCAGTCAAACCCGAACATGCCCTCGTTGCGCATCACGCTCTCGCCTTGGACCATGATGTCGTCACCGGATTCGGCGTCGAAATCATGCTCGTCAGATCCCGCGAACATCACGTCATGACCGATAATCTTACTATTGAAGAACAGTTCGGAGTTATCGCCGGCGGTGGTGTCAAAGCCGCCATCGGCTTCCATCCAGTCGTCACCTTCGTTGCCCAACAAGAAGTCAGCGCCGGCTCCACCCATGATGAAGTCGTCCCCGGACCCCCCGAAGACATCCGACGAGTCGACCCCGAGGAAGATGACATCCTTGCCCGTACCGCCCATCAGAACGTCAAGTCCGTTCGCAGAGGCCATAACGTCGTCGCCACCTTCGCCCTTGAGGAAGTCGCCTTCATCGCCAGCGTCCAGGATGATGTCATTGCCCCCGCCGCCGTTGACAAGATCAACGCCAAACCCGGACTCGATGAAATCGTCGCCGTCATCCCCCCAGATTCCATCGTCACCGTCAGAGGTGATGATGGTGTCGTTGCCGTTGGTGCCGCCCACCGCGAGATGCTCTCCTCCGGTGACGCGAATGTAGTTGGTTTCGACGTCGCTTGTTGTGGGATCATCCCGCACGACCTTGCCCATGCCAAGGCCTTCGAGCACCGGATCGTTCCCCACAGGATCATCAATCAACTGGTTGGCCTGATTGACTTCCAAGACGAAGTCGTAGCGCGTAAAGGAATCCACGCCAATATGGTGGCGCACAACGTCGTCTTCGGTTCCGCGGATACCGTCTGCGCCCGGATCAGACAAGCTGGTGTTGGCCAGAAGCATCTTCGAGAACGAGTTCTCTTCGAGTTCGTTGAGGAAGTTCTGCCCTTGGGTCCGTGTGAGATAATAGAACCTGTCTCCGTCCTGAAGCGCCTCCATCTGTGCTTCGAAGATCGCGGTGAACGTCGACCCAAGCATGCCGCCGAACGGCATGATCCTTTCGGCCAAACCACCGACCCAGAGATCAATGGTGTTCAGGCCATTGGTGTCAGACGTCCAACCGTTGCGCCCTAGCAGGAAGTCAAAGCGTTCAGCATCCGAAACGGCCCCACCACCAAACACGAGATCAAACGCGGCATCACGTTTCTCTTCAAGCGTGGTTGCGGCGAGGATAGTCGCATGCGTTCCATAGGCCGCCAGCAGGTTCACGATCGTCATTGGTGTCTTTAGGTTGGCCGCCAACTCGACCCAGTTTTCGTAGGGTTTCAACCAAACAGAATTGGTCTGTTGAAAAAGCTCCGCCCGCGCATCGTTGAACGAGGGAATGCCGGTGTCGCGGCCTCGCGCGATGTTGATCGCAGCAAGGTCGAGCGGCAATCCAAGCAGATTGCTGCGCAGGGCCGGTACGATGAATTCGTCGATTTGACTGCCGCGCTCGGTCGTCATCCCGAGGATCACGGCGGCGGCGGCCTCGTCTGCACTCATCGCGCCATTGTTGTCATAGGCAATGGGATTGAGGAAGGCCGCAATGAGGCCCATGTTGTCGGTGGTCACCTCTCCTGTCACCTCGTCAACCAAGACACGCGGCATGTTCTCGGTCAGCATCGAGTGCCCGAACCGATAGACGACATTGGCAAATTCGGCAAAGATCGACGGATTGATGTCCGTGACCGCGTTGAAAACGAAGGGATCGATGTTCGGATGGATCTTGCGTCCGAACTCTTCGAAGACAAGGTGCTGATACTGCATTTCGGTCGCAAAACGCCCAGCTTGGAACAAGCGTTCGCCATCCCAGGTCAATGCCGTGGGATCGGTTGGAATTGGATCGCCCGCCGCGAGATCGACAAGGAGCCATTCGTTGATAAAATCAATATCGCCTGAGTCCAGAATGGTCTTCTTTTGCGCCTCAACCTGACGGTTGTGCTCCGAGTGAAAGACATGGTGAACTGCTGTCAGGCCGATATTCTCATTGCCCCGTCCATCACCGGTGATGAAATGGCGGTCGAGCAGTTCATTGTCATAGGTTCCGGCGGTGCTGACACTATCGGAGAGACCTACCGCAGAGTCGTCGTCTGCAGTTTTGAGCAGACCGGTCTGCGAGTCGAACGGGTTTGCTGCATGTGCGATATCATCCAAGAACGCATGCCCGATGCGGATCGCGCCTGCCGTGAATGTATTTACGGGGACTGCTAAGTTCCCTTCGACTACAACGTCGTCAGCAGTATTCGGAATGCCATCCGCGCCAATACCCACCACGATCTGAGGCAGTCCGTTGGGACCGCGAATGAATTCGCCATAGTCATCTGTCCGCAAAAGTGGGATGTTCAGGACATCGCCATCGGTCAGCTCAATCCCGAGCAAATCGCGCGCCTGCGCCTTGACTTCCGCCCAGGTCGGAATTCCGCCATTTGCGCCGTCCAAAAGCTTGCCAGTTGAGACCGGGTTGTCATTGGTATCAAATGCATACTCGCGCAGGAACACCTGATGCGAGGCGTGCGACGTGTAGGTCTGGTTTTGATCAACAAAGGGCGTGGTGGTGTTCTGCCCCTCATGCTGCGTGTCATCTGCTGTACCCAGCACTCCATCGGCGCCGGGTCCGTCAACGGGCGTCGACCGTGTGAGGGCCATAAACCGCAGATGGTTCGGAAGATCGTCGGCGGTGCCAGCGATGCCGTCTGCCCCCAGAACAAGCGGATCATCTGCCTCCAGGGGAATGAAGATCGTTCCGTTGTCACCTTTGGTGATCAGATCAAGGCCATGGTCGAAGAACTGGCCGAAGAAAGTCATCCAGGCGTTGAATGGGGCCGAGATGCCGTCGTCGGGTGCAATATTGGGAAGGGTTGCAAGGTCGATGTTGTCGATCTCAATCTCGTTGCCGTTCGAGGTCGACAGCGAAACATTGTCCACCAGCACCTGTGAGCCGCCGGTTTGCTGAACCTCGACACGCAGCGTCTGGCCCGCAAGACCTGCAGAAATCGGACCGGAATTTAGCGTCAGATCGGCCCATTGCCCATCTGCGGGTTCTGGAAGGGTAACGGAAGAAATGACCGTGGTCACGCCGCCAGCGCCTACGGCAACCAGCCGGGCGGTGCCGCCGGACCATACCTGGTCCGTGCGATCTCCGACGCTCAAGCTCAGTTGATAGCTTGCGCCCTCGGTCAGAGTACCGCTGTCCTGAGACAGTGTGGCACCACCGGTCAGCCACGCAACGTTTGGACCCGGATGGCCAGCGGTTGAACTCACGCTGTCAACTGGTGCAAACAGCCCCCCCGATCCTCCAGTAATCGTCCAATCACTGGGCGCAGTTGTGGTGAAATTGCCAAGCGGATTCGATGTAACCCCGGGTGCGCCATCAACGAGCGCTTGATCTTCGAAACTTGTGTTCAAGAGTTCCAAGGCCTCGGGGCCTTCGCCGGGGCGAATTGGAATTGCATCTTCGCCATAGCGTTCGTGGAACGCAGCCAGTGCGGCGTCATTCGCAAACCATGCCTCGACCGCGGCCGGGTTCGCCGTACTTTGGTCGACAACGAGGTTAGATATGATCCGCGGATCGGCATCGGCTACGTTGCCGGTGTGCCCTCCGTTGGTGCCCGACGGTGTGCCGATCACGCCATAGTCCGTGTTAGTGACAAGCGGCCCGCCAGGCGCACCGAGCGGCATCTCGTCGCCATCCTGATCGTTGAGGAAGGTTTGGCTCAGAAGCCGCGGCATGGGAGTATCTGCGGCACCCCATGTTTCGCGACCCTCAATCAGATTGTTGTATCTGCCGTCGACAGTGCGCAGACCGTTGGGCACAAGGGCCTCTGGGATAGCGAGAACAGCGCCCGGTGTCCCTTCTGGTACAACATTGCCGTCAGCGTCGACGTAGATTTCTGTGAGCGGCGTTCCGCTCGCATGCGCTTCGCTGATCTTGACCTGCCGAAGAAAGAACTCGAGGTCCGCGATATTCAGTTTAACAGCCATGACACATCTCCCCATGTGGCCCGCCGCATTGTGTGCGCGAGCAGATTTTGCTTTTTTCTCAATGCTTAGGGGGCCGGCCAATAGCGCCGGAATACGTATGCTCAAATTAATGGCAATACCCCCAGGTATCCCCTTAAGGGTCTCACCGTTTCCGATTTCTCGCCACGGGCAGAGGTCTGCCGCTTCGCCAGCACGAAAGCCCGCAGGATGGGTGGGACCAAGGCTGAAGAAATTTTCAGACCAAAGGCCGTATTAACTTGGGTTCAAAGTCCATTGTGTGAGCAGCGGCGCGTAGCGTAGAAATTGGTTAACTATGGATTAATCATTGGTAATCGCCTGAAGCGCGCGTAGGCTTACTTGAGTGACCTTTTTGCTATTTGGCGCGGCGTGCCACTAAGTGGCCCCGAACATCCTCAGAAGTCATTATGCCCCAAAACAAGAAACAAACGCCGAATCATTTCAGAGGATCATCGAACGCCATCCGGGGCTGGTTCCATGTGGCACCCAGCCCACTGGCAGCGATTTTCACTGTGATCGTTATCGGCGTCATGTTTGCGCTCGGGGCCTTCATTATATTCGAGTACCGCTCGCTACAGGTTCAATCGCACGGTCGGGTTGGAAGCGCATATATTGACAACTTGCTCGCGCCGCTGGCGTTGAGCCACTTTGAGAGCGGCGGCAACTCAGGCCGCAGTTCCGAGCAAGCTTTCAGCTACGTTGCTGAGAAGAATGCGAATCTGGTAATGCGTGTTTGGACGCTTGAGGGCGCACTTCTGTACTCGACACTCAAAGACGATACCGCTGATCATCACGAGGCGGAGAATCTTCAGGTTGCGATTCAGGGCCAATTCGTCGTGAAACTTGAGATGTACGGCGAAGTTGATCCTGAATTTCCACTCGCCTATCCATATTTCGAAGTTTACGCACCGATCCACGATCCAGAGAACGGCTCGTTGATCGCGGTCGGCGAAATCTATCTCGATGCGTCCGAGCTCTTGCGTGACCGGACATTCGTCGAACGGGCGACTTGGGCTGCTGTGATCCTCGCGGCCCTGAGCATGCTGGCAATGCTGGCCCTGACCTTCAACCAAAGCTCGCGGTTGGAAGCGCTGTTGGCCGCCGAGCGCAGAATGGTCAGTTATAATGATCGGTTGCGTCGCGAAGCCAACCGCGCGCGATTTGACGCCGCACAGGCCAACGAACAGGTTCTCAATCTCGTAGGTGCCGAGTTGCATGACGGTCCGATCCAGTTGCTCAGTCTGGTTTCCTTGATGCAGGGCAAGCATACTCCTGCTGAAATGCCCGATGGGACGTCGATGCGCGGGCTGATCAGTCAGGTGATGATGGAATTGCGGTCTATTTCAGCTGGGTTAATCCTACCCGAGCTTGAGGATCTGGACGCCAAGGGAGTGGTTGCGCTGGCCGTCGAGCGGCATAAAGCCCTGATGTTTGGCGACGTTGAGACGGCGATCGTGGAGCCTCTGGCCAAATTGGATCTTCCCCGTAAGATTTGTGTCTACCGGGTGGTGTGCGAGGGGCTCAGTAATGCCGTCCGGCATAGTGAAGGCCGAATTCCTCTGGTCAAGGTTTGTCAGAGTGGCTCGATCATGGACATCGTCATCTACGGTGGCAAATCGCAGGGCGCAAAATCTACCCCTTCAGTCACGCCTTGGCATTTGGGATTGCAAGGCATGCGACGTCGGCTCGACGCATTCGGAGGCAGTATTGACCTCGCTATCGCGGAGGATTCATCCACGCTTCATGTCACTTTGCCAGTACAATCGCCGGATGACAAATCTTAGACCGTTTAAGTCGCTTTTGATGCACCAACACGCTCGAGCGGTATGACGTACAGCAGATTTGATCCAGCAGAGTCGGTCGCGCCGTCTGAAATCGACGTCGGAGACTGTCAGTTCATTTGGGATGTGCGAATAAGTGCCCCACTGCTTGCAAGCTGTTGCGCGGCAAGAACGACTTCAACCCGGTTGCGGACATCAAGCTTTTGGATCAGCACGGACATGTAATGTTTGACCGTCTTCTCTTGCAGCGACAGCGCATCGGCGATCTCGCGGTTTGTCGAGCCTCTTAGCAGTAGTCGAAGGACATCTTCCTCTCGCTTGCTGAACCGGACACGCTCCATGGTGCGATAGCGGGCTTGTTGCCTAAGCCCAGCTACGACATTCGCGGAGACGCTCGGCGACAGATACGTATCCCCCATATGAACCTGTCGGACGGCATCGGCCAACTCTTCGAGCGTGCTACCCTTCAAAACATATCCAAGAACGCCCGCCTCCAGCGCGGAGATTGCTGTGTCCTTACTGCTTGATGCTGTGAAGGCCACCATTTTTGTATGGGAATGTTCCGTCGCAACCTTTGCAATCGCCTCGATGATGACACCGGGCATGTTCAAGTCGATTACGATGATGTCAGGCTTGACTGATCTTGCAATCTTGACAATGTCCTGGGCTGTTTTGCCAGAGGCGACAACAGTAAAGTCCTCAAGGGCCGAAAAAAGCTGACATACTCCGGTCAAGAAAACCGGATGATCATCAACGAATGCCACAGAAATGCTTGGCATATTATACCCCAACTCCCCTTACTTTCCCCAGAAATATCAAGCTTCAAAGTTTGTCATAAATTCAAAACGAATGCCTTCAAAGTATCACGTAAGCGTGATTGTGGCAATCCTGAGATTGAGGCAATCCTGACAGCGAATACGTCGTCGGTCGCAGACGCAGACGGTTTGGGACCATTCAGTTTTCAGTGGTTGCGCAATGGCCAGGCCATCGGCGCGGAGACCGACGAATCCTACACGCTCCTCACACTCGACATCGGATCTGAGATTGCCGTTCAGGTCACCTACACGGATGGCGAAGGCACAAATGAAATGCTGATTTCTTCGGCCTCGTTGGTTGCTCCGCTACCTGGAACAGCAGGAAACGATGTCATTGTTGCAGGTCCTTTAGGCACTCTTCTAGAGGGGTTGGGTGGAAACGATACGCTTATTGGCGGTGACTCAGACGATACTATTGCTGGTGGCGATGGGGATGACAGTGTCGAAGGAGGTGGTGGGAATGACAATATTTCTGCCTCGGATGGCAATGATTTCGTGGATGCGGGCGCTGGCAATGACAGCGTGGGCGGTGGCATCGACAACGACACGATCATTGGCGGAGACGGAGATGATGTCATGGGGTCGGGCTTTGGCGACGATTCCGTGTCGGGCGGTGCTGGCAATGACGTGGTGGCAGGCGGTGCCGGGAATGACACGCTCGAGGGCGGCGATGGCGCAGACAGCATGTCCGGCAGTTTCGGCAATGATCTGATTTTTGGCGGCGCTGGGGCTGATGACATCGGCGGCGGCACCGGGCAGGACACGATTGATGCCGGTGCCGGAAATGATCAGGTTGGGGCTGGCGAGGGCGATGACAGCGTCTTTGGAGGCGACGGCAATGACTTTCTCGCGGGGGGTGGGCGCAACGACACCATCGACGGCGGGGCTGGCAACGATACGATCAACGCGGGTGCTGGCAACGATGTGATCACTGGTGGCACAGGCGCGGATCAATTCGTGTTCTCGTCCTTCTTCAACGGCGAGGCGGATGTGATCACCGATTTCGAGGACGGCGTGGACAGCTTCTTCATCCGGCGGTTCGATCCCGACACCGGCGTTGAGAATATCACCAACGGTGGCAATGGTCTGGCTGGATTCGTGGCGGCGATGAATATCATCGACACCGCAGCGGGCGCGCAAATGACCGTCAACGGCAACACGATCCTCGTTGAGGGGATCACCGCGGCGCAACTGACAGTGGACGATTTCCAGTTCCTGTGACATGTGAAACGAATGCGGCGCAATGCAAAGGGCATGCTTAATAAACGCCCAAGTGCCGCGTTCGAGCGCTCAGTTTCGCGGCGCAGCTTGATTATGCTACAAGCGGTGGCCGCGTAAGTGCTGCCAATTCACCCCTCTAAAAAGGGGAGGAGTGCCAATAGTCTGTTGACCGAAGCCGGGCCATACCAAACTTCTATCGGTTCGATCTGTGATTAGGCTTTCATCAACTCCGGCAAATCTCCCGTGAGGCCTGCTGCCTCGCGGATAAAGCCGCGACGCAGTCCAGAGACATGACTGATTGCTCCCATGCCGAGGTCGCGGGCGGCGCGCAGGAGCGGGTTGTCGTTGGAGAAAAGCCGGTTGGTGAGATCGGTGGCCAGGGCCAGTGTCGCGGTGTCGAACCGCCGCCATTGCTGGTAGCGGGCAAGCACATCAGGCGCGGCGATATCCTCGCCCCGGCGCGCGGCCTCGGTCATCACCTGCGCCAAGGCGGCGACATCGCGCAAGCCCGCGTTCAGCCCCTGTCCGGCAATCGGGTGCATGCCATGGGCGGCGTCGCCGATCAGGGCGAGCCCGTCGGCGACAAAGCTGTTGGCCACCGTCAGGCTGAGCGGATAGGTGTAGCGCGCGCCGCGCAGTTTGATCGCGCCCAGAAAATCGCCAAAGCGCGGGCGCAGCACCTCCATGAAGTCGGCATCGGGAAGGGCGGCGAAGCGGGCGGCGGTGGCGTCTGTTTCAGACCACACAATCGAGCTGACATTGCCGGGCAAGGGCAGGATGGCAAGCGGGCCGGGGGGCATGAAGAACTGATGCGCGATGCCGTGATGCGGCAACTCATGCTCGATCGCGGCGACAAGGGCGGTTTGGCCATAGCCCCAGCCGATGCGCCGGATGCCTGCGCGCGCGGCCGTTCCCGAGGCGCGCCCATCGGCCCCGATGAGAAGCCGCCCGGTGAGGGTTTTGCCCGAGGCGAGCGTGACGGTGACGCCGGTGGCGTCGCTTTTTTGCGCTGTGACCGTGTCGTTGGAAACTTGGGTGATCAGGGGTTGCTCTGCCATGGCCTCGATCAGGGCGCGGCGGAGGTAGCGATCCTCTAGCATATGACCCATCGGGCCTTCTTCGATTTCGGCATGGTCGAAATGCAGGAAAAAGGGCGATGGCCCCTCGCCGGCGCGCCCGTCCGAGACCTTGATTTCCAGCATCGGCTGGGCGTTTTCGGCCACGCGGTGCCAGATCCCGAGATTCTGCAAGAGCCGCACCGAGGCGAGCGCCAAGGCATAGGCGCGCCCGTCGAAGGCCGCGTTCTTGCGGGTGGGTTCGGGCAGGGCGTCGATCACCGTGCTGGAAAGCCCCGCCTCTGCGGCGGCAAGGGCGAGTGCGGGACCGTTGAGGCCACCACCGACGATGAGAAGGTCGCTGTCATGTGTCATGTGCCCAATATGTGCGTGCGCGCGGGATTGTCCATGCGCCGCTCTGCCGCTAGCAATGGTTTTTGAAGCGAAAGGGGGACGGGATGCAGGACTGGCTCAAGATGACGGCGGGCGATCTGGGGCGCGGCATTGGGCGCGGCGAGATCGACCCCGAGGCGCTGTGTGAGACCTATCTGGCGGCGATCACCGCCCATCCATTGCGTGACCGCATCTACAGTGCCGTGACTGAGAGCCGCGCGCGGGTCGAGGCGGCAGCAGCGGCGGCGCGGGCCAAGGCGGGGCAGCGTCTGGGCCTGCTCGACGGGGTGCCGGTCAGTTGGAAAGACCTCTTTGACAGTGCGGGTGTGGCAACCGAGGCGGGTTCGGCGCTGCTCCGGGGCCGGGTGCCGGATCGCGATGCCGAAGTGCTGCGCAATGGCACGGCGGCGGGGCTGGTGTGCCTTGGCAAGACGCATATGAGCGAATTGGCGTTTTCCGGTCTGGGCCTCAACCCGGTGACGGCGACGCCGCCGTGTGTGAACAACGCAGGTGCTGTGCCCGGCGGATCATCCTCGGGGGCGGCGGCGAGCGTGGCCTTTGATCTGGCCGCCTGCGGGATTGGGTCGGACACGGGCGGGTCGGTGCGAATCCCGTCGGCGTGGAATGATCTGGTCGGGCTCAAGACCACGGCGGGACGGGTGTCGTTGCAAGGGGTAGTGCCGCTCTGCCTGCGGTTCGACACGGTGGGGCCGTTGGCGCGGTCGGTCGAGGATTGCGCGCTGATGCTGGCGGCGCTTGAGGGGGGCAAGGCGGCGGATTTGCGCGGGGCGACCTTGGCGGGGCTGCGGTTTGCGGTGCTGCGGACGTCGGTGATGGAGGATATCCGGCCCGAGCCTGCGCGCGCGCATGCGCTAGCGCTCGACGCGCTGCGGGATGCAGGCGCGGTGATCGACGAGATCGAGGCGTCTGAGGTGGCCGAGGCGCTGCCGCTCTCGCCGGTGCTCTTTACGGGCGAGGCCTATGGGCTCTGGCGCGAGGTGATCGAGGCGGCCCCGGACAAGATGTTTGCGCCGATTCTGGAGCGGTTTCGCAGTGGCAAGGACATCAGTGCCGCCGATTACGTGGCGGGTTGGCGCAAGCTTGAGGCGCTGCGTGCAGCATGGAATGCGCGGGTGGCGGGCTATGATGCGGTGCTCATGCCCACGGCCCCCAATCTGCCGCCCGATCAGGCGCGGCTCTTGGCGGACCCGGACTATTACGTGACCGAGAACCTGCTCACCTTGCGCAATACGCGGGTGGGCAATCTCTTGGGGCTCTGTGCCGTGACGCTGCCCACGGGGGTGGCAAGCTGCGGTCTCATGCTTTGTGGGCAGCCCTATGGCGAGGAGCGGTTGTTGCGGGTGGCAAAGGCGGTCGAGGATGTTCTCTGTCCCCGGCGCGGGGAATAGGGCCATGCATCCCAATCCCGCCTTTCGTCAGGCCACCGCCGCGCGCAATCTGGAATTTGCCCGCGCGCGCGGGTTCGGGATACTGGCCGTTTCTAGCCCCGAGGGGCCATTGATGAGCCATATTCCTTTTCTCTTGAATGCGGATGGGACGCGAGCCGAGTTTCATCTGGTGCGCTCTAATCCCATCGCGCGGCTTTTGACTGGGCCGCTCAAGGCGCGGTTGGCGATAGAGGGGCCGCATTCCTATGTCTCACCCGATTGGTATGGGGTCGAGGATCAAGTGCCAACGTGGAACTATGTCGCGGTGCATCTGGTGGGCGAGGTCACGTTGCAGCCGCAAGAGGGGATGCGCGACCTCCTCGACCGGCAATCGGCGGAGTTCGAGGCGCGGCTTGCGCCCAAGCCGGAATGGCGGGCCGAAAAGATGACGCCCGAGGTGCTGGAGCGTATGATGCGGCAGATTGTGCCCTGTGCGATGCAAGTGGAAGAAATCGCAGGCACCTGGAAACTGGGGCAGAACAAGCCCGAGGAGGTGCGCCTGCGCGCCGCCGATCATCTGGGTCCGGCAGAGCAGGGGCAAGAGACTGACCTTCTGGCGGAGTGGATGCGCGCGCCGCCCGCGTGAGCGGCTTTACAGCGCCGGGGGCTGGGCCTAGGGTCGCGCCGAACAGATAGCGGAGCGCGCCATGAAACTTATTTCCTCGCCCTTGTCCCCCTTTGTCCGCAAGGTGCGTGTGCTCTTGCTGGAAAGCGGTCTGGCCGATCAGGTCGAGGTGGTCGATGTGACCACCACGCCGCTCGAGACCGATCCACAGGCGGCGGCGGCCAATCCGCTGGGCAAGATCCCGGCCTTGGTGCGGCTGGACGGTCCCGCGATCCATGACAGCCGGGTGATCACCCGTTATCTGGATCAGCAGGCGGGCGGGCGGTTCTATCCCGAGGCGCGGCTCTGGGAGGTGCTGACGCTGGAGGCGATTGCCGAAGGGATCATGGAGGCGGCGCTGGCGATGACCTATGAGGCGCGGTTCCGGCCCGAGGACATGCGCTATGCGCCTTGGGTCGAGGGGCAGTGGGCCAAGGCGGCGCGGGCGCTGGATGCCGTTGAGGCGCGCTGGATGAGCCATCTCGCGGGGCCGCTCGACATGAGCCATATCGCGCTGGGCTGTGCGCTGGGCTATCTCGATTTCCGCCATGACGCGCGCGGCTGGCGGGTGGGGCATCCGGCGCTGGAGGCGTGGTATGCCAAGATGAGCGCGCGCGAGAGCATGTTAGAAACGGCCCCTGTCTGAGCTGGGTGGGCCGATCAGGTCGCACCATTGGTGCCGCTTGGTCAAGCACCTGACCACCGTCAGGCGCGACAGATGCGCGCTCTGACGAAATCTAGGGCTAATGCAGGCTGGACGGCCCCCCAAAGCCCCGCTAAATAGCCGCACATGCTGGCTTTGGGAATCCTGAGGCCTAACACCGTATGAGGCCGATTGCGGCACTGATATATAGGGAGTATTTCTCGTGTCCCACGCAGAAGATCACGAAGGCACCCGGAGGGATTTCCTCTATTATGCGACCGCTGGCGCGGGTGCCGTGACCGCAGGCGCGGCCATCTGGCCGCTCGTCAACCAGATGAACCCCTCGGCGGATGTTCAGGCCCTGTCCTCGATCCGCGTCGATGTTTCGGGTGTTGAGCCCGGCACGCAGATCAGCGTCAAGTTCCTTGGCAAGCCGGTGTTTATCCGTCGCCGCACGGAAAAAGAGATCGAAGCCGCCCGTGCCGTTGAGTTGACGGAACTGCCGGACCAGAATGCACAGAACCGCAACGACATGGCGCTTGATGCGTCGGACCAGAACCGCACGCTGGACGAGGCGGGCGAATGGCTGGTGATGATCGGGGTCTGCACCCATCTGGGCTGTGTGCCCATCGGCGACGGTTCGGGGGATTTTGGCGGCTGGTTCTGCCCCTGCCACGGATCACATTACGACACGGCAGGCCGTATCCGCAAGGGTCCGGCGCCTGAGAACCTGTGGATTCCCGTCGCTTCTTTCATCGACGAAACCACGATCCAACTGGGATAAGGAAACGCGCAAATGTCCGGAATTCCGCACGATCACTACGAGCCCAAGACGGGCGGCGAGAAATGGCTTCATTCGCGCCTTCCCATCGTCGGCTTGCTCTATGACACCATCATGATCCCCACGCCCAAGAACCTGAACTGGATGTGGATCTGGGGGATCGTTCTGACGTTCTGTCTGGTGCTGCAAATCGTCACCGGCATCATTCTGGTGATGCATTACACGCCACATGTCGATCTGGCCTTTGCCAGCATCGAGCATATCATGCGCAACGTGAACGGTGGCCATTTCATCCGCTACCTGCATATGAACGGTGCATCGCTGTTCTTTGTCGCGGTTTATCTACACATCTTCCGCGGTCTCTATTATGGCTCTTACAAGGCCCCGCGTGAGGTGACGTGGATCATCGGCATGTTGATTTATCTGGCGATGATGGGCACGGCGTTCATGGGCTATGTGCTGCCTTGGGGCCAGATGTCGTTCTGGGGGGCAACGGTGATCACCGGTCTTTTTGGCGCGATCCCGTTCATCGGCGACTCGATCCAGACGTGGCTCTTGGGTGGGCCGGCGGTGGACAATGCCACGCTCAACCGCTTCTTTTCGCTGCACTACCTCTTGCCGTTCGTAATTGCGGCGCTGGTGGCGCTGCATATCTGGGCGTTCCACACCACGGGCAACAACAACCCTACCGGTGTTGACGTGCGCCGCACCTCCAAGGCCGACGCCGAGCGCGATACTGTGTCGTTCTGGCCGTATTTCGTGATCAAGGACCTCTTTGCTCTTGCGGTGATCATGGTGGTGTTCTTTGCGGTTGTCGGCTTTATGCCCAACTACCTCGGGCATCCCGACAACTACATCGAAGCGAACCCGCTGGTCACGCCCGCGCATATCGTGCCGGAATGGTACTTCCTGCCGTTCTACGCGATCCTGCGGGCCTTTACTGCCGATGTCTGGGTGGTGATGTTCGCCAACTGGATCACCGGTGGTATCGTGGATGCCAAATTCTTTGGCGTGCTGGCGATGTTCGGTGCCATTGCGGTGATGGCGCTGGCACCCTGGCTGGATACCTCTTCGGTGCGGTCGGGCCGCTATCGTCCGATGT
The DNA here is from genome assembly GCF_053628575.1 of Roseovarius sp. MBR-51. Taxonomy (NCBI): domain Bacteria; kingdom Pseudomonadati; phylum Pseudomonadota; class Alphaproteobacteria; order Rhodobacterales; family Roseobacteraceae; genus Roseovarius; species Roseovarius sp. MBR-51. The sequence continues at coordinate 33,863 of NZ_JBRJGQ010000017.1, forward strand.
TCAAGTGGTGGTTCTGGCTCTTGGTGATCGACTTTGTCGTGCTGATGTGGGTGGGGGCAATGCCCGCCGAACCGCCCTATTCGACCATCTCGCTGATCGCGTCGGCCTATTGGTTCGCCTATTTCCTGGTGATCCTGCCGCTCTTGGGCGTGATTGAGAAACCTGAGGCCCAGCCTGCCACGATCGAGGAAGATTTCGATGCGCATTATGGCAAGGCCCAAACGCCCGCCGAATAAGAAAGGACGGATGACAATGTTCAAGACAACAGGCATTGCGGCCCTTGTGGCCCTGTCCCTCTCGACCGGCGGCGCGTTGGCCGCCGGGGGCGAGGGGCATATCGAGGATGTCGCCTTTTCCTTTGAAGGTCCGTTCGGCAAGTTCGACCAGAACCAGCTTCAGCGCGGTCTGAAGGTCTACACGCAGGTCTGCGCGGCCTGCCACGGCCTACAATATGTTCCGCTGCGGACGCTGGGCGATGAGGGCGGGCCGCACCTGCCCCAGGATCAGGTCTTTGCCTATTCCGAGCAGTTCGAGGTGTTCGATCCGGAGCTTGACGATTTTCGTCCGGCCACGCCGACCGACCATTTTCCGGCTGTGACCTCGGCCGGGGCGCCGGACCTGAGCCTGATGGCCAAGAAGCGGGCCGGATTTCATGGCCCCTATGGCACTGGTCTGAGCCAGCTCTTCAACGGGATGGGCGGGGCGGAATACATCTACTCGCTGATGACCGGCTATCACGAGGCACCGGAATGTGCGCCGGAGGATTTCACCGGCTCGTATAACGCGGCCTTTACCGCAGGTGGCTATCCCGCAGAGTGCAAGGACGAGCATGGGCATCACACGGTCCCCGGTAGCTGGATCGCCATGGGGCAGCCGCTCTGGGGCGACGATGTGGAATATGACGACGGCACCGAGGCTACGCTGGAACAGCAGGCCGAGGATGTCGCGGCGTTCCTGATGTGGACGGCCGAGCCCAAGATGATGGCGCGCAAGCATGCGGGCCTGAGCGGCGTGATCTTTTTGACCATCCTCTCGGTGTTGCTCTATCTGACCAACAAGCGGATCTGGGCACCGATCAAGGGCAAAAAGACCAGCTAATCGCCGGACATGAGGTTGATAAACCCCCGCAGCCTCAGGCTCGCGGGGGTTTTCTATTGGACGCACGGGCACATCAGATAGATTGATCTTTGATCCGGCAGGTTTATGTCTGCATCTTCCAAAGATCAGGAGAGACGCAATGCGCATCAATGCAGATTTTTCCGAACGTGTCGTAGTCAGGCCAGAGGATTATGATTGGGTGCAGTCGCCGGCCACCGGGGTCGAGCGGATGATGCTGGACCGGATCGGTGATGAGGTGGCGCGCGCGACCACACTCGTGCGGTTCGCGCCCGAGTCGTATTTCGACGCCCATACCCACGGCGGTGGCGAGGAATTTTTGGTGCTGCAGGGGGTGTTTTCTGACGAGAGCGGCGACTATCCAGCGGGATCCTATGTGCGCAATCCGATTGGCACACGCCACAAGCCGCATACCAAGGAAGGCTGCACGATCCTCGTCAAGCTCTACCAGTTCGATCCGTCGGATACCGAGCAATTCCATATCGACACAAAGAGCGCCGATTTTCGCCCCGGTCTGGTCGAGGGGTTGAGCGTGCTGCCGCTGCATACGGCGGTGAATGAGAATGTGGCGTTGGTGCGTTGGGCCCCCGGCACGCTGTTCACGCCGCATCGGCATTGGGGCGGCGAAGAGATTTTTGTCATCGAAGGCACCTTTGCGGATGAGCATGGCAGTTATCCGGCGGGAAGCTGGGTCCGCAGCCCGCATCTGTCAGAGCATAAACCCTATTCCGATGAGGGCTGTCTGATCTATGTGAAGACGGGGCATTTGCTCGAGCAGGTCGCGGCGTGATGGGGGAGATTTTCTAGAGCTATTGGTTGTGCCCGTGCGGATTCACTAGTGATGATGCGCCCCCTATCTCGGCATAGGATTGCTGGCCCGATTATAGGGCCGCCAATTGTTGATCTCTGGGTAATACATCTCGCGCCAGCGGCGCACTCGGGGGTTCATCACCCGCCGCCAAATGGGCGGGACCATGGCGGCCATGGTCATCACCGGATAGCCATAGGGCAATTGCGGCGCGTCCGCCTCGGTGTAGTTCTGCAAGAGCGGAAATCTGCGATCGGGTTTGAAATGATGATCCGAATGGCGTTGCAGGTTGATCAGCAGCCAGTTCGACGCCCTGTGCGCCGCGTTCCAGCTATGGCGCGGCTGGACATGCTCATACTTACCGCCACCCAGATGTTTGCGCGTGAGCCCGTAATGTTCGATGTAATTCACCAACTCAAGCTGCCAGATTGCGACGAAAGCCTGCCAGACAAAGAGCGCCAATCCGATCCAGCCGCCGATCAATCCGGCGAGAAGGGCCATGAACACTTGCAGCGCCCAATACTTGAAGAACGGGTTTTTGAGATCGTGCCAAGGCAGATTGCGGCGGGCCAGCATATCGGCTTCGGCCTGAAACGCTGAGTGCCAGCTCTGCCGCAGCACGCGCGGGAAAAAGCGGTGAAACCCTTCATTATAGCGCGCCGTGACCGGATCGCGGGGGGTGCCCACGTAGCGGTGATGCACCAAAAGATGCTCAGAGCGGAAATGCGAATAGAGCACCATGGCCAAAAGCACATCGCCCAGAAATCGCTCGCCCCGGTTTCTCTGATGCATGAGTTCGTGGCTATAATTGATACCCACTGTGCCGGTGATCACCCCCACGCCAAAGAAGAGCAAGATGGTTTCCAGCGGATTGAGATGCGCGTCTCCGGGGCCGGTGACATACCAGATCAGCCAAAAGAGCAGGCCGAATTGCAAGGGCGCCCAGATCAGGGTGATGACGCGATACGAGGTCAGTTGCTCCTCGCGTGTCTCAAGATCGGCATTCTCGGTATAGAGCCCGAGAAAGGCATCAAGGATAGAAAAGAAATACCAAGTTGTCAGCGGCAGCAAAAGCACAGTCCAACCGCCGTGGAGCGCCCCCAGCAACGCCACTGGCAGTAGAAGCAGCGACATCCAAAAGGGCAATGCGCGATGCAGTTGGGCAACCTCAGCCGCGGGGACCATAGACCATTCCTTAGACGTTTCGGACGTGTATCACGCCATATCTTTCAATGCAGCATGCGCGAGGTCAAATACCTTTCGCATGACGGTGGGTAACTCTGAGGGGCGAAAGGCTGTTGCGGGCAGAAAATCGCCTCGATCCGGCTGCGCATCGTGGGGCAGGCGCGCGATGAGCACAGTCAGTTGAAGATGAAAGTGAGTAAACGTGTGACGTGCCTCGGCGTCAACCTGGATCCAATCTGCGTCTATGGGCGGAGCAGGGGGCGGAGCATCGTGCCAGTCGCTACTGGGCCAGCCGAGCATACCGCCGAGCAGTCCTTTGTCGGGGCGGCGTTCCACGAGCCAAGCGCCATCTTGGCGCTGCGCCACATAGGCGTATCCGAGCCTCACCGGTTTGGCCACCTTGGGCAGCTTTTTAGGTAAGTCCGGCGCTGTCCCTGCTTTGCGCGCAGCGCAGGCCGTCATCCAAGGACATATCCCACAGGCAGGAGACTTCGGCGTGCAAACGGTGGCGCCGAGATCCATTACCGCCTGCGCATAATCGCCGGGCCGGGTCTGTGGGGTGAGGCGTGCGGCAGCTTCTGTCAGTTCTCGCTTGGCTGCGGGCAGGGGTGTGTGAATGTCGTACACGCGTGCCATCACCCTCTCGACATTCCCATCGACCACCACTGCTGGTCGGTCATAGGCAATCGCAGCAATCGCCGCCGCAGTATACGGTCCGATCCCCGGTAGGGCACGCAGTTCCTCTACGGTGGCAGGAAAGTGCCCTTGGTGATCTGTGACAACAGCGCGCGCGCATTTCAAGAGATTACGGGCCCGAGCGTAGTAACCGAGACCTGCCCATTCCCCCATGACCTGCCCATCTTGTGCGGCCGCCAGATCGGCCACTGTGGGCCAGAGTGTGGTAAACCGGATGAAATACTCCCGTACTGCCGCCACAGTAGTCTGCTGCAGCATGACTTCGCTTAGCCAGATGCGATAGGGATCGGGGCAGATGCCAGCGCTGCGCGCGGACGGGCTGACACGCCACGGCAGATCTCTGGCATGTGTGTCATACCAAGCCAGCAACGTCTGTGCGTCGGCCTCATAACGCATAGTTTATCCCCCAGCATCACAATCAGGTCTGGCATCCCCTGACACATGGCATAAGTTAGCGCCAGTGAGGAGAGTGCCAACAATGACCAGCCGCAAGGCAACGACATACGGTTTCAAACGCACCTCGGCGCTGTTGCAAACCAGCATCCGCCGCGCCTCTGAAACGCGTGGCTTTGCGCAATCGCGGCTCTTGACCCATTGGGCCGAAGTGGTTGGCGACGACATCGCCGCTATCGCCCGACCTGTCGAAGTATCTTATGCGCGACAGGGGATGGGGGCAACGCTGACGCTGCTAACGACCGGCGCGCAGGCCCCGATGCTGGAGATGCAGAAGGAAAAGCTGCGGGAACGGGTCAATGCCGTCTATGGCTACAACGCAATCGCCCGTATTCGGATCACTCAGACGGCCCCTGTCGGGTTTGCCGAAGGGCATGTGGATTTCAATCACCGGGCAAAGGTCAAAACTCAACCCTCATTTCCCGCCGAAACGCTAAAGGCCGCCACAAGCCTTGCCGCGCCTGTTGCGGATGACGGATTGCGGGCAGCGCTGGAAACTCTGGCGCGCAACGTGCTAGTAAAATCGCAACGCTGAAATTCCCTATCGGACCAAGGAAAACGTGATGAAACAATTGATCGCTACTGGGGCAGTTGCCCTTGCCATGCTGACCGGCGCTGCCATGGCGCAGGAGGCAGCCCCCGATACATCTCAGATCGTCGAAATGACAATGGGCCCCGAAGATGCGAAAGTGACCATCATTGAATATGCGTCCTTTACCTGTCCGCATTGCGCGAATTTCCACAAAGGGCCGCTGAAGCAACTCAAAGCCGATTACATCGACACCGATAAGGTTCATTTCATCTATCGGGATGTCTATTTTGACCGCTTCGGTCTTTGGGCCTCAATGGTGGCACGCTGTGGTGGACCCGAGAAGTTTTTTGGTATTTCGGACATGATCTATGAGCAACAGGCCGAATGGACCAAAGGTGAACCAGCGGAGATAGCTGACAACCTGCGTCGCATCGGCAAAGTTGCAGGGTTAGAGCCTGATGCGCTCGAGGCCTGTCTCAATGACAACGAAAAAGCCAAGACGTTGGTCGCGTGGTACCAGGAAAATGCCGAAGTTCATGAGGTGAATTCCACACCGACGCTGGTGATCAACGAGCAGAAGTATGCGAATATGGCCTATGACGAACTCAAGGCCATCATTGACGAAAAACTGGCAGAATAGTGCTCCTGGGGCAGGATGGGTCGGGATTGATTGTCCCGGCTCATTTATCCCTCTGGACAGTCTTTCGCGCCAGTGGCAGGATTTGATCAAATTACACCTGCCGGAGCACCCCCATGAAAGACGATAATTTCTTGCGTGAAATGAACGCCCGCCACCTATGGCACCCGATGGGGCATCCGGGAGAGATGCAGGCCAACGCGCCCAAGATCATCAAGAGTGCGGCAGGTGTGCGGATCACCGACATAGACGGGCATGACCCCGTGGATGCTGTGGGTGGGTTGTGGTGTGTCAATCTTGGCTATTCCAACGATGTCGTGAAGCAGGCGATTTCCGATCAGCTTTGGCAACTTCCATACTATTCAGCCTTTGCCGGTACTACCAACCCAGCGGCGATCGAGGCCTCTTATGCGGTGCAGGAGTTTTTTGCCGAGGATGGGATGACGCGGGTCTTTTTCACTTCTGGTGGATCGGACAGTGTGGACACGGCGCTGCGCATGGCGCGGCAATATCACCGCCTGCGCGGCGAACCCACGCGCACGAAGTTTCTGAGCCTGAAAAAGGGCTATCACGGCACCCATTGGGGCGGTGCCTCGGTCAATGGCAACAACCGGTTCCGCATCACCTATGAGCCGCTCTTGCCGGGCTGTTTCCACCTGCCCAGCCCCTATACCTATCGCAACCCGTTCGATGAGACGGATGGTGCCAAGCTGGCGAAAAAGATTGCCGCTGCAATGGTGGACGAGATCGAGTTTCAGGATCCCTCGACGATTGCCGCCTTTATCATGGAGCCTATCCAGGGTGCCGGCGGTGTGATCGTGCCGGATGCGTCATTCATGAAGCATATGCGCGAGGTATGCGACCGCTACGGCATCCTCATGATTTCCGACGAGGTCATCACCGGATTCGGGCGCACCGGCGATTGTACCGGGGCGCGACATTGGGGCGTGCAGCCCGACATGATGACAATCGCCAAGGGTATCACCAGCGGTTATTTTCCGGTGGGCGGTGTGGTCTTGGGCGACAAGGTGGCGGATGTGTTCGAGAAGGCGGGTCCAGAGGGCAACATCTGGACCGGCTACACCTATTCGGCGCATCCCGTGGGGGCGGCGGCAGTGGTGGCGTGCCTGTCCGAGACGCTGCGGCTGGATACCAAGAGCAATGCTGCCGTGCGCGGCGTGCAGCTCTATGAGGGGGTCAAGAAACTGGCCGCAAAATACGACATCATCGGTGATGTGCGGGGCGGTCATGGGTTGATGATGGGGATCGAACTGGTCAGCGACCGCGCGAAGAAGACCCCGATGGATGCCGCGACCATGAAGCGGGTGCATCAGGCGACCTATGAGGCGGGGGCGATGGTGCGTCTAGGGGCGCATAACATCCTGATGTCGCCGCCTCTGGTGATTTCCGAGGCCGAGATTGACGTGATCCTGTCGTCGCTTGATGCCGGGTTCGCAGCGGCCTGAGCCATGCCAAGCGCCTTGAACGGCGCTTGGTTCGTTTTCCAATCGGGCGTTAGCTGAACCGGCTCCAAGCCGATTTCATGGCTTTGGACATGTTGTCCCAAGCCTGGTCGGTGCCGGTCTTGAAGTCTTTCCAGGCTTCAAGGCTGGCGGCCTCAATCTTGTCATACTCGGCTGCCATCTCGGCGCGTTTTTCGCGCAGCTCTTTGATTTGATCCTGATATTTGATCTGCATGTCGGCAGAAGCCTCGCGCGACTGGGCTTGCAGCTTGTCGATTTCGGCTTTCCATTGATCGAGTTGGGCGTGCAGCTTTTTCTGGTATGTCTCTTTGTCCATAACTGGTCCTCCTTGAGGGAAAATCGTCGTTTCGTTCTGACATCTACCTATACATGATCTCCCTGAATCCAAAGGGGCCAGCGGATGTCCGCTGGCCCCTGAGTATCGCATGAAAGCGCCTGATTTACTCGAACTTCTTGATCTCGCCGGATTTCAAGCGGCTGAGGTAGCTGTTAAGCTCACGCTTGACGATGGGCATCAGGATATAGAGCCCGATGATATTGACCACCGCCATGGCAAAGATCGCGGCATCCGAGAAGTCGATCACCGGGCCGAGATTGGCCGCAGCCCCGATTACCACAAAGATGCAGAAGATCACCTTGAATACCAGTTCCTTGGTCTCGCCTTCGCCAAACAGGTAGGTCCAGGCCTTGAGGCCGTAATAAGACCAGCTGATCATGGTCGAGAAGGCGAAAAGTACGACCGCCACCGCCAGAATGTAGGGAAACCAGCTGATCGCGCTGCCAAAGGCTGCTGAGGTTAGGCCAACGCCCGAGGTGCCGCCAACGGTCTGGATCGCGGTGCCTGCCTCGTTGAGCAGGTAGTTGCCATCTGGTCCCGCCACGAGCTGCCCGGTGATGATGATCACCAGCGCGGTCATGGTGCAGATCACAACGGTGTCGATGAAGGGTTCGAGCAGCGACACGAAGCCTTCGGTGATCGGTTCCTTGGTGCGCACCGCCGAATGGGCGATGGCGGCGGAGCCGACGCCCGCCTCGTTGGAAAAGGCTGCGCGTTTGAAACCCTGAATCAGCGCGCCGACCATGCCGCCGGCGACACCAAGCCCGGTAAAGGCCCCGTCGAAGATCTGACCAAAGGCCCAGCCGATTTTATCCGCGTTCATCGCGATGATGATCAGTGCCGTGCCGACATAGAGGATGCCCATGAAGGGCACGACCTTTTCGGTGACGCTGGCGATGGATTTGAGGCCGCCGACGATCACCGCAAAGACCACACCGGCAAAGATCACGCCGGTGATCCAGCCCGGATATGCGCCGACGATGCCGGCAATCTGCTGATGCGCTTGATTGGCCTGAAACATATTGCCGCCGCCAAGGGCGCCGAGGATGCAGAAGATCGAGAAGAGCACGGCCAGAAACCTGCCACCGGGCACGCCGCGTTCGGCAAAGCCCTTGGTCAGGTAATACATCGGCCCGCCCGAAACGCGCCCGTCGGGGTATTCGTTGCGGTATTTGACGCCAAGCGTGCATTCGGTGAATTTCGACGCCATCCCCATGAGGCCTGCAAGGATCATCCAGAAGGTCGCGCCGGGGCCACCGATGCTGACCGCGACGGCGACGCCTGCGATATTGCCAAGGCCGACAGTGCCCGAGAGGGCGGTGGCGAGCGCTTGAAAATGGCTGACCTCACCGGCATCGTTCGGGTCGGAATAGTCGCCTTTGACGAGGGCAATCGAATGGCCAATCGCGCGGAACTGAATAAAGCCGAAGTAGAGCGTGAACACGGTCGCGCCGATCACCAGCCAAGCCACGATCCACGGAAATGTGGTTCCTGGAAAGTTGGAAAAAATCAGATTTACAAACCAGCCTGTCGAGTTGGCGAAAATCTGATTGACCTTCTCATCAATGGATTGCGCGTAGGCAGGTGCGGAGTAGAGTGCTGCCCCAACCGCGGCAAACGCCGCAGGAAATGCATGTCGATACATCTTTGTCATCCCTGTTGTTTCTTTTTGTTACGGAACGATGGTGCAAGGCACCGGCGCGGTTTGAACGAGTGCACCGGCGACAGAGCCGAACACCCGTGCGCCAATCGCTGATTGACCGTCCCTTCCAATAATGATCTGAACCGCATTGTGCTCCTTGGCGATCCGGCAAAGGAGATCTGCTGTGTTGCCATAACGGATCACTGCTTCGACCGGCATGCCTGCGTCCTGCAACTCGGCGACGACCGTCGAAGTGATTGCCTTTTCGGCGCGTTCCATTTCTTCGCGACGACGCTTGTGACGTTCTTCCAGCTCGCTCGGGGTGAGAAAGGAATAGGGTGACCATTCCAGCACATGTGCCAGAATTATCGTACCTCCCTGAGCGCGTGCGCGATCGACCGCGAATTCAAGCGCACGCCTTGATGAAACGCTGCCGTCGTAGCCGACGACGAATTTTCCAGACATAACAAGATCTCCCTCGCTGTTTTTGTATTTCCGGGTGTCAAGACTGCTACCCGGTACGTCACTCTACCAAAGGTTTTATTTACAGTTTTCCCGGATTCACGGGATTCACGGGATTCACGAGCCGAACGCGCCAAATTTCCACCGAATTCGACCCGTCCTGCAAGATTCTTTCGCAAACTGGCGAGACCTATTGCCGCGCGCCTCTCTGCCACGGTCCTTGCGCGCGCCATTGAACTCAACTGTGGATTTGCGCATATGATGGCGCGAACCCTCGAGGAGAGCCTGATGGACCTGCGCCCGATCACCCAAGATTTTACTGTCTCACCGCAAATTGACTGTGCGGATGTACCTGCAATCGTCGAAGCTGGGTTTCGTTCAATCCTTTGCAATCGTCCCGATGGCGAGGACTTTGGCCAGACCTGTTATGATGAGGTTGCCGCAACGGCCAAGGCTGCCGGGCTCGAGGTTCGCGCAGTGCCAATCGTATCGGGACAGATGACCGATGCTGATCTCAATGCCTTTCGTGCTGCCATTGAGGACCTCCCCAAGCCGATCTTGGCCTATTGCCGAACAGGAACGCGTTGCACGATGCTCTGGAGCATGACCAAATTCAGTGAGTTGGGAGGCGACGAAGTTCTGCGCGCCACGTCCAAAGCAGGCTACGACATGTCGGGCCTGATTGCGCAGCTTGAACGCAAACAATGACCGATTGGGCGGTTCTCGGCCATGACGGTCATGCCGCCCGTGCCTTTGTGTTGCGCGGGTCGCCGGTGACCCATTCTCTAACCGCTCCTGATTCCGCAACCTTACTTGCGCGGGTCAATCCGGCGCTTCGGATATTGTACCGTATCGGAGAGGGGCAAACCGGCAGTATTCCCACCAAAATTCTGCCGCAAGTAGGCCACGGGTTAGCAGGTTTCGTACAAGATAGCCCGCCGGATGTGATCGACGGTTGGGTGCGTTTTCTGTTGATCGGACTGTTAAGTGTGCGCAGCTCTTGGGATGGGGTTGCATGGGTGGTTTTGCGCGATCTACACCACTGGCTGCATCTGAGCGCCGGTGAGGCTGTCAGCTCTCAGAGCTTTCTCACACCTCGCTTGATCACTACCCTGGGTGGTGCCTCGAGCTTTTGTGAAACAGCCATCTCAGATACGTTAACGCGGCCTGAGCGTCTCGCCGCGCAGCTGCGTTCGGCACAGGTGACTCATAGTACATCAGCCGTGAGCGGACATCTGTTGGGCGCAGAACTTGCCGCGGCAAGGCCCTATTGGTTGGGACAGAGCGTTAGTTTGATTGCGGATAGCGCATGTGCAACGCAGTATTCGCACGCTTTGTCAGAGCTTGGCGTACCAGTGACCGTCTTTGACTCTGAGGCGTTGATTGCGCCAGCTCTTGCGGCCCTTGCAACCGCTCTTGGCTATGGGGATCTTCCGGCGCGTTAGTGATCTTTAGTTGGGATGTGACGACCTCGGTTTTCCGAAAGTTTCCAGAACTTGCGTCAACCAGCATATTTCTAAGGCGGTTGGCCTGAACTCGTGGGCAATGCTTGACGAGCGGATGCAAAGGAATACGGTTCGCGCAACCTGCGACATCTTGAGGAATGGCCATGATTGACAGCCTTCATTTGCTTTGCGGACATCTGTGTGTTGCTCCTCACGCCACGCATTGCACTCAGGGGGCCGACGTTTCGCGCGGCCTAGTATCGGAATAATCCTGATGAGCCGCTCGCTCAGCCTTGCGGCTTATCTCGCATATGCCCGGCGCGCCGGGCGTCCTGGTGATGTTCCAGACCAGCCGCGTCCTCAAGGCCAGTTGATATGGGCGCATGCAGTTGATGCAGCCCGGGCCGACACGTTGGTGCACCTTGCGGAACGGCTGGCAAGTCAGCGTCGAGGGTTGCGACTTTTGCTGACGACCTCGGGCACGGCTCCGGCTCGGGTGGGCACCAATAGTCCCGTCCTTTGGCAACCCGTACCAGAGGACAACCTCCCCGCTGCAGAAGCATTCTTGGCGCATTGGCGCCCTGACATTTGCGTTTGGACCGGGGGAGATTTGAGGCCAGCCCTTTTGATTTGCGCGTCGAGGCAGAAGATTCCGCTTTATCTGGTGGACGCCGATGAAACCTATCTGGAGCGTGCGAGCTGGCGCTGGTTCCCGGACATGCCTCGTGCTGTGCTGGGGCTCTTTACAGAGATACTGACCCGCACCGAAACTGCGGCAAGGTTGGTACGCCGTTTCGGGGCACCAGAGCGGATTGTGTCTGTAACCGGGCCGTTTCAAGAGGGGGCCATGACCTTGCCCTACAACTCTTCGGAACGTGAAGAGATGGCAGGACTACTGCGTAGCCGACCGATCTGGCTTGCCTCGCAAATCCAAAGAGCAGAGTTAGAAACCGTCCTTGAGGCCCACCGAGAAGTGAGTCGCCTGGCGCATCGGAGCCTTTTGATCATCGTTCCGGATTTGAATGATGATCACAACGAGATCCGTGCCATCCTCAATCTACAAGGCTGGCGGACGTCGGTCTGGTCCGAGGGTGAGTTGCCAAGTGAAACGACGCAAGTGATTCTCGCGGACACACCGGGCGAGATGGGGCTTTGGTATCGCTTGGCGCCCGTGACCTTCATGGGATCATCGCTTGTCTCTGGTCAACATGGTCGCGATCCCAACGAACCGGCGGCGCATGGGTCGGCGATCCTCTATGGACCAAATGTGGGTCGATATTTGAATCGCTATTCCAGATATGCCGAAGCCGGGGCAGCGCGGATTGTCCGAGACAGCCAAACCCTGACTGCTGCGGTTCAGCGCCTGATTGCTCCCGATCAGGCGGCGGTTATGGCGCATGCCGCGTGGGATGTGGCGTCCAAAGGAGCCGCCGTGACCGACCGCATCCAGGATATGCTGTTGGACCGCCTGGATCGGTTAGAGGCCGAAAAATGAAACCCCCCGCCTATTGGTACAATCCGCCTGGTCGCCCCGGCTTGCGTGTGCGGCTGCTCGCTCCCTTCGGATTGCTCTATGCGCGGTCAACGTTGAGGCGGTTGACTGCTGGCCACGATTGGCGCGCACCTGTGCCGGTGATCTGTATCGGAAATCTCAATTTTTGCGGCACAGGCAAGATGCCCGCAGTTCTGGCTGTGGTGGCGCATCTTCATCGCATGGGTCATGAGCCGGCAATCCTGTCGTGGGGTAAGAAGGGATTACTCCGAGGACCGGTGCAAGTGGCCCCGCGCGACCATACCTCGGCAGACGTCGGCGACGGCCCGTTGCTCGCCGCAGATTTCGCACCGACTTGGTCTGTGCGAGATTGGGTAGAAGGGGCGCGGGCGATCCTTTCGGCTGATCGAAAAGGCGGGCCCGCATTCGATTGTATCGTAATGGATGACGGGTTTCAGGACACATCCTTGGCCAAGGACATTTCCATCGTCGTGGTCGATGCTGTCCGCGGATTTGGTAACGGTCGATGTCTCCCCGCGGGCCCCCTGCGTGAGCCGGTGAAACGAGGTCTCACTCGCGCGGACCTCCTGCTCTCCATAGGCCCCAAAAGCGCTCAGGACCGATTTTCTGCGCTATGGGGCGAGCACATCAATTTGCCGCATCTGCAGGGCGAGCTACACCCCCTCCAGACCGGAATGGAATGGCCGGGATCACGACTCTTGGCCTTTACCGCAATCGGCGATCCGGGCAGGTTCTTTGCTATCTTGCGCGGATTAGGGGCGGAACTGGTGCGTTGTGAGTCCTTCGAGGATCAACAGCCCTATACCCAAGCCCTCTTGGCGCGGCTCGAGCGTGAGGCGGCGAACCTCGGCGCGCAACTGGTCACGACGGAAAAAGATGCCGTGCGCCTGCCGCAACACTTTCGCCGCAAAGTACTGACTCTGCCAGTGCGCCTGCACTTTTCCGATCTCTCACCGCTGGAAGATGCCCTGAAACGTGCAGGTTTGGGTCCGACATAGGGACGGGGCGTTTGGTCGTGTCAGTTTACGGTGCTTTCAAGGCCCACAGGCTGTCCTACCACGACAAAGGTCAGCGACTCGGGGGTGAGCAAATCGCGCGCAACGCGGTTCACGTCCTCAAGGGTTACGGCGTTGACCTTGTCGTTGCGCGTGGTGATGTAGTCAGTGGGCAATCCCTCCATCTGCATGCCGACCGCAATATCGGCAATCGGGCCGTTACCTTCGAATTGCAGCGGGTAGGCACCCGTCAGATAGGTTTTGGCATTCTCCAGTTCCTCGGGCGTCACGCCCTCAGTACGGATACGCTCCCATTCAGCGCGGATCACGGAAATTGCCTCGGCGACACGGTCATTGGCAGAGGCAACGGATCCCATCCAGAGCTGGGCCGCGTCCTTGTCGGCGAGGTAGGAATAGACTCCATAGGTTAGTCCGCGCTTTTCGCGTACCTCAGTCATCAGCCTGCTCTCGAACCCGCCCCCACCAAGGATGTGGTTGAGGATATAGGCGGCAAAGAAATCTGGGTGATCCCTGTCGATACCTTTTTGCGCAAAGGCTGCAATGGACTGCGGCGTCGCAAAGTCGATGACCTGAACGCCGCCGGGCAGATTGGGATCAACTGGATTAGGCAGTGGGGCACCTGTCTCGGGTAATGCGCCAAGAAGGTCATCAATGAGCGACGCGAGCTCTCCCTCAGTGATATCACCCACGGCACTGATATAGAGACGGTCGCGGGTGAGGGCTCCCGCATGTGACGCCAAGATATCCTCGCGCGTCAGTGTGCCAACACTCTCGAGTGTGCCTTCAAGGGAGGATCCATAGGGATGTGTGCCGAAAACGAGGCTGTCAAACGCCTTGCCTACAATATCACGCGGGTCAGTTTGCGACGATGCGATGACCGATGCAACTTGGCCGCGCACCCGCTCGATTGCGTCCTGATCAAAGCGTGGCTGCACAAGGCTGGTGCGGAGAAGATCAAGCGCCTGATCGCGGTTCTCAGTCAGAAACCGGGCTGAAACGCTGACTTGATCGTCATTCACAGAATACCTGAAATCTGCTGCGAGCGACTCTGCCGCACGGGCAAAACCCTGTGCGTCTAGTTCACCTGCTCCTTCTTCGAGCAAACCAACCATTAAATTCGTCACGCCGCGCTTGTCTTTTGGATCGAGGGATCCTCCACCGCGAAACCGCAACTCCAGCGCAACAAATGGGATCGAATGATCTTCGACCAACCATGCGTCCAAACCACCGGGCGACGTGATCTCCTTGACGTCAACCTCTGCGCGCGCGGGCAGCGCGGCAAGAAGGATCACAAAACTCAGAACGAAACGGATCATTGCGTTACCTCCGGGGCCATGAGCCAGCCTGTCACGGATTGGGTGCGGTCAAACACCTCGCGTGCAGCCTGCATGATCTGATCTGCCGTAGTGGCTTGCAATACGTCAGGCCAGGATTGAACATCGGCGACTGTCAGTCCTTGGGTCAGTGCCTGACCATAGCGATTGGCAAGGCCTCCGGCATCGTCCCGGGCATAGGTTTCAGAGGCTCGAAACTGCATCTTTATTCGGTCGAGTTGCTCTGCGTTAACGCCGGTTTCGAGAAACTCGGTCAACACCTCGTCCATCGCCGCCTCGGCTTGCTCCAAAGTGACCCCTGCTGCTGGCACGACGTAGAGATCAAAAGTCGTGGCATCCAGTGATGACCCGGAATAAGACGCCCCGACCTGAACTGCTGTCTTACTCTGGAATTGAAGTTTTTCAGCCAGAATGGATGTTTGGCCGCCCCCAAGAATATCAGCCAGCAAGGTCAGTGCGGCGGCCTTTTCCTGCGCGCCGCTGTCACGCTCTGGTGCAAGATAGGACCGAGTTACATAGGGCTGTGACACGCGGGCATCACGAAATGTCATCCGACGTTCCGCCAATTGAGGTGGTTCCTGAGGGCGGGCCCGTTCTGGAAGATCGGGATTCTCCGGAATTGGGCCATAATACGTCTCCGCCAATTTGCGCACGTCCTCTGGCATGACATCACCAGCAACGATTAGAATGGCGTTGTTAGGGGCGTAATACTCGCGGTAAAAATCAAGGGCAGCATCAAGGTCGAGCGCCTCCATCTCATGACGCCAGCCGATGATCGGCACGCCGTAGCGGTGATTAAGATACTGCACGGCGCTTTTTTGTTCGCGAAAAAGCGCGCCGGGGCTATTTTCCACCCGCTGATTGCGCTCTTCGATGATAACATCGCGCTCGGTTGCGATATCTCCTTCATCCAGTTGCAGATTGGTCATGCGGTCGGCTTCCATACGCATCACCAATTCCAGTCGGTCGGAGGCGATGCGCTGAAAATAGGCCGTGTAATCATAGCTGGTAAAGGCGTTGTCCGAACCGCCGTTGCGCGCAACGGTTGACGAAAATTCACCGGGCGCCATGGTCTTGGTGCCTTTGAAAAGCAGGTGCTCAAGAAAATGGGCCACACCGGATACGCCCGGGCTTTCATCGGCCGACCCTGCTCGATACCACACCATCTGGGTCACAACTGGCGCGCGGTGATCTTCAATCACCACGACCTCAAGCCCATTGTCGAGCGTGAATGTCGTGACCTTATCAGCGGTCGAGGCCAGTGAAACGGGGGCAGCCAGAGTGGTTATAGCCAACGTCAGGCAGGCGAGAATATATCGCATAAACGGTCTCCGGTCGATGTTGGGCATCTGATCTAGTAGATACGCCTTGGCCGCGCCGTTTCAAGCGCCGCCCCAATCACTCGGGTGCTGGAGGACTGGCTGGGGTCAGCACGCCGCGATTGCGCAAGCGCTCTTCTTCGGTATAGGCGTCCAACCAATCGCGTCGATAGGCCTGTACGTAATCATCACCAGGCAAGAACCGCAGAACGTCTACGCGCCCATGTTGGCGACGCAACTCCTTGTCTTCTGCCGCGAGTGTCTGGCGTATGGCCGGCGCTGCACCATATCGGTTGGCGTGATTGACAAGCGCGCCGTTGTTTGTTGCTCCGCCTGCAGGATTTCCACCCAGAGCAACAAGCCCATCCGCGAGTGGATTCTGATCCGTTAGGTTGGCACCACCCGGATTTGGAGCGGGTAGGCTGGCATAACTCTCAGGTGTTTGCAAAGGTTTGCTTGGAATGATCGAAAACTCATCAGGGCCGTTTCCGGTATGGCGGATACGGCTCAGTGTGACGTCATCGCGGCCACCGCATCCGGCCAACACGGTCACCACCAAAAGGCTCAGAACTGTCTTATGCGGCATCGCCATCGCCACTCTCCTGCAAAATCCCTTGAGCCTTATCGCATTCAAAGCCCAAGGTCACGAGGGCTTTTTGCCTGATGGCAGCAGAACCATGCCGAATGCTCCGACAAACACGGCAATGTCTGCGACATTGAAGGCAAAGGGATTGTTGATGCCGCAGCAGGACATGTTGAGAAAGTCCGCAACTGCGCCGTAAATCAGCCGGTCTATCACATTGCCGAGCGCGCCTCCGACCAGCAAGCCTGCGGCGAACCGGTGCCAGCGACCGGCGGGATCGGTATGCACCCACCAGAGCACGGCTCCTGAGATGACGACCGCCACGACAATCAGAACCCAACGCGTGAGAGGACCGTCCCCCGCTAGAATACCGAAATTGATTCCGTAGTTCCATGCCATGCGCAGGTTGATGAAGGGCGGCAAGACGTCAATCGCGCCCAAAGTGCGCAGGTCCATGACATGCACCACCAAGTATTTGCTGGCCTGATCCAGCAGAAACACCCAGAACGCCGTCCAGAAAACGATCCGCATCTGCGCGTCAGTGCCGGAAATGGCGCATGCCGGTGAAGACCATGGCCAACCCCGCCGCATCCGCTGCCGCGATCACTTCTTCGTCGCGCATCGAGCCGCCCGGCTGAATGACGGCGGTGGCACCCGCTTCGGCGGCGGTCATCAGGCCATCGGCAAAGGGAAAGAACGCATCCGAAGCTACGACGCTGCCTTGGGTCAGCGGCGCGACCAGACCGAGGGTTTCGGCCATGTCCACCGCCTTGCGCGCAGCGATGCGGCAGCTGTCCACCCGGCTCATCTGGCCTGCGCCGACACCCACAGTCGCGCCGTCCTTGACGTAGACGATAGCGTTGGATTTGACGTGTTTTGCCACTTTCCAGGCAAAGAGCAGATCGGCCAGTTCGCGCGTCGTGGGCGCGCGCTTGGTCACGACCTTGAGATCGGCCGCGTTGATATGGCCGCTGTCCTTGTCCTGCACCAGATAGCCGCCCGAGACCTGTTTGATCATCCGACCCGCCGTGGCGGGATCGGCCAGCCCTTCGGTCAAGAGCAGGCGCAGGTTCTTTTTCTTGGCGAAAATACTCATGGCGCCAGCATCCGCGCCGGGGGCGATGACCACTTCGGTGAAAATCTCGGCAATCTCTTCGGCGGTGGCAGCATCGAGCGGCTGGTTGAGGGCGATGATGCCACCAAAGGCGGAGGTGCGGTCGCAGTCGAAGGCGTGTTTATAAGCCTCAAGCAGCGTCGCACCACGGGCCACACCGCAGGGGTTGGCGTGTTTGATAATGGCGCAGGCAGGACCATCGGCGGGGGCGAATTCGCTCACCAGTTCAAAGGCGGCATCGGTGTCGTTGATGTTGTTGTAGCTCAGTTCCTTGCCTTGCACCTGCTGGGCGGTGGCCACGCCGGGGCGCTCCGAGCCATCGGTGTAGAAGGCCGCCGCCTGATGCGGGTTCTCGCCGTAGCGCAGGGTTTGTGCCAGCGTTCCGGCAAACGCCCGGCGGCGTGGGGCCGCATCGCCAATGGCACCCGCGAGCCATGTGCTGACCGCCGCGTCATAGGCGGCTGTGCGGGCATAGGCGATCTGCGCCAGTTTGCGGCGGAATTTCGGGCAGGTGCCGCCGCCGTGCCGGTCCATGTCACCGATCAGCGTCTCGTAATCCTCGACATCCACCACGACGGCGACATGGGCGTGGTTCTTGGCTGCCGCGCGGATCATGGCCGGACCGCCGATGTCGATATTCTCGACGCAGTCGTCATAGTCGCCGCCGCGCGCCACGGTTTCCTCGAACGGGTAGAGGTTGACCACCAAGAGGTCGATAGGCCCGATGCCATGCGCGTGCATGGCCGCCTGATGCTCGGGGTTGTCGCGCAGCGCCAGAAGGCCGCCATGCACCATCGGGTGCAGCGTTTTCACACGCCCGTCCATCATCTCGGGAAAGCCCGTGACTTCGGCCACGTCGCGCACCGCAAGCCCGGCATCGCGCAGTGCCTTGGCGGTGCCGCCGGTGGACAGCAGTTCAACCCCGCGCGCAACCAGCGCACGGCCAAGCTCAAGAAGCCCGGTCTTGTCGGAAACGGAGAGAAGGGCGCGGGTGATGGGCGCGTGGTCGGTCATGTCGGGCGGTCCTGCCTTGTCGGTTCACTCGTCGGCCACGGGATCAAGCGCGTCCTCATTGACATCGCGGATGCCAACCGGGGTATCTTGCGCCTTGGCCAGTGACCATCTCAGATGGGTCGCATAGTCCATCGCGCGACCGGATAAAACGATCTGTTTGGTCGCACGCGGTTTGAGGCGCGTTTTTTCAAGATAAACACTCGGTTGCAAGGACAAAGCGGCGTGCCCGTCGCTGCGGAATACCCAAATCTCACCACTGCGCAATGCCAAAGACACCGCAGCCCCGCCCATATCCACCGACGCGTCCACATCCGGGTGCAAATGGAACCGAACGTCATACGGAATCCCATGCATGCGTGTTTCATCGAGGGCACGGTCAAATTGCCGCTTTTCCGGTTCTTCGATGGCCAACAGCATATCTTCGCCAGCCAACCCGCGCCCATCAGAGGTCAGGTCCAGTTGGCGGACATGCGTCAGGCCGTGCCCGCGGACATAGCCGTCATGCGCCCCCTCAAACCGAACCCCGTCCGGAGCCTTGGACAGATTCACCTGAACTGAACGTGGGGCCTCGCTCAGCCAATCAGGATGCCGTTTGTCATTGCTCAATCGCGCGCTCGATCCTGCGGCCAGCACGAGGGCGGAATGGGATGGGGTGGCGCGACCGGCGCGTCGCCATTCGGGGCCGAAGCTATGTCCCGAGCCGCAGTTCACGATCAGCGGTCGACGCCCCGATGTCAGCTCGAATGCGAGCGTCGACGCATGCGCGCCCGCAGAGGCCGCACCGATCGGGGGCGGGGCCGCGTCGATGATGACGCTGGTTCGGCCAGAGCTCAGTCGGGCAAATCCCATCGCCAACTTGTCGGCAAGTCGGGTTTTTACGCCACTGGTGGCCAATGCACTGTCGAGCCGTCCCTCCAACCCCCGCCCGCCACCATGAAACCGCGCCAGACCGCCATCAGCGTGACGCAAGCTGCGCAGCGTTGGGGCGATCCTCTCAATGGCGCGCCAGTGCGCCTCACTTGCGGTTTTGCCAGATTCGCTAAGGGCCATTGCGACCCAAGTGAGCAGAGTAAACACCTCCAGCAACTCTTCGGGATTGCGTGTGGGCAATCCGCCCATAGAGTCGATCTGGCTCTCGCATTCGCGCGCAAGTGCAGCCAGCGCCGGGTTCAACTGGGACTGCATCCCCTCCAGGGACAAGCCTGCATAGATGAGACCTGTCAGTGCCTCGAACCGTGGAAGTCCGGGGCGTGTCGCCTGCCAGCGACGGGCAAGAAACGCAGTTTGCTGCGCCATCGAGCGATAGAAGGGCGATGAGGCCTCGGCCGGCAGACCTCTCAGGACAAAGAGCGCCTGACTGATCCAGCGGATGAGGCGGCGTCCGGTCAGGTCCGGCGTCCATCCCGGTCCCGAGCCATTGCCGTAGCGGGAAATCCACGCCCACAGCCACGACTGAGCATGGCTGCGCGCTGCCGCATCTCCAGCGGCGGCCAGATCATCGAGCCAGCCAAAGCCATGCATTTCCGCCGCAAATCCGGCGTCCGGCGGGTCAATATCCCAGATGCTGGTATTCGGAGCCTCGACGAGATGGCCGGCAAAGACGAAATTACCGGCGCAAAGCTGTCGCCCTCGGGCGAGATAACCGATGCTGCGGGGTTCGGGTTGTGACAGAAATGCCGTTGCGGGGCGGCTGAGCGCTGCGCGCCGCGCAGCAAGTCGGTTCAGCAGGCGCGACCAGCGCTCTGGCCAGCGCTCTGGAATGAGATCGGATGTGGACATGTGCCGTGCCTCTGGACGCTTCTGTCGGCGTTGATGGCTCCACTATAGCCACGGGTATGGCTCAAGTCACCGTTTCTTTGCGGCGGAAAGCCGGTCTTCACCGCCGCAGGCAGGCGATGAAGAAGCCGTCCATGCCGCCCAGATCGGCCCAGTAGTCGGGACGCAGTCGCAATCCGCCTTCTTCGGTGACCCACCCGGGCTCGATTCCGGGGCGGAGGAGTGTGGTGCGGTCGACAGTCAGGTCTGGATGGCGACCAAGCGCTTCTTCTACTTGGCATTCGCCCTCGTCTGGCAAAAGTGAACAGGTGCAAAAGACAAGCCGCCCGTCAGGTTTCAAAAGCGTCAGGGCATGATCCAACATCGCCGCCTGCAACGCGATGAGCACGCCAAAATCCGAGCCATCCTTGGCGTGAGGCAGGTCTGGATGACGTCGCATGGTGCCAGTGGCCGAACAGGGCGCATCAAGCAGAATCGCATCGTAGGGCCCACCTTTATGATGGAGTGCGTCGCCCACGATGCAGGTGGCGGTCAGCCCCGTGCGGGCAAGGTTCTCTGTCACGCGCGCCATCCGACGCTCTGACAGGTCGAGGGCGGTCACCTTTGCGCCTGCCGCAGCCATTTGCAGCGTCTTGCCTCCCGGAGCAGCGCAAAGATCCAGGATCTGTTCTCCGGGCTTTGGGGCCAGAACCACTACGGGTAGGGCAGCGGCGGCGTCCTGCACCCACCACTCCCCTTCGGCATAGCCAGTAAGAGCAGAGACCTGCCCCGGATCGGTGCGCCGTATAGACCCGGTCGGCAACAGTGTAGCTCCGAGCCTTTCGGCCCATGCCTCGGGGTCAGATTTCACCGTTATATCAAGGGGCGCACCCGCGAAATGCGCGCGCTCCATCGCGGCGACCGGGCCCTTGCCCCATGCTTCGACCAGCGGCGCGCGCAGCCATGTCGGAAGGCTTGGCAGGCGCAGATCGTGCCAACTGCGGGGGGCCTCTTCGGTCATCTTGCGCAGCACGGCATTGACCAACCCCTTGAGTTTCGCGTGTCGCGGGCTTTGGCCTATTGTCTCAACCGCCTCATTGACCACGCCATGCGACTCGCCGCCCTGTGCAAGTTCTACGGTAGCCAGACGTAGGACGTTCTGCACTGGCAAGGGCGGTGCCTTGCGCAGGTGTCGTGACAAGAGTCGGTCGGCGCGGTCCAACCCACGGAGCGTGTCCGTTGCTAACCGCTGAGCGCGTGCGCGGTCGGGCGGTGAGAGCGCATCAAGCGCCCCACCCGCGATCAATTCGGACATGAGCCGTCCCTCTCCCAACACCCGGTCGAGCAGATGAACCGCTGCAGAGCGGGCGGTGAGGGTGGGTTTTTTCATGGCCTTGTCCTTGGCGAAGGGTTGGCTGCGCGATATATCAGGGGGGAGATGACAAGGAAAGCCCGACCATGACATGCGATGACAGCCCTAAGCCCCGCGATTTGCCGCCCGCCGCACAGCGCGCTCTTGCTGAAGCCGAGGAACGGCGAAAGTTAGCAGAGACGTTGGCCTTGCCAAAAGAGCTTGGGGGGCGCCGCGAAGGCTTGGAGCCAGTGCGCTATGGAGATTGGGAAAAGAAGGGTCTCGCTATCGACTTTTGATGGACCTGAGGGCGTGCGATCATTCCACGCTGAGATCGGCGAACTGTCCAGTGCCTTGGTCTGATATGAAACGTACAGTGTTGCCTTGGACGCGCACG
The DNA here is from genome assembly GCF_053628575.1 of Roseovarius sp. MBR-51. Taxonomy (NCBI): domain Bacteria; kingdom Pseudomonadati; phylum Pseudomonadota; class Alphaproteobacteria; order Rhodobacterales; family Roseobacteraceae; genus Roseovarius; species Roseovarius sp. MBR-51. Next base: position 56,056 of record NZ_JBRJGQ010000017.1, read on the forward strand.
GCCTGACAGTTAGGACCGAGGTCCATGTTGCCCCAGTAGAGGTCGCGGCAGAAATAGTCGCCGTTCCACTTCCAGGCCCCCGTCACGTCACGACCAAAGGCGCGGCCTTTGATCTGACCGTCCTTGGTTACGTTGAGCGTGATTCCGAAGCGCGTCAGGTCTCGGCCTTCGATCAAAGACACAAATCGGTCCCGCTCGGTGACAGGTGCAAATCCCTCTGCAACGGCGGGCGTTGAGAGGCCAAAGCTCAGTAAAATAACGAAGATCGAACGCATGATATTCACCTGTCACATCTTGTGATCGGATAGGGATACGCACGAGGGCAGCCATTGGATCAGTTGTCGGACAGGCCCAGAACGTCAATCATGTCATAGCTGCCCGGCTTGCGCCCCAGTCCCCAGAGCGCCGCCTTGAGCGCGCCGCGCGCGAAAATGGCGCGGTCGGTGGCAATGTGGCGCAGCACGATCCGCTCGCCTGCGGCTGCAAAAATCACATCATGCTCGCCCACGATGTCACCGCCGCGAATGGCCGAAAATCCGATATGCCCGCGCATGCGTTTGCCGGTGATGCCGTCGCGGCCGCGGTCGCTGACACGCTCGAGCGCCACACCGCGCCCCTCTGCCGCTGCCTCGCCCAGCATGAGCGCCGTGCCCGAGGGGGCATCGACCTTTTGATTGTGATGCGCCTCGACGATCTCGATGTCGAAATCCTCGTCAAGGGCGGCGGCCACGCGCTTGGTCAGTTGTGCGAGCAGGTTGACGCCAAGGCTCATGTTGCCGGCGCGCACGATGACCGCATGGCGCGCGGCGGCGTCGAGGTGTTTGAGGTCTGATGCCTCGAACCCGGTGGTGCCGATCACATGCACGACCCGCGCCTGAGCGGCCAAGGTGGCGAATTCCAGCGTGGCGGCGGGGGCTGTAAAGTCGATCACCGCATGGGCGCGGGCGATCACTTCGAGCGGATCGTCGGTTACGACAACACCCATGTCGGCGCCACCCATGGCGCGGCCCACATCCTGTCCGATCCAGGCGTGACCGGGCCGCTCAAGCGCGCCGATGAGCGTCGCGCGCGGGCTCTCGGCCAACGTGCGGATCAGCATCTGGCCCATGCGGCCTGAGGCCCCGGTGATCACGATGCCCGGCAGGTCGGTCATGGGCGGCTCTCCTTTGCTGGTTGCGGGCCTGCATAGCGCGGAGTGTTTGAGGCGGCAAGGGCGCGGGTGGGGTAGGGGTGGTGCAGGAGTATTTCTGCCAAGAAAAAGCCGGGCGGATTTCTCTGCTTGGAAATGCCTGCCCAAGCGATTAGATGCGGGGCATGGCAAAGAACAAGTTTCATGACGGGCCCGGCCCTTCGCAACGGCAGCTTCGCGTGGGCGAGTTGATCCGCCGGACGTTGTCCGAAGTTCTGATGCGGGGCGATATTCACGACCCCGATCTGAACCGTATTTCGGTGACGGTGGGCGAAGTGCGCACCTCGTCGGACCTCAAGATTGCCACCGCCTATGTGATGCCACTGGGGGGTGAAGGCCAAGAGGATCTGATCGCGCTCTTGGCGCGCAACAAGCACGAGTTGCGGCGCATCATCGGCAAGAAGGTGGGTCTGAAATACGCGCCCGATCTGCGCTTTCGGCTGGATGAGACCTTTGACCAGATCGACGAGACGAGACGCCTCTTTGAGCAAGACACGGTGCGCCGGGATGTGGAAGGCTAGGCTCGCGCTTGGGCTTGTGCTGATGCTTGGCCCCGGCGGGGTGCAGGCGGCAGAGTGTCGTTCCGAACGCTTTGACGGCCAGAGTTACACCGTCTGTGCCGTCGACATGCTGCGCGACGATCTGCGGCTTTTCCTCAATTACGCGCAGACCGGGACGCCCTTGGGCAGTTTCGGGGCGATCGACGACAAGCTCAAGGCCGAGGGCAAGGCGTTGGTCTTTGCAATGAATGCGGGCATGTATCATGCGGATCGCAGCCCGGTGGGGCTCTACGTGGAGGCGGGTCAAGAGGTGCGCGGTCTTGTGACGCGCGATGGTCCCGGCAACTTTGGCCTCTTGCCCAATGGGGTCTTCTGCATCCGTGAGGGCCGCGCCGATGTGATCGAGACCTTGCGTTTTGAGCGCGAGCGCCCGCGCTGTCGTGATGCCAGCCAATCGGGTCCGATGCTGGTCATTGACGGCGCGCTGCATCCGCGGTTTTTGGAGGATAGCGACAGTTTCTATATCCGCAACGGCGTGGGCACGTCCCAAGACGGGCGGCAGGCGTGGTTTGTGATTTCGGACCGGGCGGTGAATTTCCATACATTCGGGCGGTTCTTCCGCGATCATCTGAAGCTGCGCCAAGCGCTCTATTTCGATGGCAAGGTGTCTCGCCTCTATGCGCCTGCGCTTGGGCGCTCTGACATCGGCTTTCCTCTGGGGCCGATGGTGGGCGCGGTGATTGACGCGGGCGCAGCGGTGGATTAGGCGCTGCTGGCTTAGGCAACAGGCAAAGGGCCGGGCATGGCACGCAAACGCAAAGGGCGCGAGATTTCGGGGTGGCTGGTGGTGGACAAGCCCGCTGGCATGACCTCGACCGCCGTGGTCAACAAAGTGAAATGGGCGTTGCAGGCGCAAAAGGCGGGCCATGCGGGCACGCTCGACCCCGAGGCGACGGGGGTGCTGGCTGTGGCGCTTGGCGAGGCGACCAAAACGGTGCCTTATATCACCGACGCGCTCAAGGCTTATACGTTTTGCGTGCGGCTGGGGCAGGCGACCAACACCGATGACACTGAGGGTGAGGTGATCGCCGAGAGCGAGAGCCGCCCCACGGATGACGAGATCAAGGCGCTGCTTGGTGGGTTCGTGGGCGACGTGATGCAGGTGCCGCCGAAATATTCCGCCGTCAAGATCGACGGGCAGCGGGCCTATAAATTGGCGCGCGACGGGGAAGAATTCGAAGTCGCGGCGCGGCCCCTCTGGGTTGAGGAATTGTTGCTGGTGGACCGCCCCGATGCGGATCATGCGGTGTTGGAAATGACCTGTGGCAAGGGCGGGTATGTCCGCTCTGTGGCGCGGGATCTGGGCGAGAAGTTGGGCTGTTATGGCCATGTGGCGTGGTTGCGGCGGGTGTGGTCGGGGCCGTTCGAGGCCGAGGATGGCCTGAGCATCGAGGACATCGACCGGATGGCGCAGAGCCCGGAGTTAGAGGCGCATGTGCGTCCGCTCGAAGAGGGACTGGCCGATTTGCCCATGGTCACGGCCACGCCCGAGGGGGCGGCGCGTCTGCGCAATGGCAACCCCGGCATGGTGATCGCGCAGGGCATTGAGTATGGGGATGAATGCTGGGCCGCGATCGAAGGCAAGGCGGTTGCCGTGGGGCGCTACAAGGCGGGGGAATTGCATCCGTCGCGGGTGTTCAACCAATGAGCGGAGCGGCCCCCGATCATCTGCACGATCCGGGTGGCAAGGTGCGGTTGCGCCTGCCGGATGGTGTGGTTGGTGGCGCGGAATATTCTATATGTGGCCGCTATCGGCAAGTTCTGAGCCGGGATTGGACGCCTGAGGGCGTTGTGCCGCGCAGGGTGCTGTTCATAGGGATGAACCCCTCCGTGGCGAGTGCCGAAGTGTCTGATCCGACCTGTCACCGTGAGGTCATGTTTGCCAAGGATTGGAAATTTTCCTTTTATTTCAAGGGGAATATGCTGGATTGGCGGGCGACATCGCCCAAGGATCTGCCGCGTGATCCGCAAGAGGCGTGCAGCCCGGCGAATATCCCGGCGCTGGTGGCGATGGCGGAGCAATCCGAGTTTGTCGTGCTGGCCTATGGAAAACTTCACAAGCGTTATCAAGAGGTTGTGCGGCAAACACTGCGCGATATTGCTGCGACTGGCAAGCCGTTGATGTGTCTGGGGCTGAACAAGGACGGATCGGCCAAGCACCCGCTTTACCTGCGCAAGGATACGATCCTCAGGCCGTTTCCGATGCCGGTCTGAAGAGGGGGACCGTACTTTTGTGCGGTCAAACCGTACGGTCGCACGGTCCCATCCCGCGCTCTTGTCCATTCAGCCCGCTGCGCGGCACATCGCCTTGAGCGCTGTCGCATGCTCGGGGGACGCGGCGAGGGCGTTGGCGGCCAGATCGCGGGTGGACTGCAACAGGCTGTCGCCGGGAACAACGCGGTCAAAGAGCCCCCAATCGAGCGCCTCTTGGGTGTTGAGCCGCGCGCCGGCCAGAAGGATCATCTTGGCGCGTGCCGGACCGATCAACGCGGCAAGGCGGGCGGGGTCGCTGGGTTGGGGAAGAAAGCCCAGTTTCATCACCGGATAAAACGCCCCGGCCCCCTCGGCGGCGATGCGGATGTCGCAGGCCAGCACCATGCCGGTGGCTCCGCCTGCGACCGTTCCGTTGAGGGCGGCGATGCTGAGGCCGGGCAGGGCGGCGATGGCCCCGGATAGACGTTCCCAGACCGGGCTGGTGGCCAGACCGGTGCGCGCGGCCTCCAGGTCAGCCCCGGCAGAGAACGCCTTGCCCGCGCCGGTCAGCACGAACACGCGGGCCTCTTGGGCTGCCTCGGCGATGTCTGCCAGTTCGGTCAGCATCGGCTCGGTCAGGGCGTTGGCCTTGTCCGGGCGATTGAGGGTCGCGATCCAGAGCCCGCCGTCACGCTCCAGCGTAACCAGAGGGGCCGCGCTCATATCAGGCCCACCCGGCGGCGGATGGCCTCGTCGCGCAGCGAGATTTCCTGACCTGCGAAGTCTGCGGCATCGGGGCCGCACATCCACAGGAGGGCGCGGGCGGGCCAATCGGCGGGGATATGATCGGACCAGTCCAACTGGCTGACGGCGTTGACGCCGCTGGCCTTGATTTCGCGCTGCATGTCGGTGGCGACGGTGCCGGGCGAGAGGCCCATCACCCGGACGCCGACCGGCGATGCCTCAAGATCGGCACAGCGGGTGAGCATCGCCGCGCCAGCCTTGGAGGTGCAATAGGCGCTCCAGCCTTCGAGGGCGTTGTGAGCTGCGCCAGAGCTGACGGTGAGGATGGTGCCCGCGCCGCGTGCCATCATGCCGGGCAGGGCGGCGCGCATGCCGTTGAACACGCCCTTGAGGTTGACGTCGATGGCGCGCGCCCATGACTCGGGATCAGCGGCGGATAGGGGAGCGATGGGCTCGATCACGCCGGCGTTGTTGATCAGCACGTCCAATTGTCCAAAGGCAGTGTGGCAGGCGGCGATGGCGGCCTCGATTTCCCAGTAGCGGCTGACATCGCAGGGGATGGCGATGGCCGAGGGGCCGATGTCGCCTGCCAGTTCGGCAATCGCGTCGCCATTGCGCGCGGCAAGGGCGACATTGGCCCCGGCTGCGGCAAAAACCCGCGCAGCGGCGGCACCGATGCCTTTGCTGGCCCCGGTGATGAGAACGCATTTACCCTGCATATCCATGGTATTCCCCTCTAGTTGTTGCCCTTGTCCTAACGCCGGGACGGGTCAAGTTCCAGTCAGATCATCCTTGACCCTTACGCTGTGACGACCCAAGCTAAGGGTAACTCCGATTTCAACAAGGTGTCCTTCATGTCTTATAGTCGCACGCTTACCGCATCGACCTCTTTGCTCTGTCTGTCGGCGACGGCCGGATTTGCCGATCTGACCGCCGTGCAGGTCTGGGAGGATTGGCAGACCTATCTCGAAAGCTATGGCTATGACGTGCAGGGCGACACCGCGCAGTCGGGTGATACGCTGACGATTCGGGACATGGCGATGCGGATGCAGGTGCCAGAAGAGGGCGGCATGGTTGAGCTGCGCATGGATCAGATGCAACTGGTGGAACAGAGCGACGGATCGGTTGTGGTGATCCTGCCCAAGACCATTCCGATGGCGATGGACCTCAAGGATGAGGCGGGCGAGCAGGTCGCGCTGACGATTGAGATCGCGCAGCGGGGCATGGACATGCGCGTCACCGGTGATCCGGCGGCGATGAGCTATGACTATACCGCGCAAGAGATGACGATGACCTTGACCGATCTGGTGGCCGGAGAGCAGACGCCCGAGATTGGCGCGGCGCAGATCCGAATGGCGGATCTGGCGGGGCAGTATCAGAGCAAAGAGACCGGGGACAAGCGCGGGTTCACGCAGGAGTTGACCGCAGGCCCGGTGGGGTATGACATTGATTTCACCGATCCCGAAGCAGGTGGGCGTGCCGAGATCAAGGGCACGTTGGCGCGTATCAGCATGACGGGCAACGGGGATCTGGTCGAGGGTGTTGATGCAAGCGACATGGCCTCTGCGCTGCGCGAGGGGCTGAGGGTCAACAGTCTGATGGAGTATGAAGGTGGCAACACGGCCTATAAGTTCACCAATGAGGGTAAGGTCATCGAGGGGACGCAAAGCTCTGACAGTGGCACGTTGCGGGCGGAGATCAGCCCCGAGGGGTTGCGCTATGGCGGTGACGGGCGCGGTGTGAGCCTCGCGATGACCGGAGACGAGCTGCCGTTTCCGGTGACGGCTGAGATGGAGCGTGCGGGGTTCAACCTCGTGATGCCGGTGGGCAAGAGCGAGGAGATGCAGGATTATGCGCTGGCGCTGAATTTTGGCGGCTTCACCATGTCGGACATGATCTGGGCGATGTTCGACCCGGGCGAGAAATTGCCGCGTGATCCGGCGACGATCAGCGTCGATCTGTCGGGCAAGGGGCGGCTGTTCTTTGATCTGCTCGACCCCGAGCAGATGACCAAGCTGGAAGAGAGTGAAGCGGCCCCCGGTGAAGTGGAGAGCCTCGTGCTCAATGATCTGACGGTTGATCTGGCCGGGGCCAAGCTGACCGGGGCGGGGGCGTTTACCTTTGATCAGACGGATCTGACCAGCTTTGACGGGGTGCCTGCGCCCGAAGGCGCGATTGATTTGCGGCTGGTGGGGGGCAACGGCCTCTTGGACAAGCTGATTGGCATGGGCTTTGTGGCTGAGGATCAGGCGATGATGGTGCGGATGATGGCGGGCATGTTCGCGCGCACCGGGTCAGGCGAGGATGAGCTCACCTCGCGCATTGAAGTGACCGAGGAGGGTCAGGTGCTGGCGAATGGGCAGCGTCTGAAATAACGCGGACATGATCGGCAGAGGGGGCCACGGGCGCAGGCGCGTGGCCTTTTGCATGGGCGCGGGCTTGCGCGTGGGGGGGTGTCGGTCTACCTCAGGACGGCAACAAGGAGATGGCCATGGCGAAAGCGCTTGATGAATTGACCCATGCGCTGATTGACGCGGCGCTCAGGGCGGGGGCCGAGGCGGCGGATGCGATGGCGTTGCGCGGGCAGTCGGTAACGATCGACATGCGCGGCGGCACGCTGGAACAGGCAGAGCGGGCCGAGGGTGTGGACATCGGGCTGCGGGTGCTGATCGGCGGGCGGCAGGCGAATGTGTCGGCCTCGGATACCGGCGAGGCGACGATTGCCGCGCTGGCCGAGCGGGCGGTGGCGATGGCGCGGGAAGCGCCGGTCGATCCCTATGCGGGGCTGGCGGAGCCGGGGCAATTGGCGCGTGACTGGGATGTGGCGGCGATGGAGCTCTGTGATCCGAGCCCCGAACCTGCGCCCGATGCCTTGGCGCGGATGGCGCTAGAGGCGGAGGCGGCGGCGCTTGGAGTGGCCGGTGTCACGCAGGTGCAGTCGGCGACGGCGGGGTATAGTCAGCGCGCGGTGCATATTGCCGCCAGTAACGGGTTTTCCGGTGGCTATGCACGCAGTGATACAGGGCTGTCGTGCGTGGCGATTGCCGGGACCGGCACCGGGATGGAACGCGACTACGATGGCGACAGCCGGATCTTTGCCTGCGATCTGCGGGAGGCATCCGAGATTGGTCGCCGTGCGGGGGAGCGTGCGGTCGAGCGTCTGGGCGCGCGTCGCCCGCGCACCGGGGGCTATCCGGTGGTGTTTGACGAGCGCGTGTCAGGCACGCTGATCGGGCATTTGCTGGCGGCGGCGAGTGGCGCGTCGGTGGCGCGGGGATCGTCGTGGCTGCGCGAGCGGTTGGGAGAGCAGGTGCTACCTGAGGCGCTGTCGGTGCTCGAAGACCCGCACCGTCCGCGCGTGAGCGGATCGCGGCCGTTTGATGCCGAGGGGCTGCCCACCGCCAAGCGTGCGATTGTGAAGGATGGCATGCTGATGGGATGGACGCTCGATCTGGCCAATGCGCGCAAGCTGGGGATGCAGAGCACGGCGAATGCGACGCGCGGCACCTTTGCCCCGCCCTCGCCGGGGACGTGGAACATCGCGCTCACGCAGGGCACGCAGAGCCGTGACGATCTGATCCGCGAGATGGGAACCGGCCTTTTGGTCACGTCGATGATCGGTTCGACGATCAATCCCAACACCGGCGATTATTCGCGAGGCGCCGCCGGATTCTGGGTGGAGAATGGCGAGATCAAATGGCCGGTCAACGAATGCACCATCGCCGGCAGTTTGCCCGAGATGCTGCGCCGGATGATCCCGGCCAATGACGCGCGGTTGCATCTGGGTCGGGTGGTGCCGTCGCTCTTGGTCGAGGGGATGACGCTTGCCGGGGAGTGATCTGCTGCTCTTGATCGAGGCTGCGCATGAGGCGGGTCGGATTGCCACCGCCTATGTGGGCGGGCCGCTGGAGGTGCAGGACAAGGCTGGAGGGGCTGGTCCGGTGACGGCGGCGGATCTGGCGGTCAATGCGATGCTGGTGGAGCAATTGCGCAGCGCAAGGCCCGAATATGGCTGGTTGTCGGAAGAGACCGAAGACACGGCAGCGCGATTGCAGGCGGATCGGGTGTTCATTGTCGATCCCATCGACGGCACCCGCAGTTTCATCGAGGGCAATGACAGTTGGGCGCATTCTTTGGCGGTGTCCGAGGGCGGCGTGGTGGTTGCCGCTGCGATTTATCTGCCGATGCGGGACAAGCTCTATGCCGCCGCTGTGGGTCAGGGGGCCACGTTGAACGGGGTGCCGATCCGGGCCACCGGACGGGCCGATCTGGTGGGCGCGTCGATATTGGCCTCAAAGCCCAATTATGCGCCGGAGCATTGGCTGGGGGGGCGCGTGCCCGACGTCACGCGGGCGTTTCGACCATCCCTTGCCTATCGCCTCGGTCTTGTCGCAGAGGGGCGCTATGACGCGATGATGACGCTGCGTCCGTCCTGGGAATGGGACATTGCGGCGGGCGACCTTATTCTGCGGGAGGCGGGGGCGGTGACGTCGGACCGGCGTGCAGGGCCGCTCCGGTTCAACAATCCGGTGCCGTTGGTCAATGGGGTTCTGGCGGCCAATCCGGTGCTGCACGGTGCCTTGCACGCGGCGCTGGCGGGGTGATATCGGGTTGCACCTGCCGGTGATCCCTGTCTAATGCCGAGGCAAGAGGTTCAAAAACAGGCACATCATGCCCCGCTCCGACAATCTGACCGGCGCCCTACTGATGATGGGGTCGATGGCGGCGTTCACGCTGAACGATGCCATGATCAAGGGGCTGGCGGGACAGGTGCCGCTGTTTCAGGTGATGTTCCTGCGCGGGGTAGTGACGACGATCCTCGTGGCGCTGATTGCGTGGAAGATGGGGGCGCTGAAACGGCATTTGCCGCGCGAGGATTGGGGGCCGGTGTTCTGGCGCATGGTGGGCGAGATCGGGTCCGCGTATTTCTTTGTCTCCGCGCTCTATAACATGCCGTTGGCCAATATCAGCGCGATCATGCAGGCCTTGCCGTTGACGCTGACGCTGGCCGCTGCGCTGTTTTTCCGCGAGCCGGTGGGGTGGAAGCGGATGTCGGCCATTCTGGCCGGGTTCATCGGCGTGATGCTGATCGTTCGGCCGGGCACCGAAGGGTTCAACGTCTATTCGGTCTATGGATTGGCGGCTGTGGCTTTTGTCACGCTGCGCGATCTGGCGACGCGCAAACTGTCGCGGGATGTGCCGTCGATGCTGGTGACGCTGTTCAATTCGTTTTTCATCATGGCGTTTTTCGGTCTGGGAAGCCTGACCGGGGAGTGGGTGCCGATAGATGCGCGGGCCGCCCTGATCATCTGTGGCGCGGCGGTGATGATCATCGGCGGTTATCTCTTTTCCATCATGGTGATGCGGGTGGGCGAGATCAGTTTCGTGGCGCCCTTTCGTTATACCAGCCTGATTTGGGCGCTGTTGCTGGGCTGGCTGGTGTTTGGCGACTGGCCGCAGACCCTGACCCTGATCGGGGCGGCGATCGTGGTGGCGAGCGGACTTTTCACGCTCTACCGCGAGGCGCAGATCAGTCGACGGGCGAAGGCGGATCTGAAAAGACAGCTTTCACTTGGTCCTCGTCCACGTTGAACTGCGACTTGAAGAAGGCCGCCTCGCGCGGGTCCAGCGGGTGCATCGGGCCGCAGACGTATTTTGCGGCGGAATCATTGTCGTCATGTTTGGCGCGCAGATACATATGCGGGCCGGGCTGAATAAGGGTCGGCATGTCGTAATGCAGCTTGTGATGGCTGAAATTCATCACGGTCAGGTCATCGCCGGGACGAAAGAGCACGGCCAAACCGCACGCCCAGAAGGGCGGCTGTACTTCTTCGGCCTTGATCCCCTCATCCGACAGCGTGACCGAGTAGCCGCGATTATAGTCGATGGCCATGTGAGGCCAGTTCTTGCGCATGGTGCGGGTATGCTTTTCGAACCAGCGCAGGCTGCGGACGAAGCTGAGGGCGACGGCGTCGTCGTCATCAAGGCGGAATTGCATGGAGGGCACCGTGTCCTCTCCGAGCTCCGTCTTTATGGCGATTTGCATGGCGAGGCGGTGCTTCATCGGTTCGCTCTCGATGATCTTGATCTGCGGCACATGGGCGGTCAGGTCGTGCAGGCGGTCGCGGTAGCGTTTGGGCAGGCTGTCACCGATCAGGATGAGAAAGGTGAAGTCGGGATGCTGTTGCGCGGCGATGGAGGGCAGGGTGAGGCATTCAAAATGGCGAAAACGCAGGTCCATTCGGGCCGGGGCATAGAGATAGGCTTCGCGATCCGCCACGGTGTCGTGCATCCGCTTGAAGCCGCCGACAGCCGGGTAGGAGAATCGGCAAATCCCGATCACGCGCATGGCTCTGAACCCTTTGTTGGCGCGCGGGTTTACGCCCGCTTTTGTCCCTGATACATCGCACCCGTCGGGCATCTGTGCAAGGGCGGGCAGGGCTGTTGACAACCCCCGCGACTCCCCCTATACGCGCCCCATCCATGGCTGAGGGGGTCGCCCCGTCGCCTGTATCAGAACTGTAGTGGTCAAGATCCGGGCGAGCGCGCCCCGATCCTCTGGAAACCCACCGCGTCGGACCCGAAATACAGGGTGCGATTGCGGTCTTTGCGTATTGCGGACGCGCGATTCGCTTTTGATTAACCGCATGGGGCTGGTCCTTGTGCAGACACATGTGTTGAGAGACGGGGAAATAACCGGAATGCCAACGATCCAACAGCTGATCCGCAAGCCGCGGCAGCCGAAAGTCAGAACCACAAAGTCACAGCATCTGCAGGGTTGCCCTCAGAAGCGTGGCGTTTGCACGCGCGTCTATACCACGACGCCGAAGAAGCCGAACTCGGCCATGCGGAAGGTCGCCAAAGTGCGCCTGACCAATGGCTTTGAGGTCATCAGCTATATTCCCGGTGAGAGCCACAATCTTCAGGAGCACTCTGTGGTTCTGATCCGTGGCGGCCGTGTGAAAGACCTTCCCGGTGTGCGTTACCACATCCTGCGCGGCGTGCTCGATACGCAAGGCGTCAAAGACCGTAAGCAGCGCCGTTCGAAATACGGCGCGAAGCGTCCGAAGTAAGAGGAATTATAGATGTCTCGTCGTCACGCCGCAGAAAAACGCGAAGTCCTGCCTGATGCCAAGTATGGTGATCGGGTTCTGACCAAGTTCATGAACAACCTGATGATCGACGGCAAAAAGTCCGTCGCCGAAACGATCGTCTACAATGCGCTGGAGCGCGTCGAGGCCAAGATCAAACGCGCGCCCGTCGAAGTGTTCCACGAAGCCCTGGACAACATCAAACCCTCCGTCGAAGTGCGGTCGCGCCGCGTCGGTGGTGCCACCTATCAGGTGCCCGTCGAAGTGCGCCCCGAGCGTCGTGAGGCTCTGGCAATCCGTTGGCTGATCAATGCGTCGCGTTCGCGCAACGAGAACACCATGGAAGAGCGTCTGGCCGGTGAGCTGGTCGATGCGGTTCAGAGCCGCGGCTCGGCCGTGAAGAAGCGCGAAGACACCCACAAGATGGCAGACGCGAACAAAGCGTTCAGCCACTACCGCTGGTAAACCTCAGAGGCATTTGAATCATGGCACGCGACTATCCCCTCCAGCGTTACCGGAACTTCGGGATCATGGCCCATATTGATGCGGGCAAGACCACGACGACCGAGCGCATCCTGTTCTACACCGGCAAGTCCCACAAGATCGGCGAAGTCCATGACGGCGCCGCGACGATGGATTGGATGGAGCAGGAGCAGGAACGCGGTATCACCATTACCTCGGCTGCGACCACGACCTTCTGGCAGCGTCAGGAAGATCCGAGCCTCGAGAGCGTTTCGGATACCAAGTACCGTTTCAACATCATCGACACCCCCGGCCACGTCGACTTTACCATTGAAGTCGAGCGTTCGCTGGCGGTTCTCGATGGCGCGATCTGTCTGTTGGACGGGAACGCCGGTGTCGAGCCGCAGACCGAAACCGTGTGGCGTCAAGCTGACCGTTACAAGGTGCCGCGTCTGGTGTTCGTCAACAAGATGGACAAGATCGGCGCCGACTTCTTTAACTGCGTCAAGATGATCAAGGACCGCACCGGGGCTATCCCCGCGCCTGTGGCTCTGCCGATCGGTGCCGAGGATCAACTCGAAGGCATCATCGACCTCATCAAGATGGAAGAATGGGTCTGGAAGGGTGAAGATCTGGGCGCGTCCTGGGTCCGTCAGCCGATCCGTGATGATCTCAAGGATCTCGCTGACGAATGGCGTGCCAACCTGATCGAAGTCGCCGTCGAGATGGATGACGATGCGATGGAAGGCTATCTCGAAGGCAAAGAGCCCGACGAAGATACCCTGCGCGCGCTGATCCGCAAGGGCACGCTGTCGCTCAGCTTTGTTCCGATCCTCGTGGGGTCTGCGTTCAAGAACAAGGGCGTGCAGCCTCTGTTGAATGCGGTCATCGACTTTCTGCCCTCGCCGCTCGACGTGCCGCCCTACATGGGCTTTAGCCCGGATGACGAGACCGAGACCCGTAACATCGCGCGTCATGCAGATGATTCCGAGCCATTCTCGGCGCTGGCCTTCAAGATCATGAACGACCCGTTCGTCGGTTCGCTGACCTTTACACGCATCTATTCCGGCGTGATGAAGAAGGGCGACGCGATGCTCAATGCCACCAAAGGCAAAAAAGAACGCGTTGGCCGGATGATGATGATGCACGCCATCAACCGCGAAGAGATCGAAGAGGCGTTTGCAGGCGACATCATCGCGCTGGCCGGTCTGAAAGAGACCACCACCGGGGATACGCTCTGTGATCCGTCGAAGCCGGTTGTTCTGGAAACCATGACCTTCCCCGATCCGGTGATCGAGATCGCGGTAGAGCCCAAGACCAAGGGCGACCAAGAGAAAATGTCGGCGGGTCTGGCCCGTCTGGCGGCAGAAGATCCCTCCTTCCGCGTCGAGACCGATATCGAATCCGGTCAGACCATCATGAAGGGCATGGGCGAGTTGCATCTCGACATTCTGGTCGACCGTCTGCGTCGCGAGTTCAAGGTCGAGGCCAATATCGGTGCGCCGCAGGTGGCTTATCGTGAAACCATCAGCCACATGGTCGAGCACACCTACACCCACAAGAAACAGTCGGGTGGTTCGGGTCAGTTCGCCGAGATCAAGCTGGTGATCACGCCGACAGAGCCGGGCGAAGGCTTCAGCTTTGAAAGCAAGATTGTTGGTGGTGCCGTGCCCAAGGAATACATTCCGGGCGTCGAAAAAGGTATCCGCTCTGTCATGGACAGCGGTCCGCTCGCGGGCTTCCCCGTGATCGACTTCAAGGTCTCGCTGATCGACGGCAAGTACCACGATGTTGACTCTTCGGTCATGGCATTTGAAATCGCCGGTCGTATGGGCATGCGCGAAGGCCTCAAGAAGGCTGGTGCCAAGCTGCTCGAGCCGATCATGAAGGTCGAGGTGGTCACGCCCGAGGAATATACCGGCAACGTCATCGGCGATCTTACGTCGCGGCGCGGTCAGGTGTCGGGTCAGGAACAGCGCGGCAACGCGATTGCGATCAACGCAAACGTGCCGCTCGCGAATATGTTCGGCTATATCAACACGCTGCGCTCGATGTCTTCGGGACGCGCCCAGTTCACGATGCAATTCTCGCATTACGAGCCGGTGCCGCACAACATCTCTGAAGAAATCCAGAAGAAATACGCATAACGGCGGTGGGCAATCTGCCCACCCTACCATCCCCGTAGGGTGCGCCGACGCGCACCGCACACGAACACAAGAAGGAGCCAGTATCATGGCAAAGGAAAAGTTTGCACGTAACAAGCCGCATGTGAACATCGGCACGATTGGTCACGTTGACCACGGCAAGACGACGTTGACGGCGGCGAT
>NZ_JBRJGQ010000018.1:0-68581 GCF_053628575.1 Roseovarius sp. MBR-51
CGCGCCGATCGCCATGGAAGACGGCCTGCGTTTCGCCATCCGCGAAGGCGGCCGCACCGTCGGCGCCGGCGTCGTGTCGAAGATCATCGAGTAACAACCTTTAAGGGTTCGACGAGGGAGGCCGGGTGGTCCGGCCTTCCTCCTATCAACTCCAATGCCGCGAAAGGCTAAGACAAATGCAAAGCCAAAATATTCGCATTCGGCTCAAGGCGTTTGACTACCGTGTGCTGGATGCCAGCACTCAGGAAATCGTCAACACTGCCAAACGGACCGGTGCCCAAGTGCGTGGGCCGATCCCGCTGCCGAACAAGATCGAAAAGTTCACCGTTCTGCGCAGCCCGCACGTGAACAAGAAATCCCGCGATCAATTCGAGATCCGGACGCACAAGCGTCTTTTGGACATCGTTGATCCCACGCCGCAGACGGTGGACGCGCTGATGAAGCTCGACCTCGCCGCTGGCGTGGACGTGCAGATTTCGGTTTAAGGAGAGCAAGAGATGTTGCGCTCTGGTGTGATCGCGAAAAAAGTCGGCATGACCCGGCTTTTCCTCGAAGACGGCAAGCAGGTTCCTGTGACCGTTCTTCAATTGGACAAACTTCAGGTGGTGGCACAGCGCACCCCTGAGAAAGACGGCTATACGGCCGTGCAACTAGGGGCGGGAACCGCAAAGGCTAAGCGCACGACGCAGCCAATGCGCGGTCATTTTGCCGCCGCCAAGGTCGAGCCTAAGCGCAAGATCGCGGAATTCCGCGTGGCGCCTGAGAACATGATCAACGTGGGTGAGGAAATCACCGCTGACCATTACTTTGAAGGTCAGTTCGTGGATGTGTCCGGCACCTCGATTGGTAAGGGTTTTGCCGGTGCGATGAAGCGCCACAACTTTGGCGGTCTGCGGGCCAGCCACGGTGTCTCGATAAGCCACCGTTCGCACGGCTCGACGGGTCAGTGTCAGGATCCGGGCAAGGTGTTCAAAGGCAAGAAGATGGCTGGACACATGGGCGCCGCCAAGGTGACCACGCAGAACCTGCAGGTCATCAAGACCGACGCGGATCGCGGCTTGATCATGATAAAGGGCGCTGTTCCGGGCTCTAAGGGCGGTTGGGTGACGATCAAGGATGCGGTCAAGAAACCGTTCCCCGAGAACGCCATTCTGCCAGCCGGTCTGCGCTCTGCTGCGGAAGAAGCTGCCAAGGCGGCTGAGGCCGCTGCCGCTGCTGCCGCTGCTGAGGCGGAAGCCGAAGCAAAGCGTCTGGCCGAAGAGGCTGCTGCCGCTGAAGAAGCTGCTATGAAAGAGGCTGAGGCCAGCATTCAGGCCGAGAAGAAGGAAGGCGAGGAATGAAACTCGACGTGATCAAACTGGACGGCGGCACGGCCGGCTCGGTCGATCTGGGCGAAGACATCTTCGGCCTGGAGCCGCGCGCGGACATCCTGCACCGCGTCGTCCGCTGGCAGCGCAACAAGGCGCAAGCCGGCACGCACAAGGTCAAGACCCGGTCGGAAACCAGCTATTCCACCAAGAAGATCTATCGCCAGAAGGGCACCGGCGGCGCACGCCACGGTGACAAGAACGCGCCGATCTTCCGTCACGGTGGTATCTACAAGGGCCCGACGCCCCGTAGCCACGCCCATGACCTGCCCAAGAAGGTCCGTGCGCTTGGTCTCAAGCATGCGCTCTCGGCCAAGGCCAAGGCGGGTGAGCTTGTGATCATCGACGTCGCATCGTCGAATGGCAAGACGGGTGAGTTGGCCAAGCAGGTCAAGAACCTCGGCTGGAAGCGCGCGCTGGTGATTGATGGCGCACAGGTGAATGCCGAATTCGCGCGTGCTGCGGCCAATATCGAGGGTCTCGATGTGCTGCCGTCAATGGGCGCAAACGTCTATGACATCCTCAAGCGCGACACGCTCGTGCTGACCAAGGCGGGTGTCGAAGCACTGGAGGCTCGTCTGAAATGAGCGCTAAACCTGAACATTACGATGTGATCCGCAAGCCGATCATCACCGAGAAGGCCACTATGGCCTCTGAGAATGGTGCGGTTGTGTTCGAGGTCCACATGGACGCCAATAAACCCCAGATCAAGGAGGCCGTCGAGGCGCTCTTTGGGGTGAAGGTGAAAGCTGTGAACACCTCGATCACCAAGGGCAAGCAAAAGCGCTTCCGGGGTCAGCTTGGCCGTCGGAATGACGTCAAGAAGGCCTATGTGACGCTGGCCGAAGGCAATACGATCGACGTGACCACGGGTCTGTGATCGCGGTGGGGTAACACCCACCCTACGGATCGAGATTTGAACCCCGGCTGCCGAAAGGTGGGCGGGGTTTGGCATTTGGAACAAGTGCCTTTTCACCGGAGCGGGGCAATGATACCTGACGCGGCAATGACCTCCGGGAATGAGACATCTCAATGCAGCTAGACATCGACATTGAAGCTGAAGCTGCGGAGGATCGGATTGCAGCCCTCGATCTCAGTTGCTTTGATCGCAACGATCTTGTGAACCTGATTTTGCAGCGGTCCGAAGTGATGTTCGACCGCCCCAAATCGGGACGTGTCATCAAGGCCTGGCAACAGGGTAATGACGCGCCGATCCAAGCTGTGGTGGACGACATGGGTGACACCATCGCGCGCCGGGCCGCAGGTGTCATTCATGCCGAATACAAAGCGATCAAAGGGCTCTTGCAGGAGCTGAACCCGAAGCACATCGCGGATATTGGCTGTGGCTATGGGTTTTTCGATCTCTTTGCGGCGCAGGACCTGACCTGCACAGTGCTGTTGATTGATATCGAATCGAATACGCATCGGCATTTCGGTTTTAACCCCGAGGGAGCGGCGTATTCATCGCTGAGCCGTGCGAGGCACCTGCTCACGGCGAACGGGATCGCCCCTGAGGCGATTGAAACGCTCAATCCCAATGAAACGACACCCGAGCCTGCGTCGGCCGTGGATCTGGCTGTCAGCTTTCTGTCCTGTGGGTTTCACTATCCGGTGGATCTCTATTTGCCGTTTGTAGACAAGGTTTTGCGGTCCGGAGGGGTTGCGATTTTTGATCTGCGCAAGAATACGGCTGAGGAGCAGGCGCGGAAACTGGGCGTCTACGGGGCGCTGTCCGATATGGACTCGCCGCCGAAATCGCGGCGCGTTCTGCTGCGAAAATCGCAGCCCTGACGCCAAGGGTGAGGCGTAGGGGCTGTGAGCGATCGAAAGGTCTGGCCTGTGGCCGCTTTCCCTTTAATTCTTGGTCAAACCCCTTGACCGCAAACGCGGCCTCCCCTATCAGACCCCATCCGCAAGGCCCCGGATTCGTCCGGGGCCTTGCAATTGTTCGCGAGAGCAATTCTAGCCGAGGACCTACGGGGCCTCATACCTTGGCCACCCTCGGGGGGCTACAACACAGGCAGGTTATCCTGCCGTAAGCAAACGGAAGACAGAAAGCATGGCACTCAAGTCGTATAAGCCGACGACGCCGGGCCAGCGTGGGCTGGTGCTGATCGACCGTTCGGAGCTGTGGAAAGGACGTCCGGTCAAATCTCTCACTGAGGGTTTGACCAAGCATGGCGGCCGGAACAATACCGGACGGATCACGATGCGTCGCAAAGGCGGCGGGGCGAAACGCCTCTATCGTATCGTCGATTTTAAGCGGACAAAGTTCGATATCTCGGCAACGGTTGAACGGATCGAATATGACCCGAACCGGACCGCGTTCATCGCGCTGATCAAATATGAAGATGGCGAGCAAGCCTATATCCTAGCGCCGCAGCGTCTGGCGATTGGTGACAAGGTTGTTGCGGCGGCCAAGGCCGACATCAAGCCGGGTAACGCGATGCCGTTCTCGGGCATGCCCATCGGTACGATCATTCACAACATCGAGTTGAAAGCTGGCAAGGGCGGGCAGATTGCACGCGCCGCTGGCACCTATGCGCAATTCGTGGGCCGCGATGGTGGTTATGCTCAGATCCGTCTGAGCTCGGGCGAGCTGCGTCTGGTGCGTCAGGAATGCATGGCCACTGTTGGGGCCGTCAGCAACCCTGACAACAGCAACCAGAACTACGGCAAGGCCGGTCGCATGCGTCACAAGGGCATCCGCCCGTCTGTGCGTGGTGTCGTGATGAACCCGATCGATCACCCGCATGGTGGTGGTGAGGGTCGCACCTCGGGTGGTCGTCACCCGGTTACGCCTTGGGGTAAACCCACCAAAGGCGCGCGCACCCGCAACAAGAACAAGGCGTCGCAGGATCTCATCGTGCGCTCGCGTCACGCCAAGAAGAAGGGCCGCTAACACATGGCACGTTCTGTATGGAAAGGCCCCTTTGTCGATGCCTATGTCTTGAAAAAGGCAGAAGCATCGCGTGAGTCGGGGCGCAATGAAGTCATCAAGATCTGGTCGCGTCGTTCCACGATCCTGCCGCAATTCGTGGGTCTCACGTTTGGCGTCTACAACGGCCACAAGCATATCCCTGTCAACGTCAGCGAAGACATGATTGGTCAGAAGTTCGGTGAATATTCGCCGACCCGGACCTATTACGGTCATGCCGCCGACAAAAAAGCGAAGCGGAAGTAAGTCATGGGCAAGGAAAAGAACCCCCGCCGCGTGGCAGACAACGAAGCGATGGCCAAGTTGCGCATGCTTCGTACCAGCCCGCAAAAGCTTAACCTCGTTGCCGCGATGATCCGTGGCAAGAAGGTCGACAAGGCGCTGACTGATCTGACATTCTCGAACAAGCGCATCGCCGCTGATGTCAAGAAATGCCTCCAGTCTGCAATTGCCAATGCCGAGAACAACCACAATCTCGATGTGGATGGTTTGGTCGTGGCGGAGGCCTATGTCGGCAAGAACCTTGTTATGAAGCGTGGCCGTCCGCGTGCCCGTGGTCGCTTTGGTGCGCTGAAAAAGCCGTTCTCGGAGCTGACAATCAAGGTGCGTGAAATTGAGGAGCAAGCCTAATGGGTAACAAAGTCAATCCGATTGGCATGCGCCTGCAGGTGAACCGCACCTGGGACAGCCGCTGGTATGCCGACACCAAGGACTATGGCAATCTGCTGCTCGAGGATCTTGCGATGCGCAAGTTCATCGGCGAAGAGTGCAAGCAGGCCGGGATCAGCCGTGTGATCATCGAGCGTCCGCATAAGAAGTGCCGCGTGACGATCCACACTGCACGTCCGGGCGTGATCATCGGCAAGAAAGGCGCCGATATCGAGGGTTTGCGCAAGAAGCTGGCGGCGATGACCGCGAGCGAACTGCACCTCAATATCGTCGAAGTCCGCAAGCCCGAGCTGGATGCGGCCCTTGTGGGTGAGAGCATCGCACAGCAGCTTGAGCGTCGTGTGTCCTTCCGTCGCGCCATGAAGCGTGCCGTGCAGAACGCGATGCGCATGGGTGCCCTTGGTATCCGGGTCAACGTTTCGGGCCGTCTTGGCGGGGCCGAGATCGCGCGGACTGAATGGTATCGTGAGGGCCGGGTTCCGCTCCACACGCTGCGTGCGGATATCGACTATGCGCCCGTCGAGGCCACAACGGCCTATGGGATCATCGGTATCAAGGTCTGGATCTTCAAGGGTGAAATCATGGAGCACGATCCCGGTGCCCGTGACCGCAAAGCCCAGGAACTCCAGGATGGTCCCGCGCCCCGTGGCGCCGGCGGCCGCCGTTAAGGAGGAATGAAAGATGCTTCAACCAAAGCGCACCAAATTCCGCAAGATGCACAAAGGCCGGATCAAGGGCGAGGCCAAAGGCGGCTCTGATCTGAACTTTGGCACTTTCGGTCTCAAGGCCACTCAGCCCGAGCGTATCACCGCGCGTCAGATCGAGGCCGCTCGTCGTGCCATGACGCGTCACATGAAACGTCAGGGCCGTGTCTGGATCCGGATTTTCCCGGATACACCGGTTTCCTCCAAGCCCACAGAGGTTCGGATGGGTAAAGGTAAGGGTTCGGTCGATTACTGGGCCTGCCGGGTCAAGCCGGGCCGGGTGATGTTCGAGATCGACGGTGTGAGCGAAGAGATCGCCTTTGAGGCGCTGCGTCTGGCGGCCATGAAGTTGCCGATCAAGACCCGCGTCGTGGTCCGCGAGGACTGGTAAAGGCGGCGGGGTAACACCCACGCTGAGAATTGCCCCCGTGCGAGAGATCGCGCGGGGGTTTTTTATGGCGCTAGTCTTGGTCCGGAGCGATGACTTCGGGCGCGACGACTGCTGGTGCGTTTGGGTTCGGGGCGTCGGCTTCTGGAGCGTAAACATCCGGTGAATTCACCACTTCGAGGCCGATATTGCCGAGGTGAGTGTTGCGCCCCCATTTCCGATGGATCAGCGCGCCATTGACGATGTAGAGGTCTTTGACGCGATACATCTGGCGGACACCGTCGTCGCCGCGAATGAAGATTGCGGCTGTTTGCAGCGTGTCATCATTGGGTTTATCGATCTCGAAATAGCTGGGGTCGGCGTTCTGCGCCAAGCCTTCCATGATCAAGAGAACCTCTGCGTAATCTGTCACCTTTTCATCCTGGAAGAAGTAGCAATAGCCCTCGGTGCCAGCGACGCCGACGCCGACGATTGCGCCCACGACAATTCCGGTTGGAGACATCAGCGCGGCGCCAATGGCACCGGCACCGCCACCCGATCCCGCGATTAGACCGATCGTGCTGGCGGCTGAGCTTCCGGCCACAGTGGACCCGAGCAAGGTTGCGCCGGTCACGGAGTGCGTGAGCGTGTAGAACCCAAGTGCCTTTTCAACGAGTGTTGGTGCGGATGTTACAGGCTCTGCCAGAGCGGCGACATTGGACCGCGCTGTTCCAAGCAGTTTGCTGAGACGCCAGTTGCAAACATCAGCCGATACAGGTGTGCCAAGCATCAAGAGTGCTGCTGCGAGTCGCCAGTTGATAGAGGTGCGCATCGGTCTTTCCTTTGAGAGGTCGTGTAGCTGTTAGGGCTGGTATCAAGGAATTGCGGGAGGGGCATCTCTTATTCCACAAACTGAAACCTGGCCCTTCTCTTTTCATTACCATCTGGGTATTGCGACAGACATGCCCAATATCGACTCGCTCTTTGTGACCCGCCTCTATCGTGCCGCCCTGAGCGAGCACGGACCTGCCATTGATCCCAAAGAGATGGAGGCGTCGTGCTATTCCATCGCCGAGGATGACGAGGCGGGGCAGGAGTGGTGTGACGAGAATGGCTATCCCGGCTATACGTCCTATGCTTCGCTCAGCGATCTGCCGTGGCGGTTTCCGATCTTTGCCGATCTGGTCAAGGTGCTGAACGCGCATGTCGCGGCCTTTGCCGAGGATCTGGAGTTTGATCTGGATGGCAAGGAGCTGAAGCTGGAAGACATCTGGATCAACATCCTGCCCGAGGGTGGCATGCATGCAAGCCATATCCATCCGCATTCGGTGATTTCCGGCACGACCTATGTCGCGATGCCAGAGGGGACGAGCGCGCTCAAGCTGGAAGACCCGCGGTCGGCGCGGATGATGGCCTCGCCGGTGCGGCGCAAGGATGCGCGGCAGGAGTTGCGGACGTTCATCTATGCCAAACCGGTGGTGGGCGACGTGCTGCTCTGGGAATCATGGCTGCGCCATGAAGTGCCGATGAACATGTCGGAAGAGGACCGGATCAGCGTCAGTTTCAACTATTCCTGGGGCTGAAGCCCGAAATCGCCCGATACGTTCGCAAAATGTTCTCAAAAAAATTCAGTAACTTATGATTCTCCCTTGTAAATTGGTGCGATTTCGGCCATATGCGGGGGGCTTACGTTATTCTCTTTCGATCATCTGTCTCCTCTAAACCGGCTGTCAGTACCTCGATCCAGACCGACCACGCCGCGACTGCCGCACTTACGCGGGCAGCACTACATAGGAGACGACACGATGGCCAATGGCACCGTGAAATGGTACAATTCCACTAAAGGCTTCGGCTTTATCGCACCCGACAATGGCGGCAAGGACGTTTTCGTTCATGTCAGCGCAATCGAGCGTGCGGGCCTGACCGGCCTTGCTGACAATCAGAAAGTGACCTTCGACATCGAATCCGGCCGTGACGGCCGTGAGAGCGCGTCGAACCTGCAACTCGCATAAGCGATCTGATCTGATGGAAACGGCCTCGGGGAAACCCGGGGCCGTTTCTATTTGTTGTGGGATAATTAAATTGGCTGTATCGCCAAATAGCATGTGAGACTTGACGCGTCTGATCAAGGGTTGTGAAGTGTTGAACTTGTAAACTTTAGTGTTCAAAGGAAGATCGGTGAAGCGTTCCACCACTTACGAGCTTGATCCGGGGCCGAAACGCATTCTTTGGATCATCATATGGGCATGTTTGATCAATTTCGTGATCCATCTTTTCCCAATCTCATTGCTGAGCCTGTTTGATATATATCCGTCCGTCTATGCGCAGGAGATCGCATTGGACCATACCGGGCAGCTTCAAGAAAAACTGAATAGGGCAAACGCTACCGTTGAAATGCTGATCGGCCTTGTTCTTCAGATGACGCTTGCAGCGTTGATGGTGGCTTGGGTTGTGATCCGTGAGATGTTTCGCGGTCTTGGTCGCGGACGACAGGCCATTGTTTTGAAACTGGATTCCTATGTGCTGCTCCTGGGTTTGATTGGCTTTGGCTGGGGCCTCCTTGTGGTTCTGATCCTAAAGGGTTTCGCCGCCTTTGAGGGATCGAGGTTAGGGAGTGCGCCACAATTTACATTGTTCGCTGTCGCGGGCTTAGCCGTCTTATCTCTGATATCGGCCTTCGCATTTCTTGTCGATCCGGCGAAGGCGCAAGCCAATTTGTCAAACATGAGGGCGACGAGACGGACAAATGGATGGTAAATGATGCGAGAGTGTGGGCATAACACCGGTGACAAAGGGAAGTTCTGGTTCTTTATACCAAAGGTTGTCCAAACTCCCCTTGCCCTCCGGTATCACCTCCCGTATAGAGCCCCAATCCGCGAGCCCCGGCCTGTCCGGGGATTCGCGTATTTGCAATTCATCCACCGGGTTTTGGGTTACCCTGAAGCAACCGTCAGGGGCCGTCCGGTGTTTTGAGAAAGGAACAGGCGATGAACGCCAAGGAACTGCGTGACAAGACCCCGGACCAGCTCCGGGAAGAGCTCACCAACCTGAAAAAGCAGCAGTTCAATCTGCGGTTTCGGGCGGCCACAGGCCAACTTGAGAACCCCGCTCAGATGCGCACGGCGCGCCGCGATGCCGCGCGCCTGCTGACGATTCTGAACGAAAAAGCCAACGCGGCAGCAGAGTAAGGAGCCTGAGATATGCCCAAACGTATTCTTCAAGGCGTCGTCACCTCTGATGCCAACGCCCAGACCGTCACCGTATCGGTCGAGCGCCGTTTCAAGCACCCCGTGCTGCAGAAAACCATTCGTAAGTCCAAGAAATACCGGGCTCACGATGAGAACAACACGTTCAAAGTGGGCGATGCCGTTCGGATTGTCGAATGCGCGCCCAAATCCAAGACGAAGCGTTGGGAGGTGCTGCAGGCTTAAGCCTCGGCGCCTTTCGGCATTAATCGAAACCCTGGGGATCAGGCATTGCATCGCCCCCCATAGGTCGGGAGAAACCAAATGATCCAGATGCAGACCAACCTGGATGTTGCTGACAACTCTGGCGCTCGCCGAGTTCAGTGCATCAAGGTCTTGGGTGGTTCCAAGCGTCGATACGCATCCGTGGGCGACATCATTGTCGTCTCGGTCAAGGAAGCCATCCCCCGCGGCCGCGTGAAGAAAGGGGACGTCCGCAAGGCCGTCGTCGTGCGCACCGCCAAAGAAGTCCGTCGTGAAGACGGGACCGCCATTCGTTTTGACCGCAACGCCGCCGTGATCCTGAACAACGCAGGTGAGCCGGTTGGTACCCGTATTTTCGGGCCGGTCGTGCGCGAGTTGCGGGCCAAGAACTTTATGAAAATCATCTCGCTCGCCCCGGAGGTGCTGTAAGATGGCTGCCAAACTGAAAAAAGGTGACACCGTGATCGTTCTGTCCGGCAAGGACAAGGGCCAAAAAGGCACGATCACCAATGTCGATCCGAAATCCGGCAAGGCCGTGGTCGAGGGCGTCAACATGGCGATCCGCCACACCCGTCAGAGCCAGACCAGCCAAGGCGGTCGCATCCCCAAGGCGATGCCGATCGACCTGAGCAATCTGGCGATTGTCGACAAGAACGGCAAACCGACCCGCGTCGGGTTCAAGATTGACGGCGACAAGAAAGTGCGCTTTGCCAAGACCACGGGGGACGTGATCGATGCTTGATACCGCAACCTATACCCCACGCCTCAAGGCCCACTTCCGTGAGGTCATCAAGCCCGCTCTGAAAGAAGAGTTCGGCTACAAGAATGACATGCAGATCCCGCGTCTGGACAAGATCGTTCTCAACATCGGCTGTGGCGCCGAGGCTGTGCGCGACTCGAAGAAGGCGAAGTCGGCTCAGGAAGATCTGAGCACGATTGCCGGTCAACGCGCTGTTGTCACCAAGGCTCGCAACTCCATCGCCGGGTTCCGCGTTCGTGAAGACATGCCTCTCGGGGCAAAGGTCACGCTGCGTGGCGACCGCATGTATGATTTCCTCGATCGTCTGATCACCATCGCGATGCCGCGTATCCGCGACTTCCGGGGTGTGTCGGGCAAGTCGTTCGATGGGCGTGGCAACTATGCCATGGGCATCAAGGAACATATCATTTTCCCCGAAATCAACTTCGACAAGGTCGACGAAGTTTGGGGGATGGACATCGTCATCGCAACCACGGCGAAGACCGACGCTGAAGCCAAGGCGCTGTTGAAGCAATTCAACATGCCCTTCAACAGCTGAGCCGGGGGAGGATAGATCTATGGCTAAGAAATCAATGATCGAGCGTGAAAAGAAGCGCCAAGTGCTGGTGGACCGTTTCGCCAAGAAACGCGCTGCGCTGAAAGTGATCATCAACGACCAGAGCAAGCCGATGGAAGAGCGGTTCCGCGCCTCCATGAAGCTTGCGGAACTGCCGCGCAACAGCTCGGCCACTCGGCTGCACAACCGGTGCCAGCTGACGGGTCGTCCGCATGCGTATTACCGCAAACTCAAAGTGTCCCGGATCATGCTGCGCGAGCTAGGCTCGAGCGGGCAGCTGCCCGGCGTCGTGAAATCGAGCTGGTGAGGAGGTCAGAGATATGAACGATCCTATCGGCGATATGCTCACCCGTATCCGCAACTCGCAGATGCGCGGCAAGTCCACGGTCAGTACGCCTTCTTCGAAAATGCGCGTGCGCGTTCTCGATGTTCTGGCGTCCGAGGGCTATATTCGTGGCTATGAGATGACCAAGGATGCCAATGGCCATCCCGCCATCGAAATCAGCCTCAAGTATTATGAAGGCACCCCCGTCATTCGCGAAATGAAGCGGGTTTCCAAACCCGGTCGTCGCGTCTATCTGGGTGTCGATGACATTCCGCAGGTCCGTCAGGGTCTCGGTGTGTCGATTGTCTCCACCTCCAAGGGTGTGATGTCGGATGCAGCAGCGCGCGCAGCCAATGTTGGCGGCGAAGTGCTCTGCACTGTCTTCTAAGGAGACCTGGACATGTCACGTATCGGCAAACAACCCGTGTCTCTGCCGGATGGCGTCACCGCGACGCTGTCGGGACAGACGATCGAAGTCAGAGGCCCCAAGGCGACCAAGACCTTTACCGCGACGGATGATGTCACCATCACCATCGACGGCAGCGTCATTTCGGTCACGCCGCGCGGCAAATCCAAACGTGCCCGCCAGCAGTGGGGGATGACCCGGACGGTCATCGCCAACATGGTGCATGGTGCCAAGGATGCCTTTAAGAAAGAGCTGGAGATTCGCGGTGTGGGCTATCGTGCCCAGATGGCGGGCAATGTGCTCAAACTGAACCTCGGCCTCAGCCATGACGTCGATTTCCCCATTCCGGAAGGTGTGACTGTTACCGCACCCAAGCCCACCGAACTGGTGGTCGAGGGCACGGACAAGCAGCTCGTTGGACAGGTCGCGGCCAATATCCGCGACTGGCGACGCCCCGAGCCCTACAAGGGCAAAGGCATTCGCTACAAAGGCGAGTATATCTTCCAGAAGGAAGGCAAGAAGAAGTAAGGACGCGACAGATGGCAAACAGCAAAAGAAAACTGTTCCTCAAACGCCGCCTGCGCGTTCGGAACAAACTCCGCAAGGTCAATGCAGGGCGCGTGCGCCTCAGCGTTTTCCGCTCCAACAAGAACATCAGCGTGCAGCTGATCGACGACGTCAACGGTGTGACGCTCGCCGCTGCCTCGACCCTCGAAAAGGATCTGGGCATGGTGGGCAAGTGCAATGTGGAGGCGGCCGCCAAGGTCGGCACCACGATTGCCGAGCGGGCTCAGAAGGCCGGCATCACCGAGGCCTATTTCGATCGGGGCG
This sequence comes from Roseovarius sp. MBR-51, assembly GCF_053628575.1. Taxonomy (NCBI): domain Bacteria; kingdom Pseudomonadati; phylum Pseudomonadota; class Alphaproteobacteria; order Rhodobacterales; family Roseobacteraceae; genus Roseovarius; species Roseovarius sp. MBR-51. The sequence goes on from NZ_JBRJGQ010000018.1 coordinate 12,373, forward strand.
GCTTCCTGTTTCATGGTCGCGTCAAGGCAGTTGCCGACGCCGCGCGTGAAGCTGGCCTGAAGATTTAAGGGGACGAGAGAATGGCAAGAGAAGACAACCGTCGTGACCGTCGCGAGCGCGACGAAACACCGGAATTCGCCGACCGTCTCGTGGCGATCAACCGCGTGTCGAAAACTGTAAAGGGCGGTAAGCGCTTTGGGTTTGCGGCACTGGTGGTCGTGGGCGATCAAAAGGGCCGCGTCGGCTTTGGCAAGGGTAAGGCCAAGGAAGTTCCCGAGGCGATCCGCAAGGCCACCGAGGCCGCCAAGCGCGCAATGATCCGCGTGCCGCTGCGCGAAGGCCGGACCCTGCACCACGACATGGAAGGTCGCCATGGCGCCGGCAAGGTCGTGATGCGCACAGCCCCCACCGGGACCGGCATCATCGCCGGCGGTCCGATGCGCGCCGTGTTCGAGATGTTGGGAATTCAGGACGTGGTCGCGAAATCGACCGGGTCGCAGAACCCCTACAACATGATCCGCGCCACGCTGGACGGTCTCAAGAAAGAGACCAGCCCGCGTATGGTGGCGCAGCGCCGTGGCAAGAAGGTGGCCGACATCCTGAAAAAGGGTGACGAAGCGCCGGTTGCCGAAGCGGCAGAAGCGTAAGGAACCGGACAAATGGCAAAAACCATCGTCGTCAAGCAGATCGCCAGCCCGATCCGCCGCCCCGAAGATCAGCGTCAGACCCTCATCGGTCTGGGGCTCAACAAGATGCACAAGACACGCGAGCTTGAGGATACCCCCTCGGTGCGCGGTATGGTCAACAAGATCCCGCATCTGGTCAAGATCATCGAAGAGCGCGGCTAAACCCGCGCGCACGGGGAGGGGCACATCCGTCCCTTCGGAAATCAGAACGCCCCGGCCCGAGAGGACCGGGGCGTTTTCGTTTGTCCGCTGGTGTCATCCTTTAGTCGCGTCCGACCAGAATCAGCGCCGAGGTCCGGCGTGGTGCATGATAGGTTGAGGGCCAGGGTGGATCCGGGGTCTTGAACCCCGGGTCGCCCATCCGCATCGCTTTGAGGAGGAAGGCCGATGTCTGACAAAAGTTCCGGTGGTTGCGACCACATCCATACCAAGACGACCCATGCGCCGATTGACAATCACACCTGTCATTGTTCCGTGTGCAAGAACGTAACCGGGCAACCGACGACGCATGTTGTGTTTTTCAAGCACGGCGATGTCGTGGTTGACAATGAGGCGGGGCTGAACCGTCAGCCCTTCAATGCCAATAATCCTGAGGGCCCGCTTGAGCTTTGCACCTGTGCGACATGCGGGACGCCGATCATGCTCGATGACAAGCAGCACCGGATCAGGGTGATCGTTCCCAACCTTATGGGCTATGGGGACCAGATCGACGCAGCGAGCTATCATGCGTTCTATGATCCTGCCACCGGCGTGCCCAAGCCATCGGACGGGCGTCCTGTCCATGCCGCGCTGCGGCCGGATTTTGTCTGGCCTGATCCGTCCTGAGCGGCGGCTTGGCCGGGACTGTCTCAGCCCCGGCCGTGTGGCATCTCGAGGTCTAGCACCGGGTTGATCGGGATGATCCGGTTCGGATTGATCGTATCGTGGCTGTAATGATAATGCCGGACGATATGGTCGAAATTCACGGTCTCACGCACCCCCGGCCATTGGTAGAGTTCGCGCAGATAGCCCCAGAGATTGGGGTAATCGACGATCCGCGCCCGGTTGCATTTGAAATGCAGGTGATAGACCGGATCGAACCGGATGAGGGTGGTAAAGAGCCGCCAATCGGCCTCTGTCACACGGTGCCCCATGAGATAGCGGTTTTGAGCCAAGTGGTTTTCGAGCCAATCGAGGCTGTCGAAAAGGGGGTATACGGCCGCCTCATAGGCATCCTGCGTGGTAGCAAAACCCGCCTTGTAGACGCCGTTGTTGATGGTGTCGTAGATACGCTGGTTTATCGGCTCAATGGCGGCGCGCAGGTCTGTGGGCCAAAAATCAAGCGTGTTGCCGGTGATCCCGTCAAAGGCGGAATTGAACATGCGGATGATCTCGGCGCTTTCGTTGGAGACGATGGTCTCGCGCTCTGTGTCCCAGAGGATCGGCACGGTGACGCGGCCTGAAATCTTGGGGTCTGCCTTGCGGTAGATGTCGCGGGCGAAGGGCAGACCATAGAGCCGGTCGCCCGTGGCGCCGGGGAAATCGGTGCAGAATTCCCAGCCCTCCGAGAGCATGTCGGGATGCACGACCGAGACGCCGATGTGATCCTCCAGCCCTTTAAGCGCGCGAAAGATCAGGGTGCGATGCGCCCAGGGACAGGCCAGCGACACATAGAGGTGATAGCGCCCGCTCTCTGCCTTGAACCCGGCCTCGCCCGAGGGACCGGCGCTGCCGTCTGCGGTGATCCAGTTGCGGAACTTCGCCGTCGAGCGCACGAATTTGCCGCCTGTCGAGTCGGTGTCATACCAGGTGTCTTGCCATTCTCCGTTGACCAGTTGGCCCATGTTCAAAGTCTCCTCTTTGTCCATAACCTAGGGCCGGGGGTGCGGGTCGGAAATGCACAGCACCGCGCAGTCGCCGTGCAGGTCTGCACATGTCGCGAACGGGGGCGGGGGCTTCGTTTCTTCGTTTGCAGCCGCGCGGGCCAGCGCCTATAACCGGGCGATGACGAAGCCCGCGACCGGGCCGGAAAGGTGTGCGACGATTGGCTGACCCATGTCGGGGGCGGATCGCGCGTCGTCGGGGCCTGTGGCCCGCCGCCCCTTTTCGCCCTGTCGCGCGACCGAGGATAAGGGGACTGCCATGCGATTTGCCACCATTCTGACCGCGCTCTTGAGCGGCACCGTTGCCCATGCCCATCCGGGCCATCTGGCCGAGGTTGCCGGGCATGGCCATTGGTTGGGAGCCGCGGCGCTTGGGGCAGCGATCGCGATTGGCCTCTGGTCCGGGCTGCGGGCGCGCAAGGATCGCGCGGCGGACGAGGCCGAGGATGAGGCCACAGAAGAAGAGCCGCAGGAGGCATGAGAATGGTCAAGACGGGTGTGATGATCTGCGGGCATGGCTCGCGCAGCCAATCGGCGGTCGATGAATTCAGCGTGTTGGCGGATAAACTGCCGGGCTATCTGCCCGATGATTGGCTGATGGAATACGGCTATCTGGAGTTTGCCAACCCGGTGATCCGCGACGGTCTGGACCGTCTGCGCGCGGCGGGGTGCGAGCGGATTTTGGCGGTGCCGGGGATGCTCTTTGCCGCGATGCATTCCAAGAACGACATTCCCACCGTGCTCAACACCTATGCTGCCACCCATGGCATCGAGGTGCGGTATGGCCGCGAATTGGGGGTGGACCCCAAGATGATCGCCGCCGCCGGGGCACGCATCCGCGAGGCGATTGACCGCGCCAATGTGAAACATGGCGAGGTTGGCCTGCATGACACCTGCCTTGTGGTGATCGGACGCGGTGCGTCGGACCCGGATGCCAATGCCAATGTCGCCAAGATCGCGCGCCTGTTGCACGAAGGCCTCGGCTTTGGCTGGTGCGAGGTGGGTTATTCCGGTGTGACCTTCCCGCTGGTGGAACCCTGCCTGCAACATGTGGTCAAGTTGGGGTACAAACGCGTCGTGGTGTTTCCCTATTTCCTCTTTTCCGGCATCCTGATTGACCGCATCTATGGCTTTACCGACCGCGTCGCGGCAGAGCATCCGGGCATGCAATTCGTCAAGGCCGGCTATCTGGGTGATCATCCCAAGGTTTTGGAAACCTTTGCCGAGCGTGTGACCGAGCAACTGAGTGCAGTGCCGCCGCCCAATTGCGGCACCTGTCAGTATCGCACGCAAATCCTCGCCATCGAAGGCGGGGCGGTGCAGCGCATCACGCCCGAACAGCGCGCCGCCCTGGCCGAGGCACGGGGCGCGGGCCATCCCGCCTTTGGCGATGTGCCGCCGCCCACCTGCGTTATGTGCAAATACCGCACGCAGGTCTTGGGTTTCGAGGCCGAGGTGGGCGCGGTGCAAGAAAGCCATCATCACCATGTCGAAGGGCAAGGTGCCTCTGCGCCCGGCTCGAACGTGGCGGATTGCACGCTCTGCGATACCTTCTGCACCGGGCTCTGCCGGTTGGAGGCGCAGGCCAAGCACCACCATGACCATGATCACGGGCATCACCATCACCACGATCATAATCATGATCACGGGCATGATCACCATCATGATCACGACCACCACCACGCGCCCTATCCCCATGCCCGCCATCCGCATGGGCCAGAGAGCGCGCGGCGGACCAAGGTCTGAGCACGGCTTCTTCTTGGTGAAAATACTCCCGCCGGAGGCTCTGACGCTCGCGGCATTCGCAAAGGCATGACAGTGCGCCCCTATGAAAAGAACCCCTCTGCCATCTACGAGATGAGCTTTGCCACGGTGCGCCAAGAGGCGCGGCTCGATCGGTTCGGCCCTGGCATGGAGGCGCTCGCGATCCGGCTCATTCATGCCTGTGGTATGGTCGAGGTGGCAGATCGGCTGGCGTTTTCAAGCGGGGCCTATGCGGCGGGTCATGCCGCCTTGCAGGCTGGTGCGCCCGTGTTTTGTGATTGCGAGATGGTGGGGGCGGGGATCATCCGCCGCTACCTGCCCTGCCAGAACGACGTGGTCGTGACGCTGAACGACCCGCGGGTGCCGGGCATTGCGGCGGGGATCGGCAATACCCGTTCGGCGGCGGCCGTTGAATTGTGGGCGGAACGGCTGGAGGGGGCTGTGGTGGCAATCGGCAATGCGCCCACCGCGCTCTTTCATCTTCTCGAACTGCTCGACGAGGGCGCGCCGCGTCCGGCGCTGATCCTTGGCTTTCCTGTCGGGTTCGTCGGGGCCGCCGAGAGCAAAGCCGAACTCGCGGACAACCCGCGCGGCTGCGAGTTTGTCGCCCTGCGCGGACGGCGTGGCGGGTCGGCGATGGCGAGTGCGGCGGTCAATGCGCTGGCGGCCGGGTTACCGGAGGTGGGCGCGTGACGGGCGGACTAGACCCTTGGCTGCATATCGTGGGCGTTGGCGAGGATGGGATGGCGGGGCTCTTGCCTGCCTCCCGTGCCATTGTCGAGACGGCAGAGGTGATCGTGGGCGGCGAGCGGCATCATCAACTTTCCGAGGCTGTGCGCGCCGAGCGGATTGCCTGGCCGTCGCCATTTGATGCGTTGACGGACCTCTTGGCCGGGTTGCGCGGGCGGCGTGTGGTGGTGTTGGCCACGGGCGACCCGCTGTGGTTCTCCGTGGGCGCGCGGATCGGGCGGAGCTTGCCGCCCTCCGAGATCGTCTATCATCCGCAGCTCTCGGCCTTTCAACTTGCCGCCGCGCGGATGGGGTGGAGCATGGCGGATCTTGAGACGCTGACCGTACACGGCCGGCCTGTCGAGCAGATGATCGCCTTCATCCAGCCCGATGCGCGGCTCTTGATCCTGACCACCGGGGCTGAGACGCCCGCGCAGATTGCGCGGTTTCTGACCGAGCGGGGATTCGGGCAATCGCGGATGACGGTGCTGGCCAATATGGGCGGGGCCGAGGAGGCGCGGTTTGACGGGCTGGCCGAAAGCTGGGCGCATGTGGTGCCGCCGTTCAACACGCTGGCAGTCGAGTGTGTGGCAGCACACGATGCCGCGCTGATGCCCCGAGTGCCGGGATTGGCGGATGATCTCTTTCAACATGACGGCACCATGACCAAGCGCGAGGTGCGCGCCGCCACGTTGGCCAAGCTGATGCCGATGCGCGGCGCGCTCTTGTGGGATATCGGCACCGGTTGTGGATCTGTCGCGGTGGAGTGGATGCGCGGCGCGCGCTATGCCCGCGCGATTGGCATTGAGCCGCGCGCGGATCGGCGCGCGATGGCGGCGGCGAATGCCTTGGCGCTTGGGGTGCCACGGCTGGAATTGATCGAGGGGCGGGTGCCCGAGGCGTTGGCGGGGCTTGATGCCCCCGATGCGGTCTTTATCGGCGGTGGGCTATCAGAGGCAGTTTTTGACGCAGCCTGGCGCGCGCTGCGGCCTTTGGGGCGGCTGGTGTGCAATGCCGTAACGCTGGAGAGTGAGGCCGTCCTGGTGGCGCTTTACAAGCGCCACGGCGGCGAGTTGGTGAAATTGCAGGTCAACCGGGCCGAACCGGTGGGGGGGCTGACCGGTTGGCGGCCGCTCATGCCGGTCACGCAATGGAGCCTCGTGAAGCGATGAGCGGCGGGCGTTGGAATTGAGTATTTTTGGAACGATGAAAGGCGGGCGCGCGCATGGCTGGTAAGCTCTTTGGCGTGGGTCTGGGGCCGGGCGATCCGGAGTTGATGACGCTGCGCGCGCATCGGCTGATTTCGACTGCGCGGGTCGTGGCCTATCCGACATTGGCGGGCGGCGAGAGTTTTGCCCGTGCGATTGCCGCCGGGGCGATTGCGCCGGGCGCGCGGGAGATCGTGATGGACGTGCCGATGACGGTCGAACGGGCCCCGGCGCAGGCGGCCTATGACCGGGGGGCCGCCGAAATCGCCGAAGCGCTCGATGCAGGTGACGATGTGGTCTGTCTTTGCGAGGGCGATCCGTTTTTCTATGGATCTTTCATGTATCTCTTTGCCCGGCTGAGTGGGCGCTATGAGGTCGAGGTGGTGCCCGGTGTGACCTCGATTGCCGCCTGTGCGGCGCGGGCGGGGCGGCCACTGGTCGCGCGCAATGAGCGGCTGACGGTGCTGCCGGGGCCGCTGCCCGAGGCGGAGTTGCGGGCGCGGATCGAAGGGGCCGAGAGTGTCGCCATCATGAAGGTGGGGCGGCATCTGGCCAAGATCCGGGCGGTGATCGACGATCTGGGGCTGACCGCGCAGGCGGTCTATGTCGAACGCGCGAGCCTGCCCGAAGAAGTGGTCTGCCCTCTGGCGCAAGCCCCTGAAAAGGCGCCTTATTTTTCAATGATTCTGCTCACGAAAGGGGCCGATCCATGGCTGTGAGACCTGTTGTTCTGGCGCTGAGCCGCTCTAGTGAGGCGGTGGCGCATCGCGTGGCGGAACTGATTGGCGGCGATGTGCATGGGCGCGAGGGGCGTGTGCAACAGGCTGCTGCGTGGTTTCCCAATGCGCTGGATCATGCGCGCGACCTCTTTGCCGCCGGGGTGCCGGTGGTGGGGGTTTGCGCGAGCGGGATTTTGATTCGGGCGGTTGCGCCGCTCTTGAGTGACAAGCGGGGCGAGCCGCCGGTGGTGTCGGTGAGTGACGATGGGTCTGTGGTGGTGCCGCTTTTGGGTGGGCATCGCGGTGCCAATCGTCTGGCGACGGTAATTGCCAAGGGATTGGGGGCCGTGGCAGCGGTGACGACGGCGGGTGATGTGGCGATGGGTGTGGCCCTGGATGCGCCGCCTCAGGGCTACCGGCTGGCCAATCCCGATGACGCCAAGGCGGCGATGGTCGCGATGCTGGCGGGCGAGGGTGTCAGCGTAACGGGTGAGAATATATTTGATATCAAGGATATGAGCGGCACTGTTGAGTTGGTGGTGAGCGAGGCGCCGGTTGCGGGCAATGATCGGCGGCTGGTCTATCATCCACAGCGTTATGCCCTTGGTTTGGGCTGTGCGCGGGGGTGTGACACGGAGGAACTGTGGGATCTGGTCTGTCGGACGCTGGAGGAGGCCGGGATTGCGCCGGGGGCGGTGGCCTGTGTGGCGTCGATTGACCTCAAGGCCGATGAAGGTGCGATGAATGTGGTGGCGCGGCGGTTGGGCGTGCCGTTCCGCCTGTTCACGGCGGCGGAGTTGGAGGCCTATGCCGGGCAGTTGGCGAACCCGTCTGAGGTGGTCTTTGCCGAGGTCGGATGCCATGGCGTGTCTGAGGGGGCGGCGCTGGCCTGTGGTGGTCAACTGGTTGTAGAGAAACGAAAAACTGCCAACGCGACCTGTGCCCTGAGCCGGTCCGAGGCGGTTATAACTGAGATGCCGGGGCGGGCGCGGGGACGGTTGAGCGTGCTGGGCATTGGCCCCGGTCAGGCGAGTTGGCGGACGCCGGAGGTGTCGCGGCTTGTCGCTGAGGCTGACGAGTTGGTGGGGTATGGCCTCTATATTGACCTCTTGGGACCCTTGGCGGCGGGGAAGAGTCGCAGCGATTTTCCGCTGGGAGGCGAGGAGGCGCGGTGCCGTTATGCGCTGGAGCAGGCAGGGCAGGGAAAGAACGTTGCGCTGATTTGTTCAGGAGATGCAGGTATTTACGCGATGGGGGCGTTGGTTTTCGAGTTGCTCGACCGAGGCCCGGAGGCGCTAGGGGTGAGTGATGCGGCGCGGCGGGTTGAGGTTGTGTGCTCGCCCGGTGTGTCGGCGCTTCAGGCGGCGGCGGCGCGGGCGGGGGCGCCACTTGGGCATGATTTCTGCACGATTTCGCTCAGTGACCTATTAACGCCGCGCGAAGATATCATTCGGCGGTTGAATTCTGCGGCAGAGGGCGATTTTGTGATCGCTTTCTACAATCCGGTGTCCAAGACGCGGCGGACTTTATTGTCCGAGGCGCGGGATATTTTGCTGAAACACCGCCCGGCGGATACGCCGGTGCTGTTGGCAAGCTCGCTCGGGCGGCCCGAAGAATCCATACGCTACAGGCGCTTGGCCGATTTGCAGGTGGATGAGGTGGATATGTTAACGGTCGTGCTGGTGGGGTCCTCGAACAGCCGTCTGGCGCAGTTGGGCGAGGGGCCGCGCATGTTCACGCCGCGCGGCTATGCGCGCAAGATTGATGGTGATCTGGCTGAGGTCAGAACAGGGAAGGCATTGAAATGACGGTCTATTTCATCGGTGCGGGGCCGGGTGATCCGGAGCTTTTGACCAAGAAGGCGGAGCGCATCATCGGGCAATGCCAAGTCTGCCTCTATGCCGGGAGTCTTGTGCCGGCCGAGGTTGTGGCCGGTGCGCCCGAGGGGGCGCTGGTGATGGACACCGCGCCGATGACGCTGGAGGATACCCACGCGGTCATTTTAGAAAGCCATACCAAGGGCTTGGACGTGGCGCGGGTGCATTCGGGCGATCCGTCACTCTATGGTGCGATTGCGGAACAAATTCGTAAACTTCGGGCTGATGGCATTGAGTATCAGATCATTCCGGGGGTTCCGGCCTATGCGGCGGCGGCGGCGGCGTTGGGGCAGGAATTGACCGTGCCGGAGATCGCACAAAGCATTGTTTTGACACGGGTTTCCATGAAATCCACGTCGATGCCCGAGGGTGAGACGCTGGAGAATTTCGCGCGCACCGGGGCGACGCTGGCGATTCACCTTGGTATCCGTAACCTACGGGAAATACACAGAATTTTGGCGCCCTACTATGGGGACGACTGTCCTGTGGTGGTGGCCTACCGGGTGGGGTGGCCGGATCAGATGTTTATCCGGGGCACGCTTGCGGACATTCACGCCAAGGTCCGAGCCGAGAAGATCACCCGTACAGCCTTGATTCTGGTGGGAAAAGTTCTGGGCGAGATCACTGATTTCAAGGATAGCGCGCTCTATGATCCGGGTGTGCCGCATGTGCTGCGGCCCAAGGTGGCGGCGAAGGCCTAGACCTTACGTTTCGTAAGGTTTGTAAGGGGATTTTGTAAGGTCGGCGCAGGCGTTGCGCGCGGGTGCGCGCGTGCCTGCAAATTCTTCGTGAAATATCAGTTGATTTTTTCACGGAATCGGCGCAGCGTGAAAATTGAGCAGAATTTTTCACGAGACCCCCGATGCATCAGAGTGAGATCAATGCGATGCGCAGCCTTGGCGCGGACCTGCGCGCCTTGCGCAAGGCGCGCGGGCTGACGCTGGCGGCGCTGGCCGAGATGCTGGGGCGGTCGGTGGGCTGGCTGAGCCAAGTCGAGCGCGATCTGTCGGAGCCGTCGATCAGCGATCTGCGGCAGGTGGCCGAAGTGTTGGGCGTGCCGATGTCGTTGCTCTTTGGCCATGCGAGCGCGCCCGCCGAGGAACAGGGCTATGTGGTGCGGGCAGGCGCGCGGCGGCCGATGGGGTCGGGGGAGGAGGGGTTGATCGAGGAGTTGCTCTCACCGGACTTGACGGACGATTTCGAGGTGATCCATTCGACCTTTCGCCCCCGGTCCAAGATGCAGCGCCCGGCGCAGCGCCCGACGCAGGAGGTGGGCTATATCCTGTCAGGGCGGCTCGATCTGAGCATCGGTGGGCGGACATTCACCGTCGGTCCCGGCGACAGTTTCCGGTTTCGCGGCGAGCCCTATGGCTGGGCCAACCCCTATGACATCCCTTGCGTGGCGATCTGGGTAATCGCCCCGCCAGTGTATTGAGGGGCAGGACATGAGCTATCACGCCTGGACCGTGTTTGCGCTCTTCTGGGTGGTGTTTGTCACCACGCCGGGGCCGAATGCGGTCAATTGCATCACCAACGGCATGACCATCGGGTTTCGGCGCAGCCTGTGGGGGGTGTTGGCGATCCTGACGCAAGCCACTCTGTTCCTGAGCCTGTCGGCGGCGGGGGTGACGGCGCTGATTGCGGCCTCGCCTGTGGCGTTTCAGGTGGCCAAGCTGATCGGGGCGGGGTTCCTGATTTACCTCGGGGTGCGGGGCTGGATTCTGGCGCGGCGGCCTGTTGAAGCGGGCGCGGCACCGGGCGGATCGGTCTATTGGCGGGCCTTGGCGATTGCCACGATCAACCCCAAGAGCGTGGCGGGGTATCTGGCGGCGTTTAGCCAATTCGTGCAGCCCGATGTGCCGATTGGCGCGCAGATGTGGGTGATTTTCCCCACCGCGCTGAGCCTCACGACGCTGAGTTATCTGGGGTATACTGCTCTTGGGGCGGGTCTTGGCCGCGCCGCGTTGGGCGCTGTGTTCAACGTCTGGCTGCGGCGGGGGATGGCCGCCTGTTTCGTGATCTATGGCGTGGCCTTGGGCAGCGCCTCAACACCTGGGAGGGGATGATGCTGACAGGATCGTGTCTGTGTGGAGATGTGACATTTACGGTGGCGGCCGCGCCTGAGGGGGTGAGCGCCTGTCATTGCGGGCAGTGCCGCAAGCAATCGGGGCATGTCTGGGCCTCGGCCTATGTGGCGGCGTCGGATTTGAGTATTTCAGGACCGGTGAGTTGGTATGAGGCGAGTGAAATCGCCAAGCGCGGGTTTTGTCCCAAGTGTGGCTCGTTCCTGTTCTGGAAGGCGCATGATGAGGACACCATGAGTTTCGCGCTGGGGGCGCTGGAGGCGCCGACCGGGCTGCGGTTGGAGAAGCACATCTTTGTCAAGGACAAGGGTGATTATTACGACATCGCGGACGGCGTGCCGCAGACGGATTGAGGACGAAAAGAATGGCGGAATTTCCGGGCACGGCGCGGGTTGTGATCATCGGCGGGGGCGTGGTGGGCGCGTCCTGTCTCTATCATCTGGCCAAGGCTGGGTGGGCGGATTGCGTTCTTTTGGAAAAGAACGAGTTGACCGCTGGCAGCACCTGGCATGCGGCGGGCAATGTGCCGACGTTTTCGACAAGCTGGTCGGTGATGAACATGCAGCGCTATTCCACCGAGCTCTATGCGCGGCTGGGGGCGGAGGTGGGGTATCCGATGAATTACCACCAGACCGGCTCGATCCGGCTGGCGCATAGCCGCGAGCGGATGCAGGAATTCCAGCGTGCGCGGGGGATGGGCAAGTATCAGGGGATGAACCTTGATATTCTGGGCGTGGACGAGATCAAGGCGCGCTATCCGTTTCTGGAGACGCATGATCTCGCGGGGGCGCTCTATGATCCCAATGATGGCGATATTGATCCGGCACAGGTGACGCAGGCGCTGGCCAAGGGGGCGCGCGACATGGGCGCGACGATCCTGCGGTTCACGCCCGCGACCGGGGTGCGGCGCGAGAATGGGGAATGGATTGTTGCCACCGAGAAGGGCGAGATCCGCTGTGAGTATGTCGTGAACGCCGCCGGATACTATGCGCAGCGGGTGGGCGAATGGTTCAAGCCCTATGGCGGGCGCACGGTGCCGATGATGGTGATGAGCCATCAGTATCTCTTGACCGATGAAATCCCGGAACTGGAGGCGTGGAGCCGGGAGCAGGGGCATAAATTGCCGCTGCTGCGTGATGTCGACAGCTCCTATTACCTGCGACAGGAGAAATACGGTCTGAACCTTGGCCCCTATGAGCGCAATTGCAAGGCGCATTGGGTGAAGCCTGAGGACCCGATGCCGGAGGATTTCAGCTTTCAGCTTTACCCTGACGATCTGGAGCGGTTGGAGTGGTATATCGAGGATGCGATAGCGCGGGTGCCGTTGCTGGGGGAGGCGGGGATTTCCAAGGTGATCAATGGGCCAATCCCCTATGCGCCGGATGGTCTGCCCTTGATTGGCCCGATGCCGGGGGTGCCCAATGCGTTCGAGGCCTGCGTCTTTACCTTTGGCATCGCGCAGGGCGGCGGGGCCGGCAAGGTGCTGGCGGAATGGGTGACGGAAGGCGCGACCGAGTGGGACATGTGGGCCTGTGACCCGCGCCGCTATACCGATTACACCGATCCTGAGTATTGCGTGGCCAAGGGGATGGAAGTTTACGGGCATGAATATGCCATGCATTTCCCGTGGCACAGATGGCCTGCGGCACCGGATCGCAAGGTGTCGCCGGTGCATGACCGTGTGAAGGCATTGGGCGGTGTGATGGGGGTCTATAACGGTTGGGAGCGGGCCAATTGGTTTGCAAAGCCGGGCGATGACACGTCAGAGGCGGCGACGCAGACATGGGACCGCGCGGGCCCTTGGGAGGCGCGTATCCGCGAGGAATGCGAGGCGGTGCGGGATGCCTGCGGCGTGCTCGATCTGCCGGGGTTCACGCGGCTTTGGATCGAGGGGGCGGGGGCCGACGACTGGCTGCGCCGCTTTGTGACCGGGGGATTGCCCAAGGTGGGGCGGATGAACCTGGTTTACGTCGCCGACACGCGGGGGCGGATCGTGACCGAGTTTTCCTGTATCCGGCTGCAAGAGGACAGTTTCGTGCTGATCACGGCGGCCACGGCGCAATGGCATGACGGCGAGTTGGTGCGCCGCGCGCTGCCCGAGGGACTGAGCCTGCGCGAGACCACGACGGAGCGCGATGCGCTGCTTTTGGCGGGGCCGAAGAGCCGCGAGATTCTGGCAGGGCTGACCGATGCCGATCTGAGCCTGCCCTGGCTGAGCCATCAGCATGCGACCGTCGCGGGGCAAAAGGCGTTTTTGATGCGCGTGAGCTTTACCGGCGAATTGGGCTGGGAAATCCATGCCGAGAATGCGGCGATCCCGGCGATTTATGAGGCGCTGATGGGTGCGGGGGTGAAGCCCTTTGGCATGTTCGCGCTGAATAGTTTGCGGATCGAAAAGGGCTATCGCGCGTGGAAAGGCGATCTGAGCACCGATTATTCGATGCTGGAGGGGGGACTTGAGCGGTTCGTCAAATTCGACAAGCCGCAGGATTTCCCCGGCAAGGCGGCGATTTTGGCTGAAAAGCAGCGGGGCGTGCAGAAACGCTTTGTCACGCTGATCGTCGAGGCCAAGTCGGCGGATGCGCCCTATATGTCGACGCTCTGGCATGACGGGCAGATCGTGGGCGAGACCACGAGCGGTGCCTGGGGTTACCGGGTGAATGCCAGCGTGGCCTTGGGCATGCTGCGCGCCGATCTGGCGGTGCCGGGGACCGAAATCGAGGTGGAGATTTACGGGGAGCGCTGCCGGGCGGTTGTGCAGCCCGATGCGCCCCTCTGGGATCCGGAGAATGAGCGGTTGCGTGCATGACCCTGCCTGAAACCATGCGCGGCGTGTATCTCACCCGTCATGGCGGACCTGAGGCGTTGCAGTGGCGCGCGGATATTCCGGTGCCACGGCCCGGCCCCGGCGAGGTGCTGGTGCGGGTGCGGGCGGCGGGGGTCAACAACACCGATATCAACACCCGCGAGGGCTGGTATGCGGCGGAGGTGACCGGGGCCACGGGCGAGACAGGTGACGGTGTGGAGCGTGGCGGCTGGGCGGGCGCGCTGGCGTTTCCGCGCATTCAGGGCGGTGATCTCTGCGGCGAGGTGGTGGCACGGGGGCCGCAGGTCGAGACCCCGGCGCTGGGCGCGCGCGTCACCTGTCCCATCAACATTCCGCGCCCGACCGAGGAAAATCCGTTCGGGTTCATCGCGCTGGGTTCTGAGATTGACGGGGCCTTTGCCGAGTATTGCCTGATGCGGGCTGATGACCTCTATGATGTGAGCGATGTGCCGCTCTCGGATATTGAGATTGCGGCGCTTCCTTGTGGTTTTGGCACGGCGCTGGGCCTCTTGGAACGGGCGGGGGTGGGGCCGCGCCAAGAGGTGTTGATCACCGGGGCCTCGGGCAATGTCGGCCTTGCGGCGGTGCAGATTGCCGCCGCCTTGGGCGCGCATGTGACCGGCATCGCCGCGCCTGCCAAGGCGGCGATACTGCGCGCGGACGGCGCGGCGGAGGTGATCGCGCGCGACGCCCCACTGTCTGAGAACCGCTATCATGCGGTGATCGACCTTGTGGGGGGCGCGGGCTTTGCAACGCTTATCGACGCGCTGCGCCCCGGTGGGCATTATGCCGTGGCGGGGGCGATTGCCGGGCCGATGGTCACTGCCGATCTGCGGCGCATCTATCTGCGCGATATCACGATCCACGGCTGCACCTATCAGGCGCCCGAGGTCTTTGCCCGGTTGATCGAGCTGGCGCGCGCGGGCCGCCTCCACCCTCGGATCGCCGCCACCTATCCATTGCGTAACATCGCCCGTGCGCAGGCGGATTTTCAGGCCAAGACCCATGCTGGGAAATTGGTGCTTTTGCCCCCGGAGGATAAAGAATGACCGAAATCACAGTGCTCGATGGGTCCATCGGGCAGGAATTGGTGAAACGCTCGGGCGACCGGGCGACGCCGCTCTGGTCGACGCAGGTGATGATTGACCATCCCGGGATCGTACGCGCGGTGCATGACGATTATTTCGCGGTGGGGGCGACGGTGGCCTCGACCAATACCTATGCGGTGCTGCGTGACCGTTTGGCGCGGGTGGGATTGCAGGATGAGGTAGCGCGGCTCACGGATGTGGCGGTGTCGGCAGCGGTGGCGGCGCGGGATGCGCATGGATCGGGTCGGGTGGCAGGGGCGATCGGGCCGCTGGTGCAATCCTATCGCCCGGACCTCTGCCCGCCCAGCATGGAGGCGGCGGCGGCCTATGCCGAGAATGTGGCGCTGCTCAGGGATCGGGTGGACCTGATCCTGCTGGAAACCATGGCCTCGGTCGATCAGGCGCGCGGTGGGTTGATGGCGGCGGGGCTGAGTGGCCTGCCGGTCTGGCTGGGCGTCACGGTGATGGATGACGATGGCACGCGGCTGCGCTCGGGCGAGGCGCTGGGTGATCTGGCAGGGCTGGTGGCCGAGTTTGCGCCGGAGGCTGTCTTGATCAACTGCACGCGGCCGGAATCCGTGGCGGCGGGGCTGGAGATCGTGCGCGGCTTTGGCCTGCCGTTTGGGGCCTATGCCAATGGGTTTACCTGTATCAGCGCAGGCTTTCTGGGCGCGGCTCCCACGGTGGATGCGCTGGAGCAGCGGAGCGATCTGAGCCCCGCCGCCTATGCCGAGTTTGCGATGGGGTGGGTCGGGCAGGGGGCCAGCATCGTCGGCGGCTGCTGTGAAGTGGGGCCTGCGCATATCGCGGAACTGGTGCGGCGGTTGCGGGCGGCCGGGCATGACATCGTCTAAGACTTTTATCATTATATCATGGGGTTATGAATGACCGATCTTCCAACTCAGGCCCGTGTGGTCATCATCGGGGGCGGCGTCGTGGGCTGCTCTGTTGCCTATCATCTGACCAAGCTGGGCTGGCGTGATGTGGTGCTCTTGGAGCGCAAGCAGCTCACCTCGGGGACTACATGGCATGCGGCGGGGCTGATCGGGCAATTGCGCGCAACGGCCAATATGACGCGGCTCGCGCGGTATTCGGCGGAGCTATATACCGGGCTTGAGGCCGAGACGGGCGTTGCCACCGGGTTTCGGCAGGTGGGATCGGTGTCGGTCGCGCTGACGTCCGAGCGGCTGGAGGAACTCAAGCGCAATGCCGCGATGGCGCGGGCGTTTGGCGTGCCGGTCGAGGAGATGAGCCCGAGTGAGATCAAGGTGCGGTATCCGCATCTCAACCTTGAGGGGGTGACGGGCGGGGTCTGGTTGCCCACGGACGGGCAGGCGGACCCGGCCAATATCGCGCTGGCGCTGGCAAAGGGGGCGCGCAACCGGGGCGCGCGGGTGCAGGAACGGGTCAAGGTCACGGGGATTGCCCGCGCGGGGCGGCGCGTGACCGGGGTGGATTGGCAGGGCGAGGATGGCAGCGCGGGCCATATCGCCTGTGAGATGATCGTCAATTGCGCGGGCATGTGGGGGCATGAGGTGGGTCGGATGGCGGGCACCAATGTGCCGCTGCATGCCTGCGAGCATTTCTATATCGTGTCCGAGCCGATTGCGGGATTGACGCAATTGCCGGTGCTGCGGGTGCCCGATGAATGCGCCTATTACAAGGAAGATGCAGGCAAAATCATGCTGGGCGCGTTCGAGCCGATCTCGAAACCTTGGGGGATGAATGGCATTCCCGAGAGTTTCGAGTTTGATCAACTGCCCGAGGATTTCGACCATTTCGAGCCGATATTGGAGGCGGCGGTGAACCGGATGCCGATGCTGGCGGAGGCGGGAATTCACACGTTCTTTAACGGTCCGGAAAGCTTTACTCCCGATGATGCCTATCATCTGGGGCTTTGCCCCGAGATGGACAATGTCTGGGTTGCCGCCGGGTTCAATTCCATCGGCATCCAGTCGGCCGGGGGGGCGGGTCATGCGCTGTCACTCTGGATGGAGGAAGGGGCGCGACCGTTTGATCTGGGTGATGTGGATGTGGCGCGCATGCAGCCCTTTCAGGGCAACAAGCGCTATCTCTTTGAGCGGTCCACGGAGACGCTGGGCCTGCTTTATGCCGATCATTATCCGTATCGGCAAAAGGCCACGGCGCGCGGTGTGCGGCGCACGCCGTTTCATGCGCAGCTCTTGGCCCAAGGCGCTGTCATGGGCGAATTGGCGGGCTGGGAGCGGGCCAATTGGTATGCCGATGCCGGGCAGGAGCGAGAGTATCAGTATTCGTGGAAACGGCAGAACTGGTTTGAGAATGCCGGGGCCGAGGTGCGGGCCATTCGCGAGGCGGTTGGCATGTATGACATGTCGAGTTTCGGTAAGCTGCGGGTTGAGGGTGCTGGTGCCGAGGCGTTTCTGAACCATGTCTGTGGGGCAGATATGTCTGTGGCGCCGGGGCGGATTGTCTATACGCAGTTTCTGAATGCCAAGGGCGGCATCGAGGCGGATGTGACGGTCACGCGGCTGAGCGAGACCGCCTTTCTGGTGGTGACACCGGCGGCGACGCGACTGGCGGATGAAACCTGGCTGCGGCGGCATGTGGGGGAGCGTGCGGTGGTGATCACCGATGTGACCGCAGGTGAGGGCGTGTTGGCGGTGATGGGACCGAAGGCGCGCGATCTCATGCGCGCGGTCTCGCCCGATGATTTCTCGAACGCAAGCCATCCCTTTGGGCAGGCCCGGCAGATCGAGATTGGCATGGGCGTCGCGCGGGCGCATCGCGTGTCCTATGTGGGCGAGTTGGGATGGGAGATCTATGTGAGCGCCGAGATGTGCGGCCATGTGTTCGAGGTGCTGCACGCGGCGGGTGCGGATCATGGGCTGAAGCTCTGCGGGATGCATGCGATGGACAGTTGCCGGATCGAAAAGGCGTTCCGGCATTTCGGCCATGATATCACCTGCGAGGATCATGTGCTGGAGGCGGGGCTTGGCTTTGCCGTGGCCACGGGCAAGGCCGATTTCATCGGGCGCGATGCCGTTCTGCACAAGAAGGAGACGGGGCTGGAGCGGCGGTTGGTGCAGTTTCGGCTGACTGACCCTGAACCGATGCTCTATCACAACGAGCCGCTTCTGAGGGATGGCGAGATCGTGGGCTATCTGAGTTCGGGGGCCTATGGGCACCATCTGGGGGCGGCGATGGGCATGGGCTATGTGCCCTGCAAAGGGGAGAGCGTGGAGCAGGTTTTGGCGTCCTCTTACGAGGTGGATGTGGCCGGGGTCAGGGTGAAGGCAGAGGCGTCGCTCAGGCCGATGTATGATCCCAAATCCGAGCGCGTGAAGGCGTGAGCAGGGTGGGGGGCCAGCCCCCCACGCCCCCCGGAGTAATTAGGGAACGACGAAAGCGGGAGTGGTCATGGCGTGGCGGGTCGTGTAAGGCGCGGCCATGAGTGACTATGATCCGCCGACCGATCCGCTTGAGGTGCTGCATGACGATCACGAGATCGTCGTGGTGAACAAGCCTGCGGGGCTCTTGAGTGTGCCGGGCAAGGGCGAGCATCTGGCCGATTGCCTGATGGCGCGGGTCAAAGATGTGTTTCCCACCGCGCTCTTGGTGCATCGGTTGGACCGCGATACGTCGGGCGTGATGATCTTTGCGCTGACGCCGCATGCACAGCGGCATCTGGGGCTACAATTCGAGAAGCGGCAGGTGCGCAAGACCTATGTGGCGCGGGTTTGGGGGCGGTTGGAGCCGCAGGAGGGCGTGGTTGATCTGCCGCTCATCGTGGATTGGCCCAATCGTCCGTTGCAGAAGGTCTGTCACGAGACCGGGCGCGCGGCCTTGACCGAATGGCGGGTGCTGCGTGCGGGCGACGAGGAAAGCCGGGTGCGGTTGAGCCCCAAGACCGGGCGGAGCCATCAGCTGCGGGTGCATATGCTGGCGCTGGGCCATGTGATTTTGGGCGATCCGCTCTATGCGAGCGGGGCGGCGCGGGACTATCCGCGCCTGATGCTGCATTCCGAAGAATTGCGGCTGCGCCATCCCGATGGCGGGGCCGGGGTCAAGTTTCGGGTGGCGGTGCCGTTCTGAGGCCGATGTGGGTCACGGCGTGACAAAGCTCTGATGCGGCGGTGAGGGCGCGGCCTGTGGCCTGCGCCATGTGCGGCAGGACCATCCATTCCAGCGCCCAAGCCGTGCCCGAGCGTTCCTGTTCATGGATCACCGCGTGATGCAGGGCAGAGACCTGCACCGCGTTGAAGCGGCCAAGGGTCACCAAAAGCTCTGCTAAAATAGGGTTCTGCTTGTGCGGCATGGCCGAGGAGGTGCCGGTGCCGGAGAGATGGATTTCGTCGAAGCCTTGCTGCGCCATCAGGGCAACATCCTGTCCCATCTTGGCGAGCGTGCCGGAGATGAGCGAGAGGGTGCTTGCGTAATCGGCGAGACCGTCGCGCGTGGCGTGCCAGCAGGTGGGCGGATTGCCGAGGCCCAAGGCATTGGCCAGATGCGCCGCGATGCGGGGGGCATCGGCGCCCATGGCGGCGCGGTCGCCAGCGGCGCCGCCGAATTGCAGGAGCGCGACGCCGTCGGTCGCACGGGCCAAGCGGGTGCGATGGGCCGAGAGCGGCGAGATCCAAGGGCGCAGGCGGTCGCGCACGCGAATGGGCATGGCGGCCTGCATCCGGGTGCGGCCCATGAGCGGGTTGGCCCCGAAGCGGTGGTCGAGATCTGCGAGGGCGGATTGCAGGCTGGCGAGGCGGTGATCGAGGAGTTTGGTGGTGGCCTGAAGGGTGAGGGCAAGCGCCGTGTCGAGCACGTCTTGCGATGTGGCACCCTGATGCACGGCGGTGGGGTCGGGGGCGGTTGCCTTGAGCAGGCTGACAAGGGCCGGGATGGGCAGGCCGTCGCGGGCGGTGCCGGTGGCCAGCGCCGTGAGGTCGGGGGTGATGCCGAGGATATGGCGGGCGGTTTCTTCGGCTGTGCCTGCGTCGATGCGGCCGACATGACCCAAGGCGCGGGACCATTCGGCCTCGAACCGGAGCATGTGCTGCAGTTGCGTGTCGGGCGACCAGAGTGCGGCAATCTCGGGATCGCCGAAGAGCGCGCCGAGCCAAGGGTGATCGAAAACGCCGGTCATGGGAGCGTGCCGTAGAGGTCGCGCAGGAGCGAGGTGAGGCGATCGGGGGTCTCGATGCAGGGCAGGTGGCCGACACCGTCGAGGCAGGTGTAGCGCGCGCCGGGGATCATCTTGGCCAGCGCCTCGACCAGCGGTGGCGGGGTTGCGCCGTCCTGTGCGCCGGATACGCAGAGGGCGGGGAGGCGCAGGCGCGCGGTGCTGGCGGTGAGGTCGGCGTCGCGGATTGCGGCGCAGGTGGCGGTGTAGCCATCGGCGGGCGTGCGGATCAGCATTTGACGCCAGCCCGAGAGCGCCACGGGATGGGCGGCGCGCCAATCGGGGGCGAACCAACGCTCAAGAATGGCGTCGGCCATGGCCGCGATGCCGCTGGTCTGGACGGTGTTGATGCGCATGTTCCATGCCTCTGCCGTGCCAATCTGTGCCCCGGTGTTGCACAGCATCAGCCCTGCCACAAGATCGGGGCGCTGATGGGCCAGCGATTGCGCGATCATGCCGCCCACCGAGACACCGCAGATCAGGGCGTCTGAGAGGTGCAGATGGTCCATCAGCGCAGCAAGGTCAGTGGCAAGGGTGGCGATGGTGATGGGCCCCTGTTCGCTGAGGCCGTGGCCGCGTTTGTCCATGGCGAGGGTGGGGATTTCGGGGGGCAGTTGGTGGCGCACCGCGTCCCAGATGCGCAGATCGGTGCCGAGGGAATTGGCGAAGACAATGGCGCGGCGGGCGGGGTCGCCTGCGTGATGGTGATAGTGGAGTGTGACGTCCTGGGGCCGGGCAAAGCGGGTCATGCCGGGGGCCTCAGCCCGAGGATGGCGCGCGCCTCTTGCCATGTGGCGACGGGGCGCTCGTATTTCTCGCACAGGTCCGCTGCGCGCCGCACGAGGGCGGCGTTGGAGGGGGCGAGGCGGTCTCGGTCAAGGCGCACGTTATCCTCAAGCCCGGTGCGGGTATGACCGCCCTTGGCGATGCACCATTCGTTGAGTGTAAGCTGGGCGGGGCCGATGCCCGCACCGCACCACTGGGCATCGGGGGCGAGGCGGTGGAGGGTTTCGATGTAGAAATCGAGCACGCGCTCGTCGGCGGGCATGGAATTTTTCACGCCCATGACGAATTGCACATAGAGCGGCGATTTCAGACGCCCGTCCTTGGCCATGGTGCAGGCTTGGATCACATGGCCGAGGTCAAACGCCTCGATCTCCGGCTTGACGTCATGGGCCATCATTTCGGAGGCGAGCCAGTCCACGAGATCGGGGCTGTTTTCATAGACGCGGGTGGGGAAGTTGTTGGACCCCACCGAGAGCGAGGCCATATCGGGGCGGAGTGGCAGCATGCCGCCGCGCTCATGCCCGGCACCGGAGCGGCCGCCGGTGGAAAGCTGGATGATCATGCCGGGGCAATGCTGCTCCAGCCCTTCCTTGAGGCGGGCGAACCGCTCGGGGTCAGAGGTGGGGCGGCCTGCGTCGTCGCGCACATGGCAATGGGCGATGGTGGCCCCGGCCTCGAACGCCTCATGGGTGCTTTCGATCTGTTCCGAGATCGTGATCGGCACGGCGGGGTTGTTGGCCTTGGTGGGAAGCGAGCCGGTGATGGCGACACAGAGGATGCAGGGGTTGGTCATGGCGGCCTCAGACATCGAAAAAGACGGTTTCGGCGTCGCCCTGAAGGCGGATGTCGAAATGGTAGGTGGAGCCATCGGCGCGGGCGATGAGAGTGGCGCGGCGGTGGGCCTGTTCCACGAGGTTGAGGACCGGGTCGGCGGCGTTGGCTTGCGCTTCATCGCCGAAATACATGCGGGTGTTGAGGCCCACGTTTAGCCCGCGCGCGACGAGCCAGAGGTTGAGATGCGGCGCCATGGGCCGGGCGTTGCGGCCCATGACGGGGCCGGGTTTGACGGTGTCAAAGCGGAATTGCCCGGTTTCGAAATCGGGAACGATGCGGCCCCAACCGCGAAAGCCCTCCTCGACCTCGCCTGCACCGGGATAGACGCCTGCGGCATTGGCCTGCCAGACCTCGATCAGCACGTCCTTGACCGGGGCGCCGGTGCCGTCGGTGACGGTGCCGGTGACGGTGATGAGCGTGCCTGTGGCGTTGGGACCGGCAATGTCGCGGCCAAGTTCGGTGGCGTAGATGTCAAAGCCCGCATCGCCGGGGGCGAGGCCGATGTGGACATAGGGACCGGCAGTTTGCGAGGGGGATTCCTTGAGGTAGTCAAGCGGTTGGGCCATGGTCAATTCCCCTCGGGTCGGTTTTCGAAATAGGTGGAGCGGGTGCCGCGCAGCACGATGTCGAATTTGTAGGCAATGGCATCGAGTGGGACGGAGGCATTCATGTCGAGCGCCGCGACGAGTTGGTCGATGGCGCGGGGGTCGGGGATGGTCTGGACGATGGGGCATTTGGCAATCAGCGGATCGCCCTCGAAATACATCTGGGTGATGAGGCGCTGGGCGAAGGCTGTGCCGAAAACCGAGACATGGATATGCGCGGGCCGCCAGTTGTTGACCCAGTTGCGCCACGGGTAAGCGCCGGGTTTGATGGTGCGGAACACGTAAAAGCCGTTCTCGTCGGTCAGGGTGCGCCCGCAGCCGCCGAAATTGGGATCAATCGGGGCGAGGTAGCTGTCCTTTTTGTGGCGATAGCGGCCACCGGCATTGGCCTGCCATATTTCCACGAGCGTATGGGGCACGGGGCGGGCGTTTTCATCGAGCACGCGGCCATGCACGATAATGCGCTCGCCGATGGGATCGCCGCCATGGGCGTAGTTGCGGATGAGGTCATTGTCGAGCGGGGCGATGTCATTGTGCCCGAACGTGGGCCCGGTCAGTTCGCTGGCCGAGGTCTGAAGGGACAGGAGCGCGAAACGGGGCGACCGGGCGACGGAGGTTTTATAGTCGGGTGTCAGGGCGGGCGGGTGCCATGTGCGGTCGCGCTGAAAGAGGTCTGTGGCGGTCATTGTCTGTCCCTTTCCATCTCTGCAAACGTGTCTTTGGCCAGTTTGATGGCGTGATTGGCTGCCGGAACACCGGCGTAGATCGCGACATGCTGGAACGCCTCGATCACGTCGCGGGGGGTGGCGCCGGTGTTGGCGGTGGCGCGGATGTGCATCGGGATTTCCGCGAAATTGCCGGTGGCGGCGAGCAGCGCCAGCGTGAGCATCGAGCGTTCACGCAGGGTGATGCCATCGCTGGCCCAGACCGTGCCCCAAGCGGATTCGGTGATGAGGGTCTGAAAGGCCGCGTCGAACTCGGTCTTGGCGGCCTCGGCGCGGTCAACATGGGCGTTGCCCAGAACGCGACGGCGCACGGCCATGCCAGTGCTGTATCGGTCGGTCATCGTTTCGGTATCCCCTTGTGGCGCATGAGGCGTTTTTGGGCGGCGATGCGGAAGGGGGCGTTGGGCGCGCCATAGCCCTGATAGCCGCCCGCGCGCTCTACGATTTCAAAGAACATGCCGCCTGCGTAGGGGCGCGAATAAAGCTGATAGAAGGCACCTGTTGCATCCTCGTCATAGAGGATATTGCCCGCTTCGAGCCGCGCCAGAAGGTCGGGGGCGAGATCGAAACGCGCCGCGAGATCGGCGTAGTAATTGGGCGACATGGGCAGAGGTTCAAAGCCGCGCGCGGTGAGGGCGCTTGCGGTGGCAAAGATATCATCTGTGGCCAGTGCGATATGCTGGACCGACGCGCCAAAGCTGTCGGCGAGGAAATTGCCCGCCATGGTGCGGTGGGTTTCCGCGCCGTTGAGCGTGATGCGGAACGCGCCGTCCGGGGTTTCCAACGCCTGAGAGCGCACGAGGCCATCGGGATCGACCACATCGACCATGGGGGATTTGCGCATGTCAAAGAGCGTGGTGTAAAACAGCGACCACGAGAGCATCTGATCATAGCTCATGGTTTGTGCCAGATGGTCGATGCGGGTGAGGCCCGCGCCGGTTTGGGCGGGCTGGTCGGGGGTGAATTCGACCGACCAGACATCGCTCAGACCGCTTTTGTCGTCGATGAAATGCAGCACGCTGCCGCTGAGGCCACGGATGGCGGGAATGTCCAATTCGCCGGGGCCAAGCGGCTGTGAGAAGGGATGCGCGCCTAGGCCCGTGGCGCGGGTGACAGTGGCGGGGGCGTCGTTTACGCTGAGGCCCACATCGCAGACGGTGGTGCCGTGCATCGTATAGGCGCTGCTGGCATAGCCGGTGGTCTCTCGGTTCACGACGATGCGAATATCACCTTGGGTCCAGAGCGAGAGCTGTTTCGAGATATGGCGGCCTGCCGGGGTGAAACCGAGGGTTTGCAGGAGGGATTCGAGCGCTGTCGCCTCATCCCCGCGCGTGGCGAATTCGACGAAGGACACGCCCCTGACCTGCGCGCGGGCGGGCATTGCGGGCAGGTTCAGGGCGGTGTCGGGTTCCCGTCTGCGCACATCGTCAAGGAGGGCTGTGAGCGAGCGATAGCCGTCTTCGGCCACGGTGCGGGTGCTGCCGCCGCGAAACTGGTCGTTGAAGATTTCGAGCGAGATGGGACCAGCGTAGCCGGTGGCGACCACGGCCTGCATGAAGCCGGTCACGTCAAGATCGCCTTCGCCGGGCATGTTGCGGAAATGGCGGGACCAATAGAGCAGGTCCATGTCGATGCGGGGGGCGTCGGCGAGTTGGACAAAGAATATCTTGTCGCCGGGGATGCGGCGGATGGTGTCGGGGTCGATTCCGCGCCCGAGGGTGTGAAAGCTGTCGAGGATGAGGCCGACATGGGCGTGATCGGCGCGGCGCACGATTTCCCAGGCATCGCGGTGATCGTTGACATGGCGGCCCCAAGCGAGCGCCTCGAAGCCCACGCGCAGGCCGCGTTTTGCCGCGCGTTCTCCGAGTTCGTGAAAATCCTCGGCGGCGCGGTCTATGCCGCCCAGTGATTGCGGATGGCAGGAGGAGCAGACCAGAATGAGGTCAGTCCCGAGTTCCTGCATCAGGTCGAATTTGCGCTCCGCCCGGTCGAACGCCTTGGCGCGCAGGGGGGCGGGCAGGCCTTCGAAATCGCGGAAGGGTTGGAACAGGGTGATCTCAAGCCCCATGGAGCGGATCATCTCGCCCACCTCGCGGGGGGCGCCGTCATGGGCGATGAAATCCTGCTCGAAGATTTCGATGCCGTCAAAGCCTGCGGTGGCGATGGCCTCGAGTTTCTCGGGCAGGCTTCCGGAGACGGAAACGGTGGCGATGGAGGTTTTCATGGGGCATCCCCTTCGATAGCGGTGCGCAGGGCGGGCTCGTCCAGCGGCGTGTCGGTGAAGATCGCCCAGGCATCGACGCCCTGACCAAAGAAAAGCTCGTAGCCCGAGATGATATGCAGCCCGGCGGCGGTGGCATCGTGCAGGAATGGGGTATCGACGGGGGTATAGACTGCATCAAAGGCCCATTTGGCCCCAGTCATGGCGGTGGGGGGCAGGGGGGTGCCGCCGATGCCGACCATCCCGAGAGGCGTGCAGTTGATAAGGCCATCGGCCCCATTGGCGGCGGCGATGGGATCGGTCGAGACCTCGATTTTTGTGTCGGTGCCAAGGGCGCGGAGGCTAGAAGCCAGTGCCTCGGCCTTAGCCGGGTCGAGATCGACGCAGCGGATGGCGGTGGCGTTGAGGCCGATGAGGCCGAAGGCCACCGCCTTGCCCACGCCGCCCGTGCCGATGAGGCAGACGGTGCCGGGATTGGCGGTGCCCAGACCTGCGCGATAGGCGCGCATGAAGCCGGTGTAATCGGTGTTGAACCCCTGCGGGCCGTCCGCGTCAAAGACCACGGTATTGACCGCGCCGATGGCGCGCACCAGCGGGTCGGAGACGGTGACGCGGCGGGTCACGAGTTCCTTGTAAGGGTAGGTGATGTTGAGGCCACGATAGCCGGTTGCCTGCGCCTGATCGAACACCTCGTCAAAGGTGAGGTGCAGGTCTCGGGGAATGAGGCGGTCGTAGGTGACGGTGAGGCCGGTCAACTGCCCGGCGGTGACATGCAGCCGGGGGGATTTCGAGCGGGTGATATTGTCGCCGATGAGGCCGAGTTTGACAGTGCGTGTATGGGTGCGTGTGCAAGTCATGGTCATGCCTTTCGGAAGAGGCGGGTTTTCAGGGCGGTCCAGAGCGGTGTCTGGCTGACGAAGATCAGGATCACCGCCGCGAAAAGGGTGAAGGAGAGGGGGCTGGTGAGGATGCCTTCGAAGAAGCGGCCCAAGTCCTCGCGTTCCGAGATGATGGCGCGACGCCAGTTGTCATCCAAGAGCCGCGACAGGATCACCCCGAGGATGACGGGGCCAAGCGGATAGCCGTAGTGGCGCATGAAGTAGCCAAAGACGCCAAAGCCCAGCATCCAGTAGACATCCGAGATCGAATTGTTGACTGCATAGGCCCCGACGATGGACAGCAAGAGAATGAGTGGGATGATGACGGAGCGCGGCATTTCCACGATCTTGGTAAAGATGCGGATGCCGGTGAGGCCAAAGATCAGCATGAAGATATTGGCCATGAAGAGCGCGCCGACGATGAACCAGAACATATCGGGCTGATCCACCATCAGCATCGGGCCGGGGTTGAGCCCGTGGATGAAAAGCGCGCCGATCATGATGGCGGTGACGGCGTCGCCGGGGATGCCCAGCGTCATCATCGGGATGAAGGCCCCGCCCACGGCGGCGTTGTTTGCGGTTTCAGGTGCGACGAGCCCCTCCATCGCGCCCTTGCCAAAGGGCACCTTGGGGTTCTTGGTCACGCGCTTGGCGTGGTCATAGGCCATGAGGGCCGCGATATCGCCCCCCGTGCCGGGCAATGCGCCGATGATCACGCCGATGGTCGAGGTTTGCAGCGAGAGCGGCAGGTATTTGCGGATCACGCCAAAGGAGGGCACGATCTTGGTGATCTTTTGGCGGACGGCGGTCTTGTCGACGTTCTGAAGCTGCAAGAGCGCCTCGGACACGCCGAACATGCCGATCATCACGGCGATGAAGGAAATTCCGCCCTCCATCAGTTGCAGATCGAAGGTGAGGCGTTCGGTGAAGGTGAGCGGATCACGCCCGACCGCGCCGATGGCAAGCCCCAAAGCCCCGGCAAAGATGCCCTTGACCAGAGAGCCGGACGAGAGTGAGCCGACCAGAAGGATGCCCAGAACCGCGAGCAGCATATAGTCGCGCGGTTGGAATTTCAGCGCGAAGACTGAGACATAGGGGGCGGCGAGGGCCAGCACGAGGATGCCGATCAGCCCGCCGAAAAAGGACATGACGGTGGTCACGCCGATGGCCTGCCCCGCCTCGCCGCGCTGGGCCATGGGGTAGCCATCCATTGCGGTGGCAATGGCCGAGGGCGCGCCGGGAATGTTGAGCAGGATCGCCGTGCGCGAGCCGCCATAGACGCCGCCCATGTAGATGCCGACCATGAGGGAAATCGCCGGATAGACCTCCCATGAAAACGTAAAGGAAATGAGGATCGACACGGCCATTGTGACCGAGAGGCCGGGAATGGCCCCGATATAGATGCCTGCAAAGGTGCCGATGGCGACCAGAAGCAGCAGATCAGGTTGGGTAAAAACCGTGAGCAGGGCCAAGAGAGTGTCCATTACGAGCCCTTCCCGGACAGAAGGTTGCGGAAAAGCTGGATGAATTCCGCCTCGGGCACGACGCCGGAGGGCAGCAGCACGGTAAAGATCACGCGGAATACGATCCAGATTACGGCAAGCGCGCCGAGGGCTGTGAGGATGGTCCGGGGCCAGCCCCAGCCGGACAAGAGCCGGATTGCGGCAATCAGAAAGAGGGCTGCGGTGGGCAGGAACCCGAGAGGTTTCAGAAGCAGGCCAAAGATCACGAGGAAGCCTACGAAGACGAGGACCGTCACCGGCAGGATATCGCGCCTCAGGGTTTCAGTCGTGACCTTTGGCAGGCGTGCGGTGCGCCATGCGACGATGAGGGCCGAGATGAGCATCACGGCGGTCGTGGCCATGGGCACGGAACCGGGTGCGGAGAGCGCCTCGAACCCTGAAATCGCATAGGCGTTGTAGAGAAGGATCGCGCTGGCAAGGCTGAGGAAGAGGGCAAAGCCCAGTTCGCCGGGTCTGCGTTTGGCGTCATACCCGCCGGGTGTTGCGTCGGACGTACCGTCGTGGTGGTCCTGATCGCCTCTGAATTCGGGGTCCATCGTGGTCTCCTCCCTTGGCGCAACCGGGCTCCAATCCCGAAACGCAACGCGCCGCCCGGCCTGAGGCGCGGGCGGCGCCAGGTGTGGCTGGCCAGACGGCCAGCCGCTTTGACTGCTTTTGGGTGGTGTTACTCGCCGGGGCGCGCGATGCCGAACTCTTCCGGCGAGGCTTTGGTCAGACCTGCCTCTTGCAAGAGCCAAGCGGTGTTTTGCTGCCATGTGGTCAGAAACTCGGTCGCCTCGTCACCGCTGATCGACATCATGGTAAAGCCGCGGCCATCCATCAACTCGAGGAAATCAGCGTTTTGTGCGCCGGTCGTATAGGCCTCGGTCAGCTTGGCCACCACGTCATCGGGGGTGCCTTTGGGGACGAAGACGCCAAAGAACGGACCCCAGGGCAGATAGGTGCTGTAGCCGTCGTTGAAGGAGGTGACGGTGGGCACGTCGGGCAGTTTTGCGCTGGCCTCGGTGTCAAAGATCGCCAGCGGTTTCATGGCGCCCGCACGGATGGATTCGATGGCGGCGCCGAGAACGGCGGGCATCACGTCGATGGCCCCACTTTGCAGGGCGGTGAGGGCAGGGCCGTCGCCGTCATAAGGGATGGCGGTCACGTCAAGCGCGCCTTCGACGGTGTTCATCATGGCGGTGACAACGGAGGGCACGCCGCCCGGTCCGGTGGAACCGATGCGGAGTTCGCCCGGATTGGCCTTGATGAAATCCATCATGCCGGCGTAATCGTCAAACGGGGCATCGTTGCGGGCGACCAGAATGGGCGTGCCGCGGGCGAGGATGTTGATCGGGGTGAATTCCGAGTAATCCTTGTCACCCAGACCCATCACCTTGTAGAGCAGCGGGTTTTCCGCGCCCATCAGCAGCGTGTAGCCATCGGCATCCGAGTCTGCCACATGGTTGAGGGCAATCGCGCCCACCGCGCCGGTCATGTTCTGCATGACCACGGTGCCACCCAGCACGGTTTCGGCATGCGGTGTGACCGCGCGCATCACCGTGTCGGTCGAGCCACCGGCCCCCCACTGAATGATTCCTTGAATTTCTTTGGCGGGGTAGTCCTGCGCGGTTGCAACGGCGGCACTCAGCCCGAACGCAATGACTGCGCCAATCAGCTTACGAGACATCTCTGTCCTCCCTAGATTTCTTCGCTGACGATTCGCTCCTCGCACCGCCAGTTGACCCATTTATGTACCTTGCGGTTAATTTGTCAAGATAAATGGACCTCAGGGTTAAATTCATGCTATCCAAGGGTGGAATCAATGAGTGGGACGAGGCGGTTGCATGGATGCGAGTGAGGGTGAGACAGGCCGCAAGCGCAAGACGTCATGGAAGAAAGATCCTGCGGCGGTGCGGCAGGACATTCTGACGATTGCGACGCAGGAGTTTGCCGCGCATGGGCTCTCGGGGGCCAATATCAACGAGATTGCGCGCCAGACCTCCACCTCGAAGCGGATGATCTATTATTATTTCGGGGATAAGGAGGGGCTCTATTGCAGTGTGCTGGAGGGCGTCTATGCCACGCTGCGTGCCCGCGAGGATGATCTCGACGTCGCCGGGCTTGAGCCGGTCGCGGCGCTGCGGCGGCTGATCGAGGCGACGTTCGAGGCGCATGTGACCGCGCCGCATTTCATCCGGCTGGTGATGATCGAGAATATCCACAATGCCGAGTATCTGCGCAAATCCGAGAGTGTGCCAAAGCTGAACCGCTCGATCATCGACAAGCTCGAGGATGTCTGCGCGCGTGGCAAGGCGGCGGGGCTGTTTCGCGAGGGTGTCGATGCGCTGGAGCTGCATTGGCTGACCAGCTCGTTCAGTTTCTACAACGTGTCGAACCGGGCGACGTTCTCGACCTCATTCGGAACGGCGCTCTATTCCACAACGCGGCAAAGCCAATTGCTCGAGCGATTGGTGGATATGGTGCTGGCGACGGTGGTGATCGGGTATGAGCCGAAAACCTGGAATGATCCAGTCTGACCGTTGCGTCTGACCATTGAACGGGTGCGGGCCGTGATGTCCGCTCTGCAAACGAAAAGGGCCGCGCAAAGATGCCCGGCCCAATCAATGAGTGGTCAGTCGTGGTGGGTTAGCCTTCCCACTCTTGCATGTTCTCCAAATCCTCAGCCGAGAGGCTGGTGGTGGCTTGGAGGGCATTGGTCACGCCGTCTTGATCGCGGGTCAGGTTGATGTCGTCAAACGAGACCGCAACCGGCTTTTCGCCCATTCCAAGGAAACCGCCCACGTCGACGATGACGTGCTCAACCTTACCATCGTCGGTCAGAACGATGTCCGAGATTTCGCCAACATGCTCGTCGTCAGCGCCGTAAATCGCCACACCTGTAAGGTCTTCGGCGGTGAGGGCGTTGCGTTCAGCATCGGTCAGCCCCGGCATGTCCTCGGCTTCGGCGTTGGCAGTGGCCTCGGCGTTGGCATCAGCATCGACGCCTGCACCGGAGCTCATGCCTGCGTCCGCATTGGTGGTTGCATCCGCATTGGTGCCTGTATCCACAGCGGTGCCTGTACCCGCAATGGTGCCAGTGTCCGCAGCGGTGTCCGCACCCGAGTTGACCTCGGCATTGGCGTCCGTGTCGGATGCCATGGTGTCGCTTTCGAGATTGTTCTCGGAGGATGCGCCCTCATTGGTGCCAGCAAAGAAGCTGCCGCCCTCGTCCAGAACGCTCTGACGGTCCAGTTCTTCACGCTCTTCCAGTGCGGCGCGGTCCCCGGTGAAGACGACGAAGTATTCATCCTCCGACCCCTCTTCGGTCACCATCTTGAGTTGGTCCATCGAGGTGCTGAGTTCTTTGCCCCCTATCCCGAGGAATCCGCCGACATCAAGAGTGATGGACTCGATCTGACCATCTTTGGACAGGATGACGTCATTGACTTCGCCGACGTTTTCCCAATCATCGGACGGTGCCGCGATTGTGTCGACGATGCCGGCGTCGGGGGCGTCTTCGCTCTGCATGTAGACGGTTTTGCCGATAAGGTCCGACGCGCCGATCTCGAGGCCGTTCAGGTCCATCGTGACATCAGCGTTGGCATTGGCTTTCGCGCCCGAGGTGTCGCTCGACGTGTCTGACGACTGTGTTGTGCTCGGTGCGGTCTGATCCGTTGTCTCAGACTGGGCAAAGACCGGCATTGCGGTCAGCGCGACGATCGCGGTGGTGGCTAGAATGCGTTTCATGAGTGAACTCCTTAGTCCTGCGTTGGTTTGACGCCGCAGTGTCGCAGCGCCCTGACTACCCAACCGTCAGAGCCGCAGAAGGTTTCAAAATTGGGTCAAAATATACTTGAAAATCTGACGGAACTTTGAGCGGAACCATGCGTTTCATGGCAGCGAGTCTGCGCCTCTTCTGGGCTGGACATTGATCGTGTCCCATGTGGCGCGCTGTTGAAGATTGGAGTTTTGACCATGCTTGAGATCACCGGTATTGGCGGGATCATTCTGTTGATCCTGGATATATGGGCCATCGTTTCGGTCGTTGGATCGGGGGCGACCACGGGCAAGAAGGTTCTTTGGGTCGTGTTGATCCTGTTGCTGCCGCTCTTGGGCTTTATTCTGTGGCTGTTGTTCGGGCCGCGATCTGGCCGGGTGTAACGCTCGTGTGGTCGGGCGGGCCTTGGCCCGTTGACCCTCTTGCATCGTCAAATGTTTTTGCGGAACCGTTTCGGCGATGGAGCGTTGTAACACAGTGGCCAGCGTGATGCGCTGACCGTCCGGAGCCTGGCTATCATCCCCAAGATGCAAGGCAAGCTCTGCCGCACCCATCCCGTGTCCCTTGGGTGCTTGCCCCCGCCTGTCCCGGCGGGGGCATTTACGACCGAATCTCAGGGAACAGCGGACCACGACATCAACCTCTGATCGGCAGGACCATGACCCAGACCAAGCCAGCGCAGGATGACACATCGACAGCCGCGATTGAGAGCCTCGAGGTTCTGGTCACCGCTGAAGAGGCATATCCGGCGCTGGAGCGCGCCTTTTTAGAGGCGCAGACCGAGGTTTCGGCCTGTTTTCGAGTGTTCGATCTGAGGACGCGGTTGCGCTCGTCCGAGGCGCGCGAGATTGGAACGACGTGGTTTGATCTCTTTGTGCATACGTTGGATCGCGGTGTGTCGATCCGGCTTGTGGTTTCGGATTTCGATCCGATTGCTGCGGTGCATCTGCATCGGCTCGCGTGGCAGACACAAAGGCAGATTTCGGCCGTGCGGGAATTGGCGCAGCCGGGGGCGCGGCTGGAGTTTACCGTGGCGCTGCACGACGCCAAGAGCGGCGTCTTGCCCCGCGTTTTGTTCTATCCGCTGGTCCGGATGAAGATCCGCGAGATGGTGGACAAATGGTATCACATGACCAAGGAAGAGCGCGGGCGATTTCGCGCCGAGACACCCAGATTGCGCAGCCTGTGCCGGGTGGATGACCGGGATCAACTCTGTTTTCCGCTGCGGTTGATGGACCTGCATCCCGCGACGCATCATCAGAAACTGGCGGTGTTCGATCGCCGTCTGGTTTATATCGGCGGGCTTGATCTGAATGAGCGGCGTTATGACACCAAGCGGCATCGCCAAGAGCCGAACCAGACCTGGCATGATGTGCAGGTGATGGCGACCGGGCCCGTTGCAGAGGCCGCTCAGGCGCATCTTGAGGGGTTTCTGGCGTCTGTCGTGCGCAAATCCGCACCGCCGCGCGCTGTGCCGGGATTTCTGCGCACGCTGTCGCGCCGCCGATTGAGCGCGCCGATGCGGATGTCACCGCACACGGTGCTGCGCGAGATCGAGGCCGCGCATCTGCGAGCCATCGCCAAGGTGGAGCGGCTGGTGTATCTGGAAACGCAGTATTTTCGGCACGTGCCCTTGGCGCGGGCGCTGGCGCGGCGCGCGCGGCATTGTCCGGATCTTCGGGTGATTGTCGTGCTTCCGGCTGCGCCGGAAGAGGTGGCGTTTTCCAGTGATCCGGGGCTGGATGGCCGCTTTGGCGAGCATCAGCAGGCCCGCGCGCTGGCCTATCTCAAGGCGGCGTTTGGGCAAGACCGGCTGTTGATCGCCTCGCCGGTGCAGCCGCGCGCGAGTGACAGTGACGGGCGTGATGCGCTCGAGAAGTCGCCGCTCGTCTATGTGCATTCCAAGGTCTCGATCTTTGACGAGTCCTCCGCCATCGTTTCTTCGGCCAATCTCAACGGGCGCAGCATGAGATGGGATACCGAAGCCGGTTTGCACATCACGCAAGCCGATCAGGTGGCCTTGATCCGCGAGCGTGTGATGGGGTGTTGGTTGCCCAAGGATGCGGGATCTGCGTTTCTCGATATCGACACGGCCTTTGCCCAGTGGCAGCGTATGGTGAGCAGCAACAGTGCGCTGCCGCCGCAGCACCGTCGCGGATTCCTTGTGGATTACGATTCCGATGCTGCCAAGGCGATTGGTCTGCCCGTGCCGGGGATGCCCGAAGAGGTGGTTTAAGGCGCGGGGTCTTCGACGGTCACATCGACCGCGAAGATATCCAGAAGGGCGAGCGCGATCACGAGAACCGGAATGGCGATGATGCCGCCAATCGGTCCCCAGAGCCAGAGCCAGAACACCAGAGATACGAAGATGAGAAGCGGATTGACTGAAATATGTCGCCCGACAAAGGACGGGGTGACAAACTGTGCCTCAATCATGTTGAGGAACAGAAAGATTGCCGGGGGGGCCACAGCCATCAGGCCGTCAAAGGCGACGATCCCGGCCAACAACAATCCCGCCGCCACGGTCATTGGCCCCACATAGAGCACGAAATTGAGCAGGGCCGCGACAAAGGCCCAGACAAAGGGGCCGGGCAGGTCGATCAGAAACAGCGCCCCGCCCAAGGCAGCACCCAAACCTGCGTTGATGCAGGAAATGG
Organism: Roseovarius sp. MBR-51; assembly: GCF_053628575.1. Classification (NCBI taxonomy): domain Bacteria; kingdom Pseudomonadati; phylum Pseudomonadota; class Alphaproteobacteria; order Rhodobacterales; family Roseobacteraceae; genus Roseovarius; species Roseovarius sp. MBR-51. The sequence continues at coordinate 46,361 of NZ_JBRJGQ010000018.1, forward strand.
CGAGGAAATAGCGAGCTACCAGCCGTTCGGCATTGGTAAAGCGGCGCAGAATGTCCTGAGTATCGTCCGAGGTGCCGATCCAGAGCGACAGCCATGCATACATGCGCTTGCGTGTCAGCAGAAAGAAAAACAGCGTACCGCAGAACACCAGCACCTGCGCCAGCACCACTGGGGCCAAAAAGAGCGCACTGGTGAGGTTGGGCATGCCGCCGCCTTCGGATGTGTCGCCGGCCGCGTCGGCCGCGGCTCCGAGCGCCTCTCCGACCTCGCGGTTGACCTCTTGCAGGCCACGAATGAGGTTGCTGACTTCTGAGATGATCGAGCGCAATTCGAACTGGATGCGCGGCAGCTCCTCGGCGATTTGCCAGATCACGGGTTCCGCCAGAATCGCCAGAGTGCCGATGGCCGAGACGCCAAGGATCAGCACGGTGGATGAGGCGAGGCCGGATGAAAAGCCGATCCGCTCGAATAGATCGGTGACGGGGGCGAGCATGACCCCGGTCACAAGCGCCAGAACCATCGGCGCGAAAATATCCGCGCCGGTCTGGAGGGCTGCAAAGCTGAGGATGAGGGCGATCAAGATCACCGCCACGCGGAGACCCGGATCACCGTCGACGGTAAATCTGTACATTCTTTCCCAACGCCCTCGTTCAGGTTTGGTTCCCGTGCGGGAGCATTATTTCAGATCAGCGGGCGCTTCATTGGGTCGCGGTCGGGTTCAAGCTGGGCAATGCGGCACAGCGCGTCGCGATCATGGAGGATCAATCGACCGTTTTGCCACGTGGCGGACCGCTGTTCGCGCAGCCGTTTGAGCATCTTGTTGACATGGACCACGGAGAGACCGAGCGCATCGGCAAGATCCTGTTGCCGATAAGGCAATGGCATCTCTTGTCCGGTGGTCAATCCGATTGCCGCGCCCCGGTCAAAGAGCCGCACAAAGGCGCGCGCGATGCGTTCCAACCCGTCCATATGTCCGAGGATGGCCAGGCTTTCGCCAAGGAGGTGTTCTTCGACGGCGGCAATCCATGTGAGGTCATAGGCGCGGTCGGGATGGTCGCGAAACAATTCCCACAGGCGTTTGCGGTCAAAGACACAGAGTTTCATATCTGTTGTCGCCTCGACCGAGTGCTGCATTTCCTGCATTACCCCGGCCTGTAGCCCGATGAAATCGCCGGGCATCACGAAGTTGATCACTTGTCGCTCGCCCGAGAGCAGCGTCTTGTAGCGCAGGCCCATGCCGCTCAACGCGGTATAGAGTTGCGGGCTGTTGGAGGCCTCCATCATCAGCGTTGTGCCGCCATCCACCTCAAGCTCGCCGGTCTTGAAACCCTGCATGAACGTGACCTCCTGGGGGGTCATCTGCACAAACAGATCACGGGCGCGCAGGGGGCAATTTTGACATTTTGTGACCATGTGAAAAAACCTCTTAATAGATGTCACAGTTTAATGCATGACGTCGAATAATGTTCCAGAATTAGGAATGTTTGGACATCACCCAATGAGAGAGCCCCTAATGCCCTTTGATGAGACGACGCCGCCGGAGCCGCCGGTTTATATCGTCATGGACAGTAATTTGCTGATTGCGGAGGATCTTTGTGGTTCACTTCAGGCGGCAGGACCGTGCCGTGTGATCAATGCGTCGCACCCGGATGAGTTGATTCGCATTCTGGAGGGCGAAACGCGGGTATCCGCAGCCTTTTTGGAAATGCGCTATGATCAGGTGCTCGATGCGGGGCTGGACAGCGCGCTCAGCCTGCGGGGGGCACGAATCGTGCTGACCATGGGCGAGGAAGACGAGATCAAGGTGGCCAAGCAGGGCTGGGCCATGCTCGTGCGGCCCTTTACCGAGGACATGATTCGCGGCGTACTGCGGCCCATGGTGAAAGAGGTCTAGAGTTTTGGGTTTTTGTTGAGATTCGAAACCCCTCATCTTGTTTGTATTGGCGCTCGTTCGTGGCGAGGCCAAGCATCTGCTGGTGTGGAAGTAGCCTAGGGCCGCGGGGCGCGGGCGGAGCGACCGGCCTGCAAACCCACGGCAAAGGCCTCAGCCACCTGCAACAGCGGTTCTTTGGCAGGCGGCTGTTCGGGTGCGGTCTCGGCGTCGGTCGATTGACTGCCAAGCGCCAGAAAGCAGAACCCAAGAACGAGATAGAGCGCGCCGATGACGGTGTGTGCGACAAGCGCACTCTCATAGGTGGCGATCAGAATCCAGAGCGCCACGGTCAGAAACCCCAAGCCCGCCAGACCAAAAACCACGCCTGCCACGGTGAACGCCGCCGCGCGCGCGGCATTGCGTGCGCGGCGGCGAAGGTGAGAGACAATGCCGCCCATCGGTTATTTCCGGCCCGTCATGAACCCGAGTAGAAATCCAATCCCAACGGCGAGACCAACTGCGGCTGCGGGCTGGCTGCGGACAGCGTCTGCGGCCTGTTGGCCCATTTCCTCGGCGCGGTGCTGCGCGGCATGCAATTGCTGCTCGCCTGTCTGACGCAGTTCCGACACCTTGCGGCGCGCGCCATCGACGGCCGCATCGCGCGTCGCTCCGCCAAGTCCCGAAAGAGTCTTGGAGATGGCCGAGATATCCTCGCGCAGCGTCACGATCTGTTTTGAGAGCTGGTCAATCTCGTCTTGCGGCGATGTGTCGATGGATTTTGCTTGTGCCATGATTGCGTCCTTTCGTGTTGACATATGACACTTAACGCACGCGGCCCCGCGCGGTTCCGGGAAAGCTGAAAGAAACTTGAAACGCGAGGATTTTGAGGGAGAACGGATTTTTCGGGAACCAAAACAGCCCCATGCCAGTTGGGTTAGCAATCGGAACCATGTTGCATTGAAAGGAGAGTCCGATGCTGTACTGGGCACTTGTATTCTTGGTGGTCGCGCTGATCGCTGGTGTTTTGGGGTTTGGTGGCGTCGCCTCGGCCTCGGCGGGGATCGCACAGATTCTGTTCGTGATCTTCCTCGTGTTGTTTGTCGTCGCAATGATCGCCCGCGCCCTGCGTGGTCGCGCACCCTGACGGGTGATGGAGATACGCCCCGCGTGTGAGCGCGGGGCGATTGCAGAGAGACCCTCAGACCATGACCCCGTGCCTAAAACGCGCGGGGTCATGTCATGTCAGATGGCTTAATCCTGAAGTGTTTCTGTGCTGGCAAAGAACATCGCCTGACTGACGGCGGATTGCACCTGTTCCTCGCTATAGGGTTTGGTAATCAGAAAGGCCGGTTCGGGCCGTTCGCCGGTCAGAAGCCGCTCGGGGAACGCGGTGATGAAGACGATCGGCCGGTCGCCCAATTCCTTGAGGATGAGATTGACCGCGTCGATGCCCGAGGATTTGTCGGCCAGTTGAATATCGGCCAGGATCATCTCTGGCGGGTCGCGCCGTGCGAGTTTCACCGCCTCGTCGCGGGTGCGCGCGATGCCGGTGATATCATGGCCCATATCCTCGACAATGGCGCGGATATCCATGGCAATGATCGCCTCATCCTCGATGATCATGATCCGGCCCCGGATCGAGTTGGTCATTTCGGTGCGCGCGATGGTCAAAAGCGCGGTGGCCTCATCCGCCGTGCCGCCGATGATCTGGGCGATGTCGGGCGCGCGAAAGCCCTCGATGCTGTGCAGCAAGAGCGCCTCTCGGGTGTTCTTGGTCAGATTCGCGAGCCGCCATTGCGCGCGCGCCTCGGGAGAGGTGGCGGCGTCCGCCTCGGCGACGGGCGAGCCGGACGAGATCCAGATTTGATGAAAGGCGCGGAACAGGGCGGTCTTTGGGGTGAGCCCGCTGTTGAACACGTCCTGATCTTCGAGCAAGGCCTCGAGTGTTGCGAGCGCATAGTGATCGCCCGTCTGCTGATTGCCGGTCAGGGCACGCGCATAGCGCCGAAGATAGGGAAGGTTTTCGGCGATCTGAGTGCTCAGGTCCGGCTGGCGGGATGTTTCCGTCATGTGTGTCCTCAAAAAATGTGTCCTTCAGGGAACCAAACGCCGATGAGCGTGTTATGTTCCCGGACAGGTGCAAAAAAGTACCGACCCCATGATGGCAGATGAATAGGCGAAATGGCAAAGAATCGCAGGACCAAGAAATTGACTCAAACAATCGACGAGAATCTCCGGCGTGTCTATGCGGACACGGCAAAGGAGCCTGTACCGGAACGCTTTACCAAGCTGCTGGAGCAATTGCGCCAGCAGGGCGAGGACAAGCAGAAATCCTCTGGTGATGATTCGTGAAAAACGACATAGACCCGAAAACGGACCCGCGCGAAGAGCTGCTGGGGCACTTGCCTGCGATGCGCGCCTTCGCCCTGAACCTGACGCGCAATTCTGCAACGGCGGATGATCTGGTGCAGGACGCGGTGGTCAAGGCCTGGGGTAATTTTGACAAGTTCAAACCGGGCACGAACCTGCGCGCATGGCTGTTCACGATCCTGCGCAACACGTATTATTCGCTCTATCGCAAGCGCCGCCGCGAGGTCGAGGACCCCGATGGCAAGATGGCTGGGCAATTGTCAGAAAAGCCGGCGCATGACGGGCATTTGGCGATGACGGATTTCCGCGCGGCCTTTGCCAAGCTTACCGATGAGCAGCGCGAAGTTCTGATCCTCGTCGGGGCCGAGGGGTTTTCCTATGAGGATGCCGCAGAGATGTGCGGCTGTGCAGTGGGCACGATCAAGAGCCGCACCAACCGTGCGCGCAAGCGGCTGGCGGAGTTGATGCATCTGGATGATGAGGACGAGTTGGAAATGACCGATGCCGCGACAATGGCGGTGGTGAGCGGGACCTCGGTTGCATGAAATTGAGGCTGGCCGCGCTGCGTGGGCTCTGGACGCCCAATCTCGCGCTGCAATTGGGGCTTGGTTTGAGTCTCGCCATCCTGCCGCTCGGTTTTGTATCCGTGTATCAGACCTACAAGGTTCTAGACGAACGGCAGGCCCTCTCGGAAACGGCGCTGTTGGAGCAGACCCAACAGGCCGTTGCCGAAAGCCGGGACATGATCCAATCCGCGATGAGCACGGCCGAGACGCTGGCGATCACGGTGTCCGTGTTTGACACGTCCGAGGACACCTGTGATGCGGTGATGGCGCGGGTGGTGGAAGAGAACCCAATCTACAGCTTTGCGGGCTATGTCGATGACGAACTCAACCTTGTGTGCGCGTCGAATGGCGGGCGGCAGGATCTGAGCAATCTGGATGCCATTCGCACCGAACTCACCAGCCGAGAGACCGAAATCCTGATGCATCCGTTGGAATTCATCGGCGGTGTCGCCACGGTCAGCGTCGCGGTGCCGGTTTTTGCAGGCGGGCGGTTTCGCGGGACAGTCTGGGTCGCGATGCCGGTCACTGCGCTCAACGACAAGCTGTCGACCGTCGTGCCCGATGTCGATCTCGTGCTGTTTCAGTTCGAAGGCAAGATTGTCGCCACCGCCAAGTTTTCGGATTTCCGGCGCTCGGTTCTTCCGGCGTCGCATGGCTTGGGCGGCTTGGCGGAGAAGGGGCGGCAGACGTTTCAGGATGTGAATCAGGAGGGCAAGACGCGCGATTTTGCGGTGGTCCCGATTGTCAGCGACAAGGTCTTTGCCTTGGGCAGCTGGGAGCCTCAGCTCGGGCGCGGTGCGCTGCCGGGCTATGAGGGGGCCTTTGCTCTGTATCTGCCGTTGGTCATGTGGGTGATCACGATTGTGGTGGCCTATGTCGGCGTCAATCATCTGGTGATCCGGCATGTGCGCCGCCTGCGGTCTTGGATGCGGCTCTATGCGGCGGGGCGCGGTGATCTGGACAAGGCGCGGCTCGACAATGCTCCGGAGGAGTTGGAGGTCGTGGCCGAGGCGTTCCGTGCCATGACCCGGCGGCTGTCAGAGCAGGAGCGGCGGCTGGAAGAGGATTTGAACGAAAAGACCGTGCTCTTGCGCGAGGTGCATCACCGGGTGAAGAACAATCTTCAGCTTATCTCGAGCATGCTCAACATGCAGATCCGCGCGACCGGAAGCACCGAGGCCAAGCATCTCTTGCGGCGGGTGCAGGACCGGGTGATGGCGCTGTCGGCCATTCACCGATACCTCTATCTGGCGCGCAAACTGTCGCTGGTGCGGGCCGACAAACTGCTGGAGGATATCATTCAGCAACTGGTGATTGTTGGCACGCTGGATGAATCCGGACGTGAGATCACAGTCACGACCGCCCTCGAACCGGTCGAGATCAGCCCGGATCAATCCGTTCCTCTGTCTCTCTTGACGACAGAGGCCGCGATCAACGCCGTGAAATATTGCGGCATGACCAGCGGGGCGGATGCCTGGATCAATATTGCGCTGAAAGCGGTCTCGGCTGACAGATTTTGCCTGAGTGTGGTGAACTCTCGCGTGCCCGAGGGGCAGGCCGACGCCGCAACGGAGGCACCGATTGATGGCTCTGGGCTAGGCTCTAAGTTGATTGAATCCTTTGTCGCGCAGTTGAATGGCACGCTCGAGATCGACACGCAGCCTGACCGATACGAGCTGCATGTCGTCTTTCCGATGACATGGCCCACGCCGGAAGACGACGAGGGCTGAGCCTGAAAGAATTATGCAGGCCGGATGGAACCAAGCGAATGCACCTGCGTTGTTCCTGCACATGAAATCAAACGGAGATTGCAATGACACGTTCAAGACTTTCCCTCATTTCCCTGCTCTTCATGGGCGTTCTGGCTGCCTGCGAGACGGTGGAGGGCGCTGGTCGGGACATCGAGGATGCTGGACAGGCGGTGACAGGCGCATCGCAGGATGTCCAAGGATAACTGTTTGATTTGACACACCTTCAGACCCGGAACGGATACGATCCCGGTTTGAAGGTGCTGCGAGAGATTGGGGCGCGCATCTTTGAGATGGGCGCCTTATCTGTGTTTGTCTGCATGTGGCGGGGTCAGCCGTGCGACAGGCTGCGCGGTCAGGTGACGATCAGTGTCGCGACGCCGGTCGCCACTGCCGTGGCGGTGAGCATGCCAATCAGGACCAAAAGACCGTCGCCGACGAACATGCCAACGGCGATCGCTGTGATCACCACGCCCAATGCCGACGAGGTGAATGGGATCAGTTCGAGGAAGGGCATGACGACCCCGCAGAGCAGGCAGACGAGTTGAGGCAGGATCACGAGCGGCTCTGTGACCAGATGGTGCAGGCGCCGCCGCGTGACGCGGTCAAGCCACCGCGCCGGGACGCGAAACCATCGGTAGGCGACGCGCACCCGTTCAGTCCGCAGCCGTGCGGAGCGAATCCAGCGCGGCAGCCAGAGCGAGGAGCGGTGGATCATCTGTTGCAACGAAACCGCAGCGATGATCAGGCCGCACAATGTGGTAAAGCCGGGCACCCCACTGAGCGGCGAGACCAGTGCCAAGGACGGCAGGATCAGAAGGGGCGCAAAATTGGCCCGCCCGAGCGCATCCACGACATCGCCGACGCTGGTGTAGTCCCCGTTCAGCGCCGCCCATCCGTTTTCGACCAGATCCACCGCTGATTCAGTGTCTCGCGCTGCGTCATTCGGCATCTCCGGCCCGTGCTCCTGTTGCGATTATTACCAGTTTCCCCGAGGGATAACGCCTTGACGGCATTATGGTTCCAGACTTGGGCCAGAGTTGGGACGGGGTCCCGTATTGGCTGATCCGGGGGGCATATTTAAGTTTTTCAGGGAACCATACCAGAGGCCGGGCGTTCTTTGATCACATCACGCCAAGCGGGCGTGCGTGTCACCGACCCGTCGGGTCACCGCTCGACGCGGTATAGATACGACCTATTCAAGGAGACTGTAAAATGAAACTTCTTCTAAGCACTGCACTTTGCACCGGAATGACCTTGGCCGCCGTTGGTCCTGTTATGGCAATGGACAAAACCCTGTCCGCGGTTGACGTCAAGGTCGATCTGAGCGCGTATGAGGACTCTAACGTTCTCAAGTACTGGCCGACCCTCGAGGCTGACCTTGCCACGGCGATTGCGTCGAAGGTGACGGTCGAGGATTCAGCGGATGCGCCGCGTGTTGTCGTCGAGATCAACAAGGTCGCGATTGATGGCAGCACGCTTCTGCCGGACACTGGCGAGTTCAACCAGCTTGAAGGAACGATTTCGACTTTTGAGGGCATCAACGATGCTGTTTCGGTCAGCGCCGACAGCCTTGAGAATCCAGATGAGCAGATCGGCAGCTATGCCTTGCAGATGAGTGCCGTTTCGGGCGATGCCCCGGCCCCCGAGGGCTGGGTTACCATCGAACCCTCGCAGGACGATTTCTACAACGCGCTCGTAGACGCCTATGCGGCCACCGTTGTCGAGCGTCTGGACGAGTGATCAACGCGCTGTCTGCCGTGATCTGAGGGCGCTTGGTCGCGCTCACGTTCGCCGGGCAGTCAGCCTAGTCAGATAATCCAGGCTGACCGCTGCACCTGCAGCACTTCATCACTCCAGAGTTGAGACCCTGAGGGCGGCGACAGACCAGTCGCCGCCCTTGCTTGCCTACTGCCTTCTGTCCCGCACGACGCGCTGCATCAGCAGTCACAAGGGTCACAAGCCCTGAGGTGCAACGCCCGAAACCCGGACACAGACAGGTCCAATTTGAATGACAGTGGTGAGCCGTGCCGGATTCGAACCTGCGACCCACTGATTAAAAGTTTGCTTATAGCTCAATGGTTTCAATTGCGGTTGTATCAGGAAAGTGAGTTGAACTTAAAGTAGCCACCTGAAAGTGGTCCACAAGCTGGGATGGATTTGTCCCTCATGTCTGAGGTGCTCGCGAAGTGCCATAGGATGTGGTTTGCCCATTTCAAACTCCCTTCTCAGCCATAAAGACAGGGATTCACAGATCAAGCCTCTTGGGAATCCAGATTCGGAATGGGCGCAACCTGCTTTAAGACACGTTGGCGGTGATGGAAATTACTGTTCCGCCGCTCGTGGCTCGCCATGAAGCTATGCCTTGATCTCAATTGTATTGATGGAACGCCAATCATACCAACCAAGACACTTAGGTAAATGCGGGGTATTTCCCTTCTGGCCCGGCGCAGAAACGGGACGAAAAACCAACCGGCCGGTGAAATCGATGCGCGCGCGCGATATGAAGGATCGGGGACTGCTGTGGCCATCATGGCCAACGCGGGGCAGGTTCAATGCCTGCGGGCAAGCGACTGGCCACCGAAAACGGCACCGTACGGATACGGATATGGAAGCGAAGGGCGTTCCTCTGCATGATGGGGGGAAGGGGCGGGGGCCGGATATTGTCCAGTATAACGTTGATCAGCCAAACGCTGGAGTAACATCAAAAGCGTCGATAGCAGGGGCCGCGCGAAGAGAGAAAAGCTCTTGCTGGTCAGTCTTTGATATCGATTGACAGCAGGGCCAAAACAGCTTGCGTGACATGCCTCTTGCGCTCGGACAGAAATGCCTTTGATGACATATCCACGCCAAATGTCGTCGTGAGCGTGAACCTGTTGGTGATGTGAATAAAGCTGAGGCCAAGTATGGACAGATACACATGGAGTGCATCCGGCCGGTTGGAAAAGTCGCCCGATGTATGGCCCTGTGAAATCAACGTATCTATCTTTGCGATGAATGGTGCAGATGCTGTTCTAATCGAGTCAGCAATATTCACCGCTGCGCGCCCCTTGTTGAGGTTTTCATTGATTATCATTCGCGGAAAACTTTGGTTTTTTAGCATGTAGTCAAAGGTGAAATGCGTCAGAGCAATGATTGCTTGTCTAGGGGGCAGAGTCCAGAAATCCGCAGAGGCTTCACTGCTACGCAGATGCTGGTAGACCCGCGTCAGAGCGGCAAGGTAGAGGCCATCTTTGCTCTCGAAGTAATGGTAGAGCATCCGAATATTGCAGCCTGCCGCGCGTACGATATTCGTTGTGCTGGCTCCAGCGTATCCGTGCTCGCAGAACTCTTCGATCGCTGAGAGCAATATCTTCTCCTTGGTTTGCGATGCGCTTCGACCTTCAATCCTGTGTGCGACCTCTGGGACTGCTGAAATTCTATTGCTCATAAGAGTTCCTCGGTGTTTGGCCTGCTCTATCATAAACAGATTTTGTTGTCAGGGAACTATAAGTAATAGTTGACTTACCTATTTAGCCAATGCCTCATACCTCCATGATCTCTCGTAGGGGTGAAGGAATTGCTACGTTCAGCATTAGGATATAACGGCGCGTTCAGTGCGCCCCACAGGGCGTCGGCCTTGGCGGGCCGGGACGTGCTGAACGCGGGCGGCACCGCGATTGAGGCAATGGTTGCCGCCGCTGCGAGTATTGCGGTCACATACCCGCATATGAACGGGATTGGAGGTGACGGGTTCTGGCTCATCCATCGGCCGGGAATGGCGCCTGTTGGAATATCGGCCTGCGGTCGGGCTGCATCTCTGGCCACGCCCGGGTGGTACGCTGGGCAGGGTGTAACAGGTGCGGTTCCTACGCGTGGAGCCTTGGCGGCGCTGACGGTGCCGGGCACGATTGATGGCTGGGTCAAAGCGTTGGCGCTGGTTCCGGAACGTCGCCGTATGCCGCTCAAGGATCTCCTTGGCACCGCGATTTCGCAGGCACGGAACGGGATCGTCGTCACCGGCAATCAATCTCGCACCACGACGGAAAAACTGGATGGGCTCAGGGACGTGCCGGGCTTTGCCCAAACCTATCTGGTCGGAGGAAAGCCACCTGCGCCGGGGCACAGGCTGCGTCAGTCTGCGCTTGGCGATACGCTCGCAAGTCTGGCTGAGACCGGGCTGGATGATTATTACCGTGGTGACATTGCAAAGACTCATGCCGCCTTTCTGGAAGGGGAGGGAAGCCCGCTGCGATTTGAGGATTTAAACGCATTCTCAGCAGATCTGGTGACGCCGCTCACAACGCAGATTGGCGCGGGGCACCTCTGGAACATGACGCCACCGACGCAGGGGATTTCATCTTTGATGATCCTCGCGATTTTTGACCGCCTTGGCGTGACCAACGCAGAAGGCTTTGCGCATCTGCATGGATTGGTTGAGGCGACAAAGCAGGCCTTCATTCAGCGCAACGCGGAACTTGGCGATCCTGATTTCATGGAACACCCAGCCCAAGACTGGCTGCACACTGATCATATTGACACCCTCGCGAGCCGAATTGATCCTGCGCGAGCCTTGCCTTGGCCGCACCCGGCAAAGCCGGGTGACACAATCTGGATGGGGGCGGCGGATGCAGAGGGAACTGTTGTCAGCTTCATTCAATCCGTGTTCTGGGAATTCGGGTCCGGATTGACTTGTACCGATACGGGCGTCTTTTTTCAGAACCGGGGTGCGGGGTTTTCGCTGGACCCCGGCCCAAATCAGTTGCGCCCGCGCGCGCGCCCTTTTCATACCCTCAATCCCGCACTGGCCGCGTTGAACGATGGTCGCATCATGGCCTATGGCACTATGGGAGGCGAAGGGCAGCCGCAAACGCAAGCGGCAGTCTTCACGCGATATGCGCTTTTCGATCAGGATCTACAGGAGGCCGTCAGCGCGCCACGCTGGCTGTTGGGCAAGACCTGGGGTGAAACAACCACGACGCTCAAACTTGAGGATCGCTTTGATCCCTCTCTCGTTGCGGGGCTGCGCGCGGTCGGCCACGACATCGAAATGATCGCGCCGTGGTCGGATCTTGCTGGCCACGCGGGCGCCGTGGTGCAGCATCGCTCAGGACTGATGGAAGCCGCGAGCGATCCGCGTGCTGATGGTGCGGCCCTTGCGTTCTGAAGATTTACTGATCGCTCATAAAGCACTCATCTTGCCGTTTCGACGGGCAACAATCTTGTCGCGTCCAGTCAAACGGACACCAGAATTGCAAAGTAATTGTGCCCTTACCGAGCGTCGCTCACACATTCACGCGTCAGACGGAAACTTGTCCTACAGGAGAACGAAAATGAATAAGAGAAAGATTACAATTGGTTGCCTTACAGCGCTTGCGCTGAGTATGACATCGACTGTCGCTCTTGCGGAGGTCATCAAGTTTCACCACGACCTGCCAGACACGTCCGCACAGCACAAAGGGGCCGTAAAGTTCAAAGAGCTCGTAGAGGCCGCGTCGAACGGAGCCTATGAGGTCGAAATCTACGCCAACAATGCACTTGGGGACGATGTTGAGGTCGCGCAGCAAATGCAATTTGGTGCGGTGCAGGCTGCGCCCATTCCGACTGCCAAGCTCGCGAACTTTAGCCCGTCTTTACAGTTAATTGACCTGCCCTTCCTGTTTCCTTCGGTCGAGGCGACCTACGCTCTGCTCGACTCTGAAGAGGTCGGCGGCACGATGCTCAAGTCGCTCGAAGCCTCAGGTTTCGTTGGCGCGAAGTTCTGGGAGTCAGGATTTAAACAGCTGACATGCAATCATCTGGTCAGCAAACCCGAGGACTATGTCGGGCGCAATGTCCGCGTGATGGAGAGCCCGCTCTTGATTGCTCAGTTTGAGGCCCTGGGGGCGACGGCTATTCCAGTGGCATTTTCCGAAACTTACACCGCGCTGCAGCAAGGCGTCGTGGAGTGTCAGGAAAATCCGATCGTATCAATCAACTCGATGAAGTTCTACGAAGTGCAGGACTACATGATGTTGTCCAATCACGGCTACATCGGCACGGCTTTCATCTTTTCGAAGGTGTGGTTCGATGCTCAGGCCCCCGAAATGCAGGACATGCTGATGACTGCGGCGCAAGAGGCGGGCGATTACCAGCGCCAGGTTTCTGCCGAGGATAATGGTCGGCTGCTTCAGGAAATCCGTGATGCCGGCACCACCGAAGTGGTCGAAATGACGGCTGAACAACTGTCTCTGTTCGCCGAGGCCATGCAACCGGTCCATGAGAAATTCGCAGATCGTATCGGCAGTGACTTGCTTGAGGCGGCTTATGCCGAAATCCAAGCCTTCTCGAAGTGATCGGACACGGTAGAGTTTGTCGTTGCCAGTTCCTTAGGGTCGGCCCCATGGGCGTCATGCTCTGCGGGCTGATCCTCTCTATCGGGATTGCACTCGACCGATCTTTGCCTCTTCAACAAGGAAATTGCCGATGCTGAAATGGCTAAAGTGGATAGACACGACCCTGACATTTCTGGAACGGACGACAGTCGCACTCCTCTTGCTGGTGGCGGTTCTCATTCTAGTCGCTGATGTGGCGTTGCGGGCGTTCTTTGGTGTGGCCCTCGCTTGGGCTGCCGAGTTGACGCGCTATTCCATTGTGTGGCTCGTGTTCATCGGAGGGGCCATCGGGGCACGCTCGGGGGCTCATATCTCGATTGATGTTCTTGGGGCGGTCCTGCCCCCCAGAATGGCGCACCGTTTGGCACAGTTTGCGGCCCTGATTGCCGCGGGCACCACGGCGATGCTGGCATGGTACGGCTGGACCCTTGTCAGCCAGATGAAGCAGTTCGGCCAGACATCCGCGTCGCTCGAATGGCCTATGTGGGTTGTCTACCTTGCCATCCCGACCGGGTGCGCGCTGATGTCCCTGCGGTTCATTCAGAACGCCTTGTTTCTGTCAAAAGATGCACGCCGTCTGACCGCAGCTCAAAGCACAGCCTGAGGACATCTAGATGCACGTTGCTTTCTTTGGATCATTGGTCGCCCTGCTACTTGTGGGAGTGCCGGTTTTCATCGTGTTACTGCTGCCCGTGATGGTGGTGCTGGAAACCACGACCGCGACGCCGCCCGTGCTGGTCATCCAGAGATTGTTTTCCGGCATTGACAAATTTCCGCTGATGGCGATCCCGTTCTTTATCTTTGCGGGCAATATCATGGCACAGGGAGGGATTTCCAAGAGACTGATAAGATTGGCAAATGCGCTGGTGCGCCCCATGCTTGGCGGATTGGGTATCACAACTGTCACAAGCTCGATGTTCTTTTCCGCGATATCGGGTTCCAGCCCGGCAACCGTGATCGCTGTTGGCAAGATCATGCTGCCCGCGATGGAAAAGGAAGGATACAAACGCTGGTTTTCCATTGGTCTGCTGATGAGTTCGGGGTCCATGGGCATCATCATCCCACCGTCGATTTTCATGATCGTTTATGGCGCGGTCACTGGTGTGTCGATCGGGGCGCTGTTCTTGGCGGGTGTTGGTGCAGGTCTGGTCTATGGCGTGGCCTTCATCGCTGTCTGTGTGGTCTATGCAAGGCTCACGGGTATGGCCCGTGAGGCACGCTGGGACACCATGGAAATCTTGAGCGCAGTGTGCGGATGCTTCTGGGGGTTGGCCACGCCGTTTATAATTCTCGGGGGTATATATGGCGGTATCTTCACCCCAACCGAGGCGGCTGCCGTTGCGGTGATTTATGCCATCTTCGTATCGGCACTCATCTATCAAGAGATGACTCCGTCCGATATTTTTGTTTCTGCCGTCGACAGTGCGATTACGACATCTCAGGTGATGATCATCATTGCTGCGGCTTCAGCCTTTGCGTGGTATCTCACGACGTCGGGCATGGCGAACGGTCTGACAGGACTGTTGGCCGGAATTGGCAATGATCCGATTTACGTCCTGTTGGCGATCAACTGCATCATTCTTTTGGCGGGCATGGTCCTTGACCCGAATTCCATCATCATCATCCTTGTGCCGTTTATCGCTCCTGTCGCGGTTGCGGCGGGCATAGATCCCATCCATCTCGGCATTGTTCTTGCGGTGAATGCTGCGATTGGCATGTTCACCCCGCCATTCGGCCTGAACCTCTTTGTCTCCGGTGCGCTCGGCGTCACCTTCAACGAGGCGATAAAGGGCGCGCTGCCCTTTATTCTGGTCGGTTTGATCGCGCTGGCGGTCATTACTTATGTTCCGATTACGTCCCTTTGGCTGCCCGCACAGTTCTACCCGAATATTTCAACGACTTTCTGAGGAGGCGCCGGATGCTGCCGACATGCGATCCATTCATAACGAAGTTTGACACGCCTCTGAGGGGTAACACCCCCTCTGGCGCGCTCGCTGGGCTGCGCGTTGGCGTGAAAGACGGGTTTGACATCGCGGGCCATATGACCGGAGCCGGGTGCCCTGAGTGGGCCGAATTTCACGGGGTGGCGACCAAGACGTCTCCCGTCGTGCATGCTTTGGTGGACGCAGGCGCTGAGATCATTGGCAAGACGCAGATGGATGAACTTGCCTACAGCCTCATGGGGGTTAACGCGCGCTATGGCACTCCCGTGAACCCCGCGGCTCCGGATCGAGTTCCTGGGGGATCGTCCTCTGGCTCTGCGGCAGGTGTGGCTGCCGGGTTAGTGGAGATCGGTCTTGGTAGTGACACAGGCGGCTCAATCCGCTTGCCCGCGTCCTTTTGCGGTCTTTTTGGCTGGCGTCCGACACATGGGCTCATGTCAGGGGACAAACTTGTTCCACTGGCACCCAGCTACGATACCCCCGGTTTTTTTACACGCGATTTGGGGACCATGGCGGCCGTCGCCTCTGTCTTCCAGAGTGCGCAGACTGCTGCGGAGCACGTCAATTTCTGGCTGCCGTCTGATCTTTGGTCATTGGCTGAGGAGGGCGTTTCAGCTGCTCTGCGCGCGGCACTTCCTGTGGTTGAACATCGCTCGGATCCCATCTCGAGAGGCGATGATCTGGCAGGCTGGTTGGAGGTGTTTCGTATCCATCAAGGCTATGAAATCTGGCAAACCCTTGGCCCTTGGATCATACAAAACCAACCAAACTTTGGTCCCGGTATACGGGAGCGGTTTGAAACGGCAAGCAGAATTACACGGCAAGACTTCGACCTTGCAGTTGAAAGGCGTTACAACATCCGTGCGCATCTTGAAAAAGCGATTGACTCAAAAACGGTCATCGTTTTCCCAACCTCGCCTGGTGCCGCTCCGCTGCGATCAACCCAACAGGGTGATTTGGAAGTGCTTCGCAACGCCGCTTTGACCATGCTCTGCGTAGCGGGGCATGCGGGGTTACCACAAATCACCATCCCGCTTACAACCTACGCCAGCGCACCAGTTGGGCTCTCTCTTGCGGGAGCGCGAGGGACGGATCATCTCCTCCTTGAGACTGCTCAGATTTTTGCACCAGTGCCACGGGATCGCGAATGAGCGTGCTGATGGATATAAACCGTCCCGAGACGCATGCCGAAGTGACTGAGGTTTTCTATCGATACGAAACCGCTCTTGTCACGAATGATGTTGAGACCCTTGATGCCCTATTTTGGGCGAGTGATCAGACGATCAGGCTGGGCGCCTCCGAGAATCTTTTTGGCCAGGCTGAAATTCTTGCGTTTCGCAAGGCGCGTCCGGGTGTGGGTCTGGCCAGGCGTCTTGAACGCGTTGTCATAACCACGTTTGGCGATAATTTTGCCACGACGAATGCGGTATTCACCCGCGCCGGTTGGCCTGCTTCCCGAACTGGACGACAGAGTCAGAGTCTCGTCAAGGTTCCAGCCACGGGATGGCAAATTGTCTCGGCCCACGTTTCTATTGTCGACCTCGAAAAATAGCCTTTGGAACCACTTGATCCCCAGCTGAGTCAGGTCTGGGTAAGGTTGCATATGGGTCAGTTCTCGGTGACAATTTCAAGAGAGGTGGTCGCGGACATTTCGACCAGTTGTTAACCGGGACCGAGGGCATCACCTTGGCGATGTGGGGCTGTTGCGGTGACCATAGACGTCGCGGACAATGTCACGGAGCACGCTGCTTCACAAAGCCCTCCTGACGGTCGCCATCTGTTAAGCCTGAACGTCGGTCACCGTCACGCACGGCGGCAAGTGACAGTTCACCGCGCGATATCTGAAAGGCGGCGATGTGCAGACAGGGTGCGGATGAGGCTTGCACTATCACTTTACTTGGGCGTTGTCGGTCAAAGATCGCCACGGCCAGCAGCCCAGCTTTTTCGCCCTTTGGCCGCGATACTCACGATGTGGTCGTGCGGCACCGGCACTGTCGGAAGGGGCGTCAGCCCGTCATCGTGGAACAAGTAGAGCCGAGCGGCAAAATCCTCGAAGGGAAGCGAGCCTTCGCCGAACCGTTCTCCATTGCCTTGGGTCGAGACAACGATACCGTGGCCCCAATTTTGTCCGCTGTCATTGTTGGGATTGAAGAAGTAAACGCGCATATGCCCAGTTGGGTCCAAACCTACCCGGATTAGTGTGATCGCGTGCCAGCCTACAAAGGTCGCGCCCGAGTCTGTCACCGCGATCCCGGCAGGCTGCGGGTGAATCACTGGTTGGTTGCCGTTGTATTGAGGGTGGTAACAAGCGTGGAAGTGGAGCAGGAAGTCTTCATAGTGATTCAATGCGCCTGTCGCGACATCGACGGCTATGTGAAAATCCCGCCCAACCCACCAGCCGTGCAGTTCGGGATTGATCCAGCGATGTGGATCCTCGGGGCGGCCTACACAGCGGCGACCCATTTCGGCATAGGCGCGATCCAGATGCGGCACCAGCAGGACGGAGATAGGATCGGCATCCAGCAGCGCCGATGTGGCGAGGCCGGGCGGTAGGGTCGCGGTGTCGAGTGGTTCGCCCTCGAAATGAAGCACCAGCCTGTCCCTGCGCGCCACCTGTGCGATCAGCCAGAGCAGGTAATCAGGGTCGTTCAACGCCCACATGGACAAGGCCCGGGCAGATTGGCAGGTCGGATTGTTGCCCTGACCGACGCCAAGGGGTTGGCCCAGGAACATGATGAGCCCTGCAATCAGATGCGTTCGAGCAGGCAGCGTCGTACCGCAGGTTGCCTCCAAAGCGCAGATGCACTCCTCGGTTAGTGGCGTTTCCAACAGGCGCCACAGGGACGGCGCGATGGGAGGGGAATACAAAATGCCGCGTTCCAACATGAGCGCTAGCCCATAGACCGCCTGCGCTGTGCCGGGCTGTATGGCGACATCGACCAAGGCGCGCACCAGCGGTTCATAGCAGCGCAGGGCATCAAGCCCGGTGCTCGATAGACCCAAGGCATCGGGTAGCACTTTGGTCTGATCGGAATCAATCGCCCAACGGAGGAAGCTGGCGTGATAATCTGATACCAATCCTGTGTCGTGCATGGCGCGGGCCAAAGCATAGGCCTCTTCCTGAACCGTGCGCTCGTCCGCTCGTGACAGTCTGTCGACATAAGCTGGAATGCCTGGGTCCTCCCGGCTCAGGGCGGTCGGACCAAAGAGCGCGCTGATCAACCTGTCTGCCCCCCGATGTGCGTCGGCGGCGAGAGCGGTTCCAGTTTGTAATGCGCTTGCGATCTGCAGGATCATCGCCTTGACGTGATCAACCTGCAACGGTCGCTGCGCCATGATGCGCCAGATCTCGTCTGTCAGTCGATCCAAGACGCCGTCAGTCCCAACCTCTTGCAGCAGATAACGCATCAGTCGGTTGATGGCAGGTGTCAGCGCATTTTGCGCGTGGCGCTGCGCCTCATCCAGACCCTGTCCCAACAGCCGGTCGAGATCGAAAGACAGAACCTGTGTTAGAAACTGTTCTGCCTGCGCGGGTGAAAGCTCGGGCGTCGCGTGCTCGCCTGTCGCAACCACAAGAAAGCGCAGCAGGCTCATCGCTTCCAGTGTGATCGTCTGCGGACTGGCATGTGTCAGGGTATGTTTGACAAGGTTCGGCAGCAGTTGGACCGGACGTCCCCAATCCGTGCCAGAAAACAGCCCAGCCTCTTCCATGAGTCCGGCCCGCTGGCGCAATGCCGGCAATCCGTCCTTATGCTGCAGAACCCGGCGCGCCGCATCCAACACGCGCAGTGCGTGGTCGGTCTTGCCGATACGCGACGCGCTTTGCAGACCACGAACCTGTCGGTCGAGCCGGTCGAGAAGCGTTGCAAGCTGTCCAGCGGCGTTCATGTGGGCTGTCATTTCGACTTCGGCCATGGCGTTGCCCTTATTCAATTGGCTGGAGCACTGTTAAAGATGCCAACCGTCACTTCAAGGATGCGGCAACCCCAAGGGGTCAACAACGAAGATGTGCCACATCATGTGGTGCCACAGCAGCCGGTGTGGCCCGCATGGCTCGTCACAGATAGTAGTCCAGTTCTTCCTGCGCCTTTAGCAAGTCACGCATTTCGACAGCATCTTCGCCATAAAAGTACACAAGGCCCCAATGCGTGCCGAACGCCGTCCGTTTGGTCACCTTCTGCGCATGTGGCGGGTTGAGTTCGTGAAAGTCAAAATAGGGGTGGCTCTCTGTCTGTGGGGGAATTTCAAGATTGCTGACCACGCGGCGACGTGGATAGACACCAAAACAACCGGCATGGCCTTTCGCATCCTTGACTGGGGTCGGGAAGAAGGCATCAAGCTCCTCCTGCGTTGTCTTGGGGTCGAACACCAAAACCAGCGCCTGATACGCGTTGAACCCGTAGGCGCGTTCGAGCAGTTCGAATACGTTGAAGCCCGGCGGGCGATAGGCCACTTCGCCGAAATACATCGTGCCGTCAGAGGTGACAAAATACTCCGGGTGGATGAAACCGAAATCGATATCGAACACTTCAATTAGTTTTTCGATTTCCTGCGCAATGCGACCGCGCCACTGCTCCAATTCAGGGGTTGCCGGGACGAAAACGGAATAACCCAAGGTGACATACTCTGAAATATTCAAAAACTGAATCTTGCCATCCTTGATCCAAGCCTCGACCGCGAATTCCCAACCATCCAGATGGCTTTCCAGAAGCGCCGGAAATTCATCATCCGAAATTGAGGCAACATCGTCCGCAGTGCGGATCACGCGGTGCCCCAGACACCCCGCCTTGTCGAACGCCTTGAAATGGATTGGATCATTCGGGTCGCCATCCAGCTTCAGCAAGGTCTGGTTTACACGTCTTAGAAAGCGGATCACATCTGTCTGATCCATTGCTTCCTCAAAGATGCCAACGCGGATGCCACCCAACTGCGCGCGGCGTTTCATGAGTGATTTATCGCGGAACAACATGGATTGGCCTAACAAGCGCGGATTGTTCATCAACACGGAGTTAACAGCACCCGCCCACTCGACCGTTTCCTCGAAAAGGGGAATCGCCACGTCGACCCCCATGTCTTTCAGTGTCGTGGCAAGCTCGAAGGAACGGTCGTTGAGCCGTTCAAAGTCCCATGAAACAAAAGGTATGTCGTGCTCGACTGCATAGGATTCAGCCCAAGCGGGAGCGACGATTACATACCTACGATCAAATTGCTCAAGCGCGTCGATACAACGCAAGCTCCAACCTAAAATTGCAACAAATCCTTTGTCCGAATTCTTATCGGTCATCCTAACTCCTTGCTGGTGTGAAGGGTGTTTAACTACACTAAAACTCAAAAAAATCAACCCGTGCGGATATTTGCAAAGCACATCAGACAAATACTTGCCGATTTTCTCAGCTGCGAAAATTTTCGATATGAGGATATTCGTGCCGGAGCGGTCACGGAAGCCAAAAGCCTTGGCGTAGACCCCTTTGCGCTTCGTGATGCAGCGCAGCATGCACGTGTCTCGACGACAAACCGCTACTCGAGGAATCGAAGCGAGGGTGCGAACCAGATTGTTCAATTGAGACGGAATCGTTCGTTGGATCAGATCAAGAACCCTGTCGATCCAACGCGATCAAACACTGCAACGTTGCAAGTGCTAAGTCCTTGAAACAGTGGTGAGCCGTGCAGGATTCGAACCTGCGACCCACTGATTAAAAGTCTCTGAAAAGCGTGTTTTTGATACGCGTATGTTTCTTGAGTTTTCCGCAGTATTTTTGATATCAAATTGATTTTATACAATTATATGTGGACACCACATGACAAGAGTGTATTGTTTGAGGACATCACTTGCAGCATAATGTGGTGACACAGTGGTGACACAAAACTCTAGGGCTAGGAATTTATGACGGAGAATTTAACGGACAGCTTCGTGCAAGGGCTCGTGCCAAACCCGAAGCGAAATCAGATCTACTATGACAGTCGCGTAAAGGGGTTTGGCGTCCGCATTACGGCTGCTGGAGCGAAAAGTTTCGTGCTGAACTATCGTACAAGATCGAGTAGGCAGCGCCGTATCACAATTGGATCATTCCCGATTTGGAAAACAGCGGCAGCGCGTCATGAGGCGGCGCGATTGAGGCGCGACGTAGATATCGGACTAGATCCGCTTGATGAGCGTGACCGGGAACGAAACCAAGTGCGGTTTGATGAACTGTGTCATCAGTACCTCGATTATTCCGCTCCACCCCGACTTAGGCAATCGACATATAACAGTTACAAGAACATGATTGCTCAGGAAATTGCACCAGCCCTTGGGACCCGCTTCTTGTCCGAGATAGTCCACGAAGACATCGTAAAGCTGCACCAAAAAATCACACGCCGAGGCAAGCCCTATCACGCCAATCGTGTTCTTGCCCTGTTGTCGCGGATGTTCAACCTCGCAATACGTTGGAACCTCTGCACAGATAACCCAGCCAATGGAACGGAAAAGAACCAAGAGATCAAGCGTCAACGATATCTCTCAACTGACGAGCTTCAAGCTCTTGGAGTTTGCTTGGAGCGTTTTCCAGATCAACAAGCAGCGAACATCGTTCGAATGCTTCTTCTGACAGGTGCGCGAAAGGGAGAAGCTCTCGCCGCCCGGTGGGAGCAATTCGATTTGAAGGTCGGCGTATGGACAAAACCAGGCGCCATGACCAAACAGAAGACAGAGCATCGGGTTCCGTTGTCCGGAGCGGCAGTTCGCCTGCTACAGGACATTCAAGCTGGTTTAGCTGAGGATGAGGAGTGGGTTTTCCCGTCGAAAAAGGGGACGCACCGCGAAGATATCAAGTCCGCTTGGCGAAAAATTTGCGAAGCGTCAGGCTTTATGGAGATAGTCGAGACGCCGCATGGCAAATACTTGGTCAAACACACGGTCCGCGTGCACGATCTCAGGCACACTTATGCATCCCTACTCGCGAGCGCAGGACATTCTCTGCCAATCATAGGTGCCCTGTTAGGCCATACTCAAACCGCAACGACTGCGCGCTACGCGCATCTCTTAGATGACCCACTGCGCGCGGCAACCGAGAAGGTTGGCGTTCTTCTGGGGGGCTCCCCCATGGAGCAAGGCAGTGGTGACAGCTCACGTGTGCGATAACATCAATTGCAATCCGTTGGACAGTTCGCGCCTACGCGAGGTGGCAGAAGTGATATCATTCCACATTGAAGGTACCGGTCGTTCGGTTGAGGTGGAGAGCGTCATGAGGTGCATCACGGCTCGCTTCAACAAGGCAAGTGGCGCAGACTCTGCATCTGTGAACGGCGGAGCAATACTCGGCCACGGTAGCGACGGCATAGTGTTGTCGCGGGCGGCGTAAAAGTCGTCCACTTTTGCCCTTTCGGATT